>CAZMUK010000059.1:6826-11815 GCA_964569415.1 uncultured Luteolibacter sp. | reverse complement strand
ATGTATTTGTCCTCGTTGCAGGGCCAGGGCGCGTCCTGTTGACCGGTCTCGAGCGGGGCGCCCACCGAGTGGAGGCAGGGAATGAAGTTGCCGTGGCCGTCGCGGGCCTTGGGCACCAGCCCGGCGGCCTCGTCCTCGAGCCGCTTGAGCACATGCGATCCCATGTGGCACATGATGCGCATGTTCACCACCACATAGGGGCTGTCGGTGACCTCGATGCCGATCTTCGCCAGCGGCGAATCCAGCGGGCCCATGCAGAAGGGGATCACATACATGGTGCGGCCCTTCATGCAGCCTTTGAATTTTTCCGTCAGGGTCGCGCGCATTTCCGCAGGATCGGCCCAATGGTTGGTGGGGCCGGCTTGGTCGGGCCGCTTCGAGCAGATGAAGGTGCGGTCCTCGACGCGCGCCACATCCGAGGGGGTGGAACGGGCGAGGAAAGAGTTCGGGCGTTTTTGCGGGTTGAGCCTGACGAAAGTTCCCTTCTCGACCATCATCGATGTGAGGCGGTCCCATTCGGCCTGGGATCCGTCGCACCACTCGACCGCGTCGGGCGTGCAGAGGGAGGCGAGATCCGCGACCCATTTGGCGAGCGCGGCGTGGGAGGTATGGGGCTTGCTCATGACGCCGCGAGTGAAACGCCGGGAGGCGCAGGATGCAATGCTTTGCGGGAATGAGCGCTGGATATGAGATGAAATGCGCAGCAGAGGGTTCCGCGAACACGGGCGGGGCAACGGCCTTGACATCGGAAGCATCGGGCCGCAATGTTTGCCATATGAATCCAAAAGGCTGTTTCCTGCTCCCCGGTGTTTGTTTCCTGATTTGTATCCTCGGCCTCGGGGCCGTGCTTCCCGTTGTGGCCCAATCCAAATATTCCGGCATCTATCAAGGAAAAGCCGGTGGCACCGCCTTCATCGTCGCGGTGACTGCCGGGGGGCGGGTCTTCGGGACGGACAACGGATCCAAAGGCCTGTCGCAGGCGCTTGATCCGGCGAAAAGCACCGTCTCGGCGGCAGGCAAGCTCAACGCGCGCACCAAGTCCGGGACCGTGGTTACCGGAACGATCACCGGCGACGGCAAAGTGAAGGGGATCGTGAAAGTCGGCAACGAGACCCTCACGCTCAGCGGCGCGCGCGCCTTCAAGTGATCGCCGTGCAGTGGCGGCGCTGTCAATTGTCCGCATTGCTCGTTGCAATGGGTCTGCTCGCCACATGGGCGATTTCCCGGCGTGAGAAACCCGGGCGCGAGGGCTTGAAGTCCGGCGGTCAGCCCGTGTCTGATGCATTGCATCGCGAGGCGGAACCCGCGCCTCATGGCCCGCGAAGCCCCAGCGGCGATGGGAAACATCTGCAGGACCGCTTGAAAGACTTGCGGGAACTTGCGGCGCGCGATCCGGCTGCAGCGCGGGCGAAGTTGGCGTATTTCCGCGATTCCGGCGCGCTTCCCGATGCCTTGCTTGCATTGGCCGATGGATGGGCATCGGCGGATCCCCGTGCTGCGGCAGCATGGGTGGAAACACTCGGCAGCGGAGATGACGGGCTTGCGGCGGTGATGGGACTGGCCATTCGTTGGTCGTCGAAGGATCCGCAGGCTTGCCTCGCATGGGCAACGGGGATGGCAACGGGGCCGTTGCGCGAAGCGGCGTTGGTCCACACCGCCGATACCTGGGCGGAAAGACAGCCGCGGCAGGCGTGGGAGACATTTCTTTCCCTGCGGGGGGAAGAAGGCGCAGAACGCGGACTGGTTTCCATCATCGCGCAATGGCCGCATTCCGATCCGGAGGCTTGCCTCGCGGCTCTGTCCCGAAACGACGCGGGTGGCAGGCGGGATGAGTTTCTGGAAACCGCCTTGGTGAGCCTGAGCAATGCGGACCCGCTGCGCGCATGGAGGGAAGCACCGCGTTTGACAGACCCGGCGCGCATCGACCATGTGCGCGCAACGGCCTTGGGCACCATGGCCGCGACCCATCCACAGGAGGCGGCGCGCATCGCTGCGGAGAACGGCAATCCGGCATCATGGGTCGCGGAGATCGCGCGTTCTTGGGTCACGACCGATCCCGCGGGCGCAGCCGTGTGGGCGGATCGGTTGCCGGATCCGGCCGCAGCCGAATCGGCGCGCGCCGCATTGCCCGAGGCGGCACCGGGCGGCGATTGAGCCGACTGCGCCCCACGCCGCGGGTTTGACCGCGGGCGGAAGCCTGTCAGGGTCGGGTGCGTGACCGCTTTGCTCAAACGGGTGTGCGACGGATTTCCACTGTGGGTGCTGCTTGCCTGTGTGTGGGCATGGTACCGGCCCGCCGACTGGACTTGGTTTCAACCGCACATTGAGACCGGTCTGGCGGTGATCATGCTGGGCATGGGCCTGACCTTGCAGTTCTCGGACTTCGCAGCCGTGTTGCGGCGGCCGCGACAGGTGGCGCTCGGGGTGGCGGCGCAATTCCTCATCATGCCCCTCACCGCGTGGGCCGTGGCCCGTGGTTTCCGCCTCGAGCCCGGATTGGCCATCGGGCTGATCCTCGTCGGTTGCTGTCCGGGAGGCACGGCTTCGAATGTGATTTGTTATCTATCCCGCGCCAATGTCCCGCTCAGCGTGTTGCTGACCATGAGTTCCACCATCATTGCCGTCGTCGCCACGCCGTTGCTGACGCGCTGGTTGGCCGGCGCGTGGTTGCCGGTGGATGCGTGGGGGTTGTTCGGTTCCATGGTGAAGGTAGTGGTGGCTCCCTTGGCCGCGGGAATCGTCTTCAACACCTTGGTGGGCCGCCTGCGCAGGCCCGGGGTGGTACGCGGTGCGGTGGCGGCGTGGGGACCTCTCGTGAGCGTGGCGGTGATCGTGCTGATCGTCGCCTGCATCGTGGGCGGCAAAAAGGCCGAGATTTCCCGTAGTGCGGCGCCCTTGTTTTTCTCCGTGTTCCTCTTGCACGGGTTCGGGTTCGTGCTCGGATATCTTTTCGCGTGGGTCACCGGTGGCAGCGAGGAAATCCGCCGCACCGTCTCGATCGAGGTCGGCATGCAGAACAGCGGCCTCGGCGCGGCGCTTGCGGCGCGGCATTTCCCGCATCTCGCGCTCGCACCCGTCCCGGGCGCCGTCTCGGCCGTATGCCACTGCCTCATCGGCAGCCTGCTGGCCGCATGGTGGAAACGCCGCGTCGGCGCAAGCGGGCCCGACCGGACTTGACCAGGCAGTCGCGGCCGTGAACCGGGCCCGCGGACGCCTTCTCCCGCCGCTCCGGTTTTTTCGTGCCTTGTCGTGCCCGACCTGCTTTCCTCCCCCGGCTTCCCCGACCCGCCCATGGCCACCGAGCTGACCCGCAACTTTTCGATCATCGCCCACATCGACCACGGGAAGACCACGCTTTCGGACCGCTTGCTCGAGGCCACCCGCACGATCAGCCAGCGCGAAAGGCAGGACCAGCTGCTCGATGCCATGGATCTCGAACGCGAGAAGGGCATCACCATCAAGGCCCACCCGGTCACGATGGAGTACACCGCCAAGGACGGAAACAGCTACAAACTCAACCTGCTCGACACCCCGGGTCATGTCGACTTCTCCTACGAGGTCGCCCGCTCGCTGGCTTGCTGCGAAGGAGCGATCCTGATGATCGACGCCGCCCAAGGGGTCGAAGCGCAGACCGTGGCCAACCTGCACCTCGCCCACCAGCAGGACCTCGTGATCATTCCGGTGCTCAACAAGATCGACCTCCCGGCGGCGGATGTTCCCAAGTGCCGCAAACAACTCGAGGACATCCTGGCCATCCCCGCCGAGGACGCCATCCCGGCATCCGCCAAGCAGGGCATCGGCATCGACGAGATCCTCGAGGCAATCGTCCACCGCGTGCCGCCTCCGAAGGAGGATCCCGACAAGCTCCTGCGCGCATCGGTCTTCGATTCGGTCTACGACAACTACCGCGGCGTGGTCTCGTATGTGCGGGTCTTCTCGGGAAGCGTGCGCAAGGGACAGCGGGTGAAGCTCTTCGCCACCGGGAAAACCTACGAGGTCAAGGAAACCGGAGTCTTCACCCCCGGCATGACCACGCGCGAGGGACTCGCCGCGGGCGATGTCGGCTATGTGATCGCCAACATGAAGTCGGCCGACGAAGCCAAGATCGGCGACACGATGACCGATGCGGCACGGCCCTGTCCGGATGCCTTGCCCGGTTACAAGGAGATCCAGCCGATGGTCTTCTCCGGGATCTATCCGGTGGAGTCCTCGGACTACGAGGCTCTCAAATCGGCGATGGCCAAGCTGCAGATCAACGACGCCGCCTTCACCTACCAATCGGAAAGCTCCGCGGCGCTGGGCTTCGGTTTCCGCTGCGGATTCCTCGGGCTGCTCCACATGGAGATCATCCAGGAACGGCTGCGCCGCGAGTTCGGCATGAATGTCATCTCCACCTACCCGTCGGTGATCTACCAAGTCACGCTCACCGACGGCAGCGAGCGGATCGTCGACAACCCCTCGCTGTTTCCCGAGACGCAGATCATCGAGGAAATCCGCGAGCCGGTGGTGCATGTCTACATCATGGTTCCCAGCGAGTACATCGGCGACATGATGCAGCTGGTGATGGAGAAACGCGGGGAGGTCACCCATACCGAGACGATCGACGACGCGCGGGTGATGCTCTCCTGCACGCTTCCGCTCGGGGAGATCCTGGTGGACTTCAACGACCGTCTCAAGTCGCTCACCCGCGGCTACGGGTCGATGGACTACGAGCACGCCGGCTATCGATCCGCCAAGATGGTCAAGATGGACATGCTCATCGCCGGGGATCCGGTCGAGGCCTTTTCGACCATCGTCCATCGCGACAAGGCCGAGTCCTACGGCCGCGCGCTGGCGCTCAAGCTCAAGGAGGTGATCCCGCCGCACTTGTTCGTGGTGGCGATCCAAGCGGCGGTGGGCGGCAAGATCGTGGCCCGCGAATCGATCTCTGCGATTCGCAAGAATGTGACGGCAAAGAGCTACGGCGGCGACATCACCCGCAAACGCAAG
>CAZMUK010000059.1:0-6816 GCA_964569415.1 uncultured Luteolibacter sp. | reverse complement strand
GCTCGAGAAACAAAAGGAGGGGAAAAAGAAGCTGAAGATGTTCGGCAAGGTGAACATCCCCCAGGACGCGTTCATCCGGGTGCTCAAGAGCGGCGATTGAGGGCCCGCTGGGGCATCCGCGCCCGGATTTCCCGCTTCCCATCGGCCCGGCGGGACGGCAAGACTCCCGCATGCTCGCCACTGCCGCATCCCTCCGCGAACTGCTGCTCGAGAAGTCGGTCCGCACCGGTTCCTTCACCCTCGCCTCCGGCAAACAAAGCGACCTGTATGTCGACTGCCGCATGACCGCGCTCGACCCCTTCGGCGCCAACCTGATCGGCGACCTCGGCTGGCACGCGGTGCGCTCCAAGATCCATTCGGAACACCTCAAGGTCGACGCGATCGGCGGCATGACCCTCGGGGCCGATCCCATTTCGCTGGCGGTGGGCATGACCTCGGCCGCACGGCATCCGCAGGAGGCGCTGCAGGTTTTCACCGTGCGCAAGGAGCCCAAGGGCCACGGCACTGGAAAACAGATCGAGGGAAACTTCCGCAGCGGCGACACCGTGGTGGTGGTTGATGATGTGATCACCACCGGCGGTTCCACCCTCAGGGCGATCGACGCCATCGAGCGCGAGGGCGGCAGGATCGCCTTCTGCCTCGTGCTGGTCGACCGCGAGGAGGGCGGGCGCCAGGCGATCGAGGCCCGCGGGATCCATGTGGTGCCGCTCTTCACGCGCACCACCCTGCTTGGTTCCTGAACCGGTGTCCGTCCTTGCCGCCGGGCGGCATCCGCGGTTGACTCGCCGTCATGACCCGCAACGACGGCCGCGACCCCGGCGATCTCCGCAGCATTTCCTTCGTGCCCGATGTGGCCCCGCACGCGACCGGATCGGTACTGGTGTCCTTCGGCAACACCCGGGTGATCTGCTCGGCCACAATCGAGGACGATGTGCCGCGCTGGATGCGTGCGCAAAAGGTCGAGGGCGGCTGGCTCACCGCCGAGTACTCGATGCTCCCCTACTCCACGCTCGACCGCAAACCGCGGGACATCTCGCGCGGAAAGCTCGACGGCAGGTCGTCCGAGATCCAGCGGCTCATCGGCCGCTCGTTGCGTGCGGCGGTGGACCTTTCGAAGATCGGCCAGCGCACGATATGGATCGACTGCGATGTATTGCAAGCCGACGGCGGCACCCGCACCGCATCCATCACCGGTGCCTGCGTGGCGGCGGCCATCGCCTTCAACCGCATGCTCGAGCAAGGCAAGCTGCGCGACTTCCCGCTGCGCCGCCTCGTGGCGGCGGTGTCGACGGGCGTGGTGGACGGCACGCCGCTGCTCGACCTCGACTATTCCGAGGACAAGGACGCATCCGTTGATTTCAATGTGGTGATGACCGAGGCGCTCGACTTCGTCGAAGTGCAGGGCAGCGGCGAGGAAGCGGTGTTTTCCGGATCCGAGATGGAGGCGATGCTCGCGCTTTCGCGCAAGGGGGTTTCGGAAATCACCGCCCTGCAGAAGGAGGCGATCCTCACCGCCGGGCGCGGCGGATCCGCGGACCTCGCGTCGCTGTTGCGCGGCAAGGTCTGAGCGTCCGCGGCCCGCAAAGCCTGCTTGCACCGCGCGCCTTTTCGGGGTCATGGTGCGATGTGCCATGAGAACCATGTCCCTCCCGGTGTGCCTCCTGTGGATCGCGCTTCCCGCGATGACCGCGTCCGCGCAAAGCGTGACCATCCGCAACAACGCAGGGCTTGAGGCGGCGATCCGCAAGGCGGTTCCCGGCACCACCATCCTGATTGCCCCTGGTTCGTATCGAGGCGGCATCGATCTCCATCGGCTGAAGGGCCGCGGCGGCGCGCCGATCGTCCTTGCGGGGGCGGATCCGGCCAGACCGCCTGTCTTCAGCGGAGGCGGCACCGAGGCCTTCCATCTCTTCGACTGCGAATGGGTGGAATTGCGCAACCTCAAGGTCACCGGATTTCCCGGCAATGGCATCAATGCCGACGACGAGGAAACTTATGAGACACCCTCACGACATCTCCGCTTCGAGCGGCTCGTCATCGAGTCGACCGGGCCCGAAGGCAATCACGACGCGCTCAAACTCTCCGGCGTGGACTCCTTCACCGTCACCGCGTGCACCTTCCGCGGATGGGGCGGATCGGCCATCGACATGGTGGGCTGCCATGACGGGATGATCGACAGGTGTTCCTTTCTCGGCCGGCCCGGGTTCTCCCAGGACTCGGGCGTGCAGATCAAGGGCGGCTCGGCGCGGATCCTCCTGCGCAGGTCCTTCTTTCAGAACGCGGGAGTGCGTGCCGTGAACCTCGGAGGGAGTACCGACCTCGAATACTTCCGGCCGCGCAACGCAAGCAGCGAGGCCTCCGCGATCGAAGTGGTCGGCAACCGCTTCGTCGGAAGCGAGACGCCGGTCGCATGGGTCACGGCCGACGGCGGGCGTTTCCACCACAATACGATCGTATTCCCCGGAAAATGGGTGATGCGGATCCTGCAGGAGACCGACGACCCGCGTTTCGTGAAATGTCGTGGCGGCGTGTTCGAGAACAATCTGGTGGTGTTCGACTCAAGGGTAGCGGCATTCGTCAACAACGGTCCGGGCACCAGGCCGCGCAGTTTCGCATTCCGCGGCAATGCGTGGTTTCAAACCGACGGCACCCGGAGGCCGGAACTTCCCTCCCGCGAGACGAATGGCATCTACGGGGTGGATCCGGCGCTCTCTTCCTACGACTCGCCCGACATGCGCATCACATCCGCGGATCCCCGCCTGCGCTCTGTCGGGGCGGATCACGCTCCCTGAGACGGGCGGGGCCGGCGCTGTGTCCTCAGCCCTTCCACAGCATCTTCACTCCGAAGAGCAGCAGCACCACGCCGAAGATGCGCGTGAGGGTCTGGTTGCTCAGGCTGCGCATCAGGTCGGTGCCCAGCCAGGCGGCGAGCACCGACGCACTGCCGACGATCAAGACGGTCTTCCAATCGATCAGTTCCCCGCTGCGGGCGTTGTTCACCGTGGAGGCGATGGCGATGGCGACAATGACCGCCATCGATGTGGCGACGGCCCGTTTCTGGTCGAAACCGAGCAGGGCGGTGAAGGCGGGCACCATCAGGATGCCGCCGCCGACCCCGCAGAGCGCTCCGAGGAATCCGGCGGCGACGCCGACGAGGATACAGAAGACGAGGTTCTTCATGACGGGTGGTGTGGGCCGAGACTTTCCCGGCAGCGGATGGGGGTCAACGCCGAAGCAACCGCCGCATCGGGTTCAGTCCTTTGCCGCTCCGGCTTGCGCGGCCTCGGCTCCTGCGAGCCAGAGTTGTTTCAGCGACTCGGCGCGGGCGAGGGCGTCGGCCGTATCGTTGCCGAGAAATGTTGCGTGCCCCATCTTGCGGCGGGCGCTTGCGAAGCGTTTCCCGTACAGGTGCAAGGAGGCCCGGCCGTCTTGAAACAAAGGCGCCCAGTCGGGGGGGGCGGTCGCTCCGCGCCAGAGGTCGCCAAGCAGGTTGAGCATCACCGCCGGTGCAAGCAGCCGGGTGGACCCGGCGGGCAGTCCCAGCACCATGCGCAATTGCTGCTCGAACTGCGAGGTCTCGCACGCATCGAGCGTATGGTGGCCCGAGTTGTGCGGGCGAGGCGCCATCTCGTTGACCACTAACGATCCGTCGGCCTTGAGAAACAGTTCCACTCCGAGAATGCCGCGATAGTCGAAGGCATCCGCCACCCTGCAGGCGATGGCCGCAGCGCGGTCGGCGACTTCCCCCGGCACCCGCGCCGGCACGATCGAAACATCGAGGATGTGGCTGCGATGGCGGTTCTCCGCGGGATCGTAGCAGACACAGGTGCCGTCGGCACCGCGCGCGACCATCACCGAAAGCTCGCGCTCGAAATCCACCCACTCCTCGAGCACGCCGCGCTCCGATCCGAAGGCCTGCCACACCGCTTCCGCATCCTCGTCTCCCGCCAAGCGCCGCTGTCCGGACCCGTCATAGCCGAAGGCGGCCGTCTTGAGCACGCAAGGTCCGCCGATCCCGCGCATCGCTGCTGCGAGCGCGGGGGCACCATCGACCACCTCGAAGCGGGCGCAGGGCAGGTCGTGCCCGCGCAGGAATTTTTTCTCGAGTTCCCGGTTCTGGCAAATGCCGATCACTTCAGGCGAAGGATGCAGCGGGATGCGGTCGGCCACCGCAGAAAGCGTGGCACGCGGGATGTTTTCAAACTCGACTGTGGCAACGGTTGCTTTGTCGAGAAACTGCCGCAAGCCCGCCGGGTCGTCGAAGGGAAGGTCGATCACCTCATCGGCCACCTCCACCGCGGGGGCCTCGCGCCCGCCGGTCCAGACCGCGGTGCGCACGCCCATCCGCCGCGCCTCGAGTGCGAGCATGCGTCCCAGTTGTCCTCCGCCGATCACGCCCACCACCACCCGGGAGAGAGAGAGGACCTGCGATGCCTGCTTCATGGGAATTGCGACGCGCCGCAACGCTACCGCCTCCACGCGAAAGGCCAAGGGTTTTCCGGAAACCCGGGCCTCACTTCTTTTTGCGCAGGAACGGCGGGAGGTCGAGATCCTCGCCATCGAACACATTCGGTCCGTCTCCCTCGAAGCGCCCGCGCGGGACGGAATCCAGCGACAACTCGCTCTGGGTGGCTGCTCCCTTGAGGCCGATCTTGAGGCGGGGCGCGGCGGGATTCGGCACTGCGGGCGTGCTTGCCGCCGCGGCGGGTGCCGCAGGCTTGGCGGCGGGCGGCATCGGCGGAGCAGTGGAAACCGGAACCTCCCCTGGCGCATCGGGACCATGGCCGACAGCAGCCGAAGTTTCCGCAACGGGATCCGCAGCCGAAACGGGTGCGGCACTCCGGGTCTCCGGGGGCGGGGCCGATACAAACACCGCGCGCACCGCGGCAGGTTCTTCAACCGGATTCGGGGAAATCCTTTCCTCCGGCGCGGCCTCGACCGGCCGCAAAGTCCCGGCAAGGTCCGGTGTCGCCTCCCCGGTCTCGGCATCCTCGAGTTCCACCGGACACAGCACCGCCACCGAGGCCGCTCCCTTCCATGCGGGATCCAGCGACACTCCGAAATGCAGCATGCAGGTCTCGGGAAGCCGCGCGGTCAGCGCGCCCAACGCGGACTCCGTCTCCGCCAAGGTCAGATCGGGACCGCCGCAGACTTGCACCACTACCGCGGCCGCTTCGTCGAAGTAGCGGCCGGACGCAAGCAGCGGACTGTCGCATGCCGCGCGCAAGGCCTTGGCGAGCCGGTCCTTGCCGGTCGCGCGGCCGTGGCCGAAACGGCATACCGGACGCAGGCCGGCGAAGGCCGTGGAGAGATCGTCGAGCCCGAGACTCATCAGGCCAGGCCGCATCGCCATGCGCAGCAATGCCGCGGCCGCCTCCCCCGCGAGCGCGCCGGAGGCGCGGAACGCTTCGTCCAGCGGCGCGCGCGGAGCCGAGAGCGCAGCCATAAAATTATTATCAAATAGTATCATTAAATGGCAGATGCCCGCCAATTCGTCGGCCGCCGTGCGGGCCTGCGCGGCGCGCCGTGCACCCTCGAAGGAAAAGGGCAGGGTGACCACCGCCGCCACGAAGGCTCCCTCCTCGCGAGCGATCCGCGCGAGCACCGGCGCGGCGCCCGAACCGGTGCCGCCGCCCAGGCCTGCGCACAGCAGCACCATCCGCGCGCCTTTCACCGCCGCGCGCACTTCCCCCTCCGCCTCCCACGCCGCGCGCTTGCCGGCCTCGGGATCGCCGCCGCAACCGGTGCCGACCTCCGCGGCCGTTCCCAGCCGCAGAAGCTCGCCCCCCTCCTCCGCCGGCGCACCCGCCCCGCGCACCGCGGCGACCCGCAACGGCACGCCCGCGCATCCCTCACACGCCAAGCGCGCGAGACGCCCGCCGGCCGCCCCCACCCCGATCACCCGCAACGCGGCGGGTGCTGTCGCCGCCTCTTTGCTCGCCGTCGTCAAATTCATGGAAGGTTCCTCGTTTCGATCTCCGGAATCTCGTTTGCAGACATCATGTTTCGCGGCGGGCGGGGGGCTCAAGCGCCATGGCCGAACACCGCGCGGAACAAACGCGTCAGGCACCCGGCCGGTTCCTCCTGCGCCTTTTCCACCGCCTGCGCATAGCGGATCAGCCCGATCGCCGTCGCATACCGCGGATCGCGGAAGGTCGCTTGGTTTCCGGTGACGCTGGGAATGTCCGGGCGATAGATGTCGCGGCCGAAGACATCGAAGGCGACTTCGCCGAGTCCGCGCATGAGACTGGTGCCGCCGGTGAGGAAGACCCCGCCATCCAAGGCCTCCAGCGCGCCGGGCGGCAGTTGCTCGCGCACGAGGCGCAGGGTCTCGTCGATCCGCTGGCGGATCACCTCGTTGAGGACCGAACGGGCCACCTCCACCTCCGCAAAGCCGCGGTCGTCCTCGAGCCGCGCCATGCCTGCCGAACGAGCGGGATCCGCGGAAGCATCACCCTCGAGCACCTTGAGCCGCTCGGCGGAGGAAAACGGAACACCGGTGACCAGATGAATGTCGTTGGTGATGTGGTCGCCCCCGGCCGGAATGCATCCGCACGCGGCAATCGCACCACCCTGATACAAGGCGTAGTCGGTGGCGCCTCCCCCGATGTCGATGATCAGCGCTCCCCGCTCGCGCTGATCGGTATCGAGCGCCATCTGTGCCGCCGCCACCGGCGAGAACACGACATCGGCCAACTCAAGCGAGGCTTCCAGCACCAGCTTGATGCTGTTCTGGATGAGCTCGGAGGGCCCGTGCACCACTTGGATATCAACCTCGACCGTTTTGCCGTGAAAGCCCACCGTGGTAACCGGTTG
>CAZMUK010000058.1:0-17250 GCA_964569415.1 uncultured Luteolibacter sp. | reverse complement strand
ATGTAGGCTGTGCCGGTCTCGCTGACATAGAACTTCAAGTAGGATTTCGGCAGCGGCAGGGTCCAAGCGGAGAGATTGATGCCGGACGGCGCGGGAGTCAGCGCGGGGATTGCGTTTCCGGAGGGGTCGGCGAGCGTGAGGTTGATGCTTTGGGGCGAAAGATTTTCGAGTGTTTGGTTGCTGTGGTCGGCCGCGCCCCACCCGCTGGTGAATTGGATTTGATCCCCGGTGCCCGGCATCTTGTTGAGCGTGAACGAGGCCTCGTTCGGCAGCGAGCTTGTGGTCCAGGGCCCCGACGCTCCTTGCAAGGTGAGGGTGAGTTTCGTGAGCCGGTATTGGCTTTGCATTGCCTCCACAGAGAGCGGTGCCGCGGAATCGTCCCACTCCACTTGGAGAGACCATTTCGTTCCCACCGGAAATTCGGTGGCTGCCGCGCCGGCAACACCGATGTTCGCCGCGGTGATGCCCGAGAAGGTTTGGGAGACCGTGAGGGCTGCCGCGCCGGCGATGCCGAGAGCGGTCAGGAGCAGGGAACCAAGGAAGAGCTTCATGGCTGAAGAGAGCCCTACACGTCCATGCGAAGGGCAGCAAGTGCCGACTTCGATGATCCGTCGTGGGCGGCAAGGGCTGCGAGGATTGGCGGATGCCGCCCTGCCCGGGGGTTTTTCAAGGAGATCCGAGTGCCTTGCGCAGGTAGGGGGCGGTGCGGGAGGACTTTGTTTTGGAAACGAGGGTGGGTGGGCCTTGGGCGACGATGGTTCCGCCGCCTTCGCCGGGTTCCGGGCCGAGGTCGATGATCCAATCGGCTTCGGCGGCGACATCCATGTGGTGTTCCACCACCACCACCGTGTGGCCCTCGTCGACCAGGCGGTGGAGGATGTCCACCAGTCGGCGGATGTCTTCGTGATGGAGGCCGACCGTGGGTTCTTCGATCAGGTAGAGGTTGCCGCGCGGGGTGTTGCCGATGGCGAGGCGTTGGCGCATGCCGCGGCCTTTGATCAGTTCCGAGACCAGTTTGATGCGTTGTGCTTCGCCGCCGGAAAGGGTGGGCGAGGGTTGGCCGAGCCGCAGGTAGCCGAGGCCGGTGTCTGCCATCAACCGCAACGGATCCGCGATGCGCGGGTGGGGAGCGAAGAACTCCGCGGCATCGGCGATGGTCATCTCCAGCACATCGGCCACGGACATTCCGCGGTAGCGCAGTTCCATGGTGGCCGGGTTGTAGCGGCGTCCGTCGCAAGCCGTGCAGTGCACCCAGGTGGGCGGGAGGAAATCCATTTCCAGCTTCACCCGTCCGTTGCCCTTGCATTCCGCGCAGCGGCCTTTGTCGGCATTGAACGAAAAGCGGGAGGCATCGAATCCGCGCGCGCGTGCCTCCGGCAGTTTGGCGAAGAGCGTACGGATCAGGTCGAACACCTTCACATAGGTTGCCGGGCAAGAGCGCGAGGTTTTGCCGATCGGCGACTGGTCCACTTCATAGCAGCCTTTGAGTTCCTGGAAACCGCTTGCGGAGCGGAATGGCGGTTTGGGTTCGCTGGCCGGTGGTTTCTTGCGGGTCTTGCGTGCCGCGGGAGCCACTGCGTGGTGGAGCAGGGTGGATTTTCCCGAGCCGGAAACGCCGGTGATCACGGTGAGTCGCGCGAGCGGGATGGCCGCATCGATATCGCGCAGGTTGTTTGCGCGGCAGCCTTCGACGCGCAGGAACGGATGCCTCGCGGGTACCGGCCGCCACGCCCCGCGGGAGGGGTGGGACATGGGATGGGTCAGGGCATGGAAAGTCGGCGATGCCGCGGGTGGGGCGGGCTTGCGTGTTGAGGCGCTTGCCGTGCGTGTGTGTTTCTTCGTTGCTTTTTTCTTTTGCGATGTTGCCGCTGTTTCCGGGGTGGGAGGCGGTCCTTGGTACACCACGGATCCGCCGAGTGATCCGGCGCCCGGGCCGAGATCGATCAGGTGATCGGCGGCGGCGATTGTTTCCTCATCGTGTTCCACCACGACCAGCGAGTTTCCCTTGTCGCGCAAGGAGCCGAGGGTGGCGAGCAGGGCCGCGTTGTCGCGTGGGTGGAGGCCGATGGTCGGTTCATCGAGCACATAGAGCACTCCGCGCAGGTTGGAGCCGAGTTGTGCGGCGAGGCGCACTCGTTGTGCCTCGCCGCCGGAGAGCGAGTTTGCGGCGCGGTCGAGCCGCAGGTAGCCGAGGCCCACTTCGCAGAGGAAGGCGAGGCGTTGGCGGATTTCCGGAAGAATGTCGCGGGCGATGAGTGCTGCGCGTGATTCGGGGAAGCGCAGGGTGGTGAAGAGTGCGTGGGCTTGTTCCACCGTGAGGGTTGCCAGTTCCGAGGCCGACACCGAATGAGTTGTGGTGGTTTTGCGGCCTGCGGGTTGGTATTCAAACGAGAGCCGGGTCGCGGCCGCCACCGGGTTGAGTCGCGATCCCAGGCATTCCGGGCAGGTGGAGAGTTCCGCGTCGTCGATGCGGTCGGCGGCGAGGTCCGCGTGCAGTTCCGCCTCCAGCAGCGAGTCGAAGCGCGAGGTATCCGGGCGGATCCTCATGCGTCCGCGGGGCACTCGTCCGTGGCCGCGGCATTCCGGGCACCATCCGCGCGGTGAGTTGAAGGAGAACAGCCGTGGCTCCGGTTGGTCGAACGAGCGTTGGCAGGACGGGCAGGACGCGTGGAGCGAAAGCAACAGCGGTGCGGTGCGGCCCGCGACGAGTTTCACGGTGCCTTTGCCTGCTTCGAGCGCTTGTTCGAGCACTGCGTGGAGCGGTGCGGCGCCTTTCCCCGGCATTCGTTTCCATTCCGCCGTTTCCACATCGATGTCGTGCTCCTTGAAGCGTTCCAGTTTGGGAAACTCGGCGGTGCGGATTCGTTGGCCATCGACCACCAGAAATTCGAAGCCTTGGCGGGAGGCCCATGCCGCGACATCGTTGTGGTAGCCCTTGCGTCCGCGCACCACGGGGGCGAGCAGGCGCAGCGGGCCTTTTTGCAGCAGTCGGCGCATTTCATTCCCGATCGCGGCCGCCGATTGTTGGCGGACCGGCGTCTTGCAATCCGGGCAATGGATCACCCCGAGTTTTGCGAAGAGCAGTCGGGTGAAGTTCCCCACTTCGGTCGTGGTCGCCACGGTCGATTTGTTTCCCCCTTGCGACACCCGTTGTTCGATCGCCACCGGCGGAGGCAGTCCGCGCAGCGAATCGATATCCGGTTTCTCCAACTGTTCCGCGAACTGGCGGGCGTAGGTCGACATCGCGTCGAGGAAGCGGCGTTGTCCCTCCGCGAAGAGGATGTCGAAGGCGAGGGTGGACTTGCCCGATCCCGACAAGCCCGAGACCACCACGAAGCGGTTGCGCGGGATCGAGAGCGAAATGTTCTTCAGGTTGTGGTGGCGCGCGCCGGAGAGTTCGATGGCTTCGCAGGATGCGCGTGCTTGTGGTTTTGCGGGCCGTGAGTGGTTGGTGGCCGTGCCCGTGTGTTCGCGCAGGCAGCGACCGGTGGGTGAGTCGCATGCCGCGAGATCCTCCGGGGTTCCCTGTGCGGTGATGTTTCCGCCTTGGGTTCCCGCGTCCGGGCCGAGGTCGATCACCCAGTCCGCCGCGCGGATCAGGTCCGGGTTGTGTTCCACCACCAGCAGCGAGTGGCCGGCATCCACCAATCCGCGGAGCACTGCGAGCAGCCGTTCCACATCGCCGAAGTGCAGGCCGGTGGTGGGTTCGTCGAGGATGAGCAGTTGGGCTTGGTGTGTTTCTTCGGTGTGGGCGAGCAGTTGGCAGAGTTTCACCCGTTGGGATTCCCCGCCCGAGAGGGTGTTGAGCGGCTGGCCGAGTTTCAGGTAGCCGAGGCCGGTTTCCACGAGCGGCTTCAGCGCGTCGCGCGCGGTTTGGAGCAGTCGCGATGTCTTGGCATCCGCATCGGGCGGCGTGCGGAGGAATGCGAGCGCTTCGGTCGCCGTGAGTTCCAGCACATCGGCGATCGACTTTCCGTTCCAGCGGTAGGAGAGGGTCGATTGTTTGTAGCGTCTCCCTTCGCAGTCCGCGCAGGAAACTTGGAGGTCGGGCAGGAACTGCATGTCCACCTTTTCGAAGCCCGCGCCCGCGCAGCGGTCGCAGCGGCCCTCGCCTGCGTTGAACGAGAAGAATCCCGCGGTGAGGTTCGCCGCCTTTGCCTCCGGCGTGAGGCGGAACAGCTCGCGGATCGGATCGAAGGCGCCGAGCAGCAGCGCCGGGGTGGAGCGCGGCGTGCGTGCCACCGCGCTTTGGTCGATGCGTTGTACTCCGGCGAGGGATTGGTGGCCGGTGATCGAGCGTACGGGTGCCGGTTCTTCCCCGCCTTCGCAGCCGAGCAGGTGGGCCACATTGCGGAACACTACTTCGTGGACCAGTGTGGATTTCCCGGATCCCGAGACGCCGGTGATGCAAACGAACCGTTCGAGCGGGATGTCTGCGTCGAGTCCGCGCAGGTTGTGGATCGTGGCGCCGCGGATCGAGAGTTTCGCCTTTCCGGGTTTTCGGCGGCTGGTGGCGGGAAGCACGCGGGTTCCTGCGAGCCAGGCGAGGGTCGAGGACGGATGGGACTTCGGCGTGCGTTTCGGGATCGGGCCGTGATGGATCAACGATCCTCCGTGTTCTCCGGCACCGGGGCCGAGGTCGATGAGGTTGTCGGCGGCACGCATTACCGACGGATCGTGTTCCACCACCACCAGCGTGTTGCCGTTGTCGCGCAGTTTGTGGAGGACCGAGCAGAGTCGGGCCACATCGCGGGCGTGGAGGCCTGCGGTGGGTTCGTCGAGCACGATCAAGGTGCCGGTGAGGGTGGTGCCGAGGCAGGCGGTGAGGTTCACCCGTTCGGTTTCCCCGCCGGAGAGCGAGCGTGCGGTGCGGTCGAGCGTGAGGTAGGAGAGTCCCACCTCGCGGAGGTAGGAAAGCCGGGAGCGGATTTCCGCCAGAAGCAGGTCGAGGGTGCGGTCCTTCGGCGAGGCGGCCGAGTGTTCGAGGTTTTCGAACCAAGGGAGCAGTTCCGCGACCGGCATCGCCCACAGGTCCGGCAGGGTTTTGCCTTTGATGCGGAAGCAGAGAGCCTCGGGGTTGAGTCGGCCGCCGCGGCAGGTCGGGCAGGTGGTGTAGGAGCGGTAGCGTGAGAGAAACACCCGCACATGCATCTTGTGGGTTTTCGTTTCCAGCCAACCGAAGAAGCCTTTCACGCCGTACCATCCGCCCGAGCGCCAGAGGGCTTCGAGTTGTTCCATTTCCGATTGGCGGCTCCACGATCCCGGGAGCGGGTCGCCGTTGAGGATCCAGTTGCGGTCGTGTGGAGGGAGGTCCTGCCAGGGAGTTTTCACCGGGATGTCTCGTTCTCGGCAGCAGCGCAGCAGGTCGCGCTGGCATTCCGCGCCGCGTTCCCCTTGGAAGGGCTTGATCGCGCCTTGGAGGATCGAGAGCGAGGGATCGGGCACGGCTTTCGACAGGTCGAGTCCGATGCGGCGGCCGAAGCCGCGGCAGTCCGGGCAGGCACCCAGCGGGCTGTGGAACGAGAACAAGGCGGGCGAGGCCTCCGGCAGGGTGAAGCCGGTGGCCGGGTTGCTGCGCGATGTGGAGAAATCGCGACGGGCTGAGTCATTGCTGACGCTTGCCGCGCCTTTGCCGAGGAGGAAGGCCGCTTCGAGTGCTTCGGCGAGCCGTTGGTGGTTGGCGGGTTGGACCGTGAGGCGGTCCTGGACCACGTCGAGAGTCGCCGGCAGCGGGTGGATCGATGCAGGTGGCGTTTCATCGGTGCGCAGCGTGCTGCCTTGGATCGAGATGCGGAGGAACCCTTGTGCGGCGAGCAGCGGAAACAATTCCGCGGCTTTCATCTTCGCGGGTACTGGGACTGGAAAGCTCACCTGCACCTTGCACCCGCGGAAATGTTCCTGCGTCCATGCCGTGGCCGACTGCGGGGAATCCGGCCGGATTTCCTCGCCGGTGTGCGGATCGAAGCCGGCGGCCAGGCGCGCGAAGAGCAGCTTGAGGTGGTCGTTGATTTCCGTCAGTGTTCCGACGGTCGATCTCGTGCTGCGGATGTTGTTTTTCTGTTCGATCGCGAGGGCCGGGGCGATTCCTTCGATCGAGTCCACCTCCGGTTTGTCCATGCGGTCGAAGAACTGCCGCACATAGGGCGAGAAGGTTTCCGCGTAGCGGCGTTGTCCCTCCGCGTAGAGCGTGTGGAAGGCGAGCGAGGACTTCCCCGATCCCGAGGGGCCGGTCACCACCGTCAGTTTCCCGCGCGGGATGTCGAGGTCGAGGTTGCGCAGGTTGTGTTGGCGGCATCCGCGCAGCCGGATCGGTTCCTCGGAGGATGGCTTGCTCACGGCCCGACGATAGTCCGAAAGCGGTTTCGCGCCAGAGCAAGCCGCGGGTTGTTTCGCTTCCTCATTGCGATGAGGAGGTCATCGCGATGAGGAGGACGATGGCCAGCAGGATCAGTACCACGATCACGATGGTGGCAATGGGGGGCCCTTGGGAAGCGGAGGAGAATTTGCGCGGGGTATTGCGCCCCGTTCGTTTCGCGAAGCTCGGTGTGGAGAGAGCCGAGCTGGGCGCAGGTGAGGTCCGGAGTTGGGCGGGCTTGCGCGAGGACGAGGCCTTGAGGATGGTTTCCAGGTCGGCGGCGAGTTCCCGTGCCGAGGCGTAGCGCAGGGCGGGAGACGGGTTGGTGGCGCGTGCGATGATGGCATCGAAGCGTGGATCGCATCCGCTGATCGCCGATGCCGGACGCGGGTCGGCGTGCGGGAGTTTGCCGGTGAGCAGTTCGTAGAGGATCACGCCCAGTGAGAAGACATCCGCGCCGGTTTGCGGCCTGTAGGGCGGACGGGTGACTTCCGGCGCCGTGTAGTGGGGTGTCCCGTAGATTGTTTCCCCGACCTCGTGTTGGCGTCCCACCGCGCGTGCCAATCCGAAGTCGGCGAGTTTCGGTTGGTTTTCCTCGTTGAACAGGATGTTCGAGGGTTTGATGTCCCGATGGAGGATTCCGCGATCGTGGGCGTGGGCCAGTCCTGCGCAGATGCCTGTCACGATTTCCGCGGCGGCCGCCGGGTCCACCTGTTGGCCGTGGACCGCATCGTACATCGAGCCGCGGGGCAGGTATTCCATCACGGTGAACAGCAGCTCGCCGGCTTCCCCGGAGTCGTGGACGGCGACCAGATTCGGGTGGTTGAGTCGGCCCATGGCTTTGGCCTCGGTGGCGAAGCTGGTGCGGAACGACTCATCCGACACCAGTTCTTGCGGCAGGATTTTGATCGCCACCTTGCGGTCGAGGGCGGTTTGGGTGGCGAGGTAGACCGACCCCATGCCGCCGGATGCGATCAGCCCGTGGATGAGGTAGCCGGGAAACAGCGGCGCGAGTTCCCCCGGGCTTGGAGGCGTGAAGGACGCAACGGGAACAACGCTCATGAAAAGGATCGGGGCCGGCCCCCCTCCGGATGGGTGGCAAGCAAGCACTTGGGCGGCTTGTCCGCAAGGACAATGGCAGGCGCGGTGAGGAAGCGCTCCCTCAGGGATTGTCCCATTCGATCACAAAGCCGTGGGCTTGTTGCGCAAGTGGGATGCGGTCCCAGCCTGTGGAGCGGACGGCGAGGCCGACATCATTCTCCTCCGGTCCTGCCTCAGGGGCCCATTTCAATTTCTGCCATGGTTCGCGGGTGCACCAGGACCAGGCTCCGTTTTCAAACGAGGCACCGAACCACACGCGGTGGTTGTCGGGGAGTTCGTCGACGATTTTCCGGACGGCGGTCATTTCCGCGCCCGACGATGCCACGGCAAGGTGGCCGCCGGCCATTGTGGCGAGGTTGGATGCTTCCTGCCAGGTCACATCGCGTGTGATCAGCAGGTAGGCGCGGTCGCCGAAGGTGCGGGTGCCGGGCGGAAACTTGGGTTCACCGCTTCGCACCGATGTCGCGGTGCGGGCGAGCACCGTGGGCAGCGCCGCGGGGTTGCTGCGGTCGTGCCACTGGATGGCGAAGGGGATGCGGGTGCGGTTCGAACCGCTGCGGAGTCGTCCTTGGTTGTCGATGCCGAGGTACGGTTCGCTTCCGAGAGGTTCGGACGGTGCGGCGAGCATCGTTCCGTCTTGGGATGCCCAGGGGCCGGGCGTGCCGGTGCGAGCGGCGCCGAGCCACATTGCTTGCGAGTTTGCCAGATCCTTGAGGATCCAGGAGACGGGTGCGTCCTTGCTTGGGACTGCGAGGTGTCCGCCGTGTTCCTCCGCGAACCACGCTGCCTCGGTCCACGACATCTTGGTGGGGATGAACAGGTAGCGGCAATTTCCGCGGCGGATGGTCGAGACCGGCATTTCCGCGCGTTCGCCGCGGGCGAGTGCGGCGCGCAGTCGTTCGAGCGATTCCATGGGGCTTTCGGCCGGGCGCGGGATGGACGTGGCGGGTGCGGTTCGATCCGGCTCCGGTTCCGGCGGCGGAGGCACGATATTGACTGTCACCGGTTTGGCGGGCGCGGGTTTCGGCGGGAGTTGTTTGGCGGCCTCTTGTTTGCGTCGTTCGGTCAGTTCCCAGACCTTCCAGATCGCAACTCCCAGGATGATGATGATGAGCACATTGCGGAAGAGCCGCGACTTCACTTTCGGCAGCACTTCGCGTTTCGGCCGGGAGGGTGCGGGAGGGCGTTGTGCAGAAGGTGGCGGCGGAGGTGTGCCGCCGGGTTTGCCGGGTTGTGCCTGGGGGCGCGGTGGTTTCGGATCGTGGGGCATGGCGGGGGCGGGCGCGGGATGGGAGAGTATCGGTGCGGGGAATCTTTGCGAACCTTAGTGCGACGGCATGTCGGGGGTCAAACAAACGATGGGCTGCGGCTTGTTTCGCCGGGAAAATTTGCGGTGGCCGGGGGCGATCGGATGGTGGAGGCTGCGGCGGTGACTGCGACCCTTGTGGTGGCCGATTGGTTTTCGGGCGCGCTCTTGCTTTCGATGGCGCTGCCGTTGGGGGCGATGCTGCTGCGTCGGCCCGGCGATGTCGAATGCGAGCCGGGCTTGGTTTCCACGGCGGTGTACCGGCGGGTGGATGTCGTGGGCATCGCCGCCGTGTATGCGGTGTTCGGTTCCATGGGGCTTGCCAACGCCACGCGGGGCGCGAATGAAATCGAGGTTTCCGGGGTGGCGGCTTCGGCGGTCATCTTGGGGCTGCTTGGAGCGATGGTGATGATGTTGATGACCGCGCGTTGTGGAACAGCGGCCGGGTGGGGTTTGCGCTCGCCGGCAAGCGCGCGCGCGTGGTGGCTCGCGCCCGGCGCGGTCGGTCTCGTGTGGATCGTCTGCATTTTGGCGATGACGGTCGGATATGCGGACTGGTTGCGCGGAGCCGGGTTTCCCGAACAGCAGGCCGTGACCACCTTGGCTGAGTCGCAGGATCCGGTCCTTGTCGTTTTGCTGGCCTTCACTGCGGTGGTGGTGGCGCCGGTCGCCGAGGAGTTCGTCTTCCGCGGGTATCTTTACCCTGCGCTCAAGGCGCGTGCGGGCGTTTGGTGTGCAGGGCTCGGGTCCTCGTTGTTGTTCGCCCTCGCGCACGGCAGCGTGTTCGCGTTTCTTCCATTGTGGATTCTCGGAGGCTTGTTGGTGTGGGCCTACGAGCGCAGCGGTTCCCTGTGGGTGCCGGTGGCCGCCCACGCGCTGTTCAATCTCGCCACCGTTTGCATTCAGCTTGCCGGGAGGTGGTTTCCCGGTCTTCTCGAGGCCTCGCCATGAGTTTGCCGTCCGACATCGGAGAGGACCGCCTCATCGCGCGCCTTTGTGCCTTGATGCCGACCGACCCCGCGCCGGGTGCGGGGCCCGGCGACGATTGTGCCGTGTTGCTTGCTGCGGCGGAGGATGGAGAGGTAGGTTTGCTCAAGACCGATGCGGTCGTGTGCGGCGTGCATTTCACCGCGGAAACCCCGGGACGCGCGGTCGGCTGGAAGGCTGTGGCGCGGGTGATTTCGGATTTCGCGGCGATGGGCGGAAGGCCCGAACGCTTTTTGCTCACGATCGCCGTATCGCGCGATTGGCCGGTGGCGTGGCTGGAGGATTTCTCCCGCGGTGTCGCCGACTGCCTCACCCGCTTCGGCGCGGTGCTGGTGGGCGGGGAAACCACCCGGCTTCCCGGATCCGGCGGACTCGTGGTATCGGTGGCGGCGTTCGGCAGCGCGGCGCGCGATCAGGTGGTGCTGCGATCCACCGGCAAGCCCGGCGATGAACTCTTCGTCACCGGGACGCTCGGCGGCTCGGGCCTCGGCAGGCACCTTTCGTTTTCCCCGCGTCTTCGGGAAGCGGCGTGGCTCGTGGCGCATTGCAAACCTTCGGCGATGATGGATCTTTCCGACGGCCTCGCCAAGGATCTCCCGCGACTCGCCGCGGCCAGCGGCTGCGGGTATGAACTCGATGCCGATGCAGTGCCGGTCACGGACGGATGCACGGTCGACCAGGCCTTGGGCGAGGGCGAGGACTTCGAGTTGCTCTTTGCGGTGTGTCCGGCGCAGGTGCGCGGGTTGTGTGACGCTTGGTCCAAGGCGTTTCCCGGCCTGCCCCTCACCCGGGTGGGTCGCCTCACCGCGGCGCCCCCGCGGGAAGTGCTGCGCGGCGGCTGGGACCCCTTCCGCTGAAGCGGCTGAGGCCCGCAGGCAGGGCCGGCCCGGAGGATAAATTGATATCATATACTGATATGAATACTAGGCCGCCGCGCGCGGCCTGCCCGCCGCCAAGGCCGGGTCGATTCGCCACCGTCACCGGGGCTGCCCGGCCTCGGCGCGCGTCGGTTTTCCGGGTTCCGCGCCCGGCTCCCCTCCCCGCTCGCGTCCGAGCTTTTCCAACCAGATCACGAGCATCGCCACATCCGCGGGAGTAATGCCCGGGATACGGGCCGCTTGGGCCAGCGTCTCGGGCCGGACCTCGGAGAAGCGCGCTTGTGCCTCCGCCTTCAGGCCGCGGATCGCGCCATAGTCCATTCCGGCCGGGATCCGCCGCTGCTCTTCCCGGGCAAGTCGCGCCACCTGCTGCTCTTGACGCCGGACATGCCCCTCGTACTTGAACTCTGTTTCCAACAAGCCCCAGATTTCCGCCGTAAATTCCGATCGCAAACCATCCGGCAAGGCCTGCCATTCGTTTTCCTGCCTCCGGAACCAGTGATCCAGCTTTCCTCCGTCGAGGGATGCCGACCGCACCAAGGCCCGACCGCGTTCGAGTTCGGCCTGCTTTGCCTCCACGCGCCGGACTCGTTCGCCCGAGGCCAGGCCGAGAGCAGCCGCCCGCGGGGTCAGGCGCAGGTCGGCATTGTCCTGACGCAGTAGCAGCCGGAACTCCGCCCGGCTCGTGAACATCCGGTAAGGTTCGGTGCAGCCGCGGGTCACCAGATCATCCACCATCACCCCCAGGTATGCCTCGTCCCGTCCCGGGACAAACTCCGGCCCACCCAGTACCTGCAGCGCTGCGTTCGCCCCGGCGATCAACCCCTGGCCCGCCGCCTCCTCGTAGCCCGAGGTCCCGTTGATCTGACCCGCGAAGAACAAGCCCCCCACCCGCTTTGTTTCGAGGGTGGGCCGCAACTGGGTTGGCGGGCAGTAATCGTACTCCACCGCGTAGCCAGGCCGGAGAATCTCGCAGCGCTCGAGCCCCGGGATCGACCTCAGGAACTCCAGTTGCACCTCGTAGGGCAGCGAGGTCGATACCCCGTTCACATAGTACTCCTTGGTGTGGCGGCCCTCCGGTTCGAGGAAAACCTGATGGCGCTCCTTTTCGGCAAAGCGGACCACCTTATCCTCGATCGATGGGCAATAGCGCGGACCCACCCCCTCTATGACCCCGCAGTACATCGGCGACTGATGGAGATTTTCCCGGATGATCTCGTGGGTTCGGGGGGTCGTGTAGGTGATCCAACACGGCAACTGTTCCACGTGGAACGAGGGATCGGCCCAGGGGTTGAGCGTGAAAAGGTGGTCGGATTCCCGCCCGATTGTATCGGCCAGATAGCTGAAGCGCGGCACAGGGATATCGCCGTCCTGACGCTCACAGCTCGCGAAATCCAGTGAGCGGGCATTGAGGCGGCAGGGCGTGCCGGTCTTGAAGCGCTCGACTGCAAAGCCAAGCCGCTTGAGGGCTTGGGAGACCATCGAGGTGGCATCGCCCATCCTGCCCCCCCGTTCTTGGCGCAGCCCGACATGGAGCAGGCCGCCCATGAAGGTCCCGGCGCTGAGAACCACAGTTCGCGCCGCGATCACCATCCCGAGGGAGGTCGCCACGCCCGTGATGCGGTCGCCTTCCACCAGGAGGTCGGCCACATTCGCCTGATGAATCTCGATTCCGGGGGTCGACTCCAGCTCATGCTTCGCGCGGAACTGGTAGGCCTTCTTATCGCATTGCGCCCGCGGCGCGCGCACCGAAGGACCCTTTGAGGCGTTGAGCATCCGCCACTGGATCGCCGTCGCGTCCGTGTTGAGAGCCATCAAGCCACCGAGGGCGTCGATCTCCCGAACCATATGGCCCTTTGCCAGCCCTCCGATCGCCGGGTTGCACGACATCTGGGCGATCGTGTCGAGATTCTGAGTCAGCAAAGCCACCTCGCAGCCGAGGCGCGATGCCGCCAAGGCGGCCTCGACCCCGGCATGGCCGGCGCCGATGACGAGAACATCGAAGGATTTCGGATAGCGGTACACCTCGGGCGGCGCAGGCTACACGCCAAGGCGGCCGACTCAAGCACGGAACGCTCTGGGCGTCTGGGTCGCGGCTTGCGGGATCCGGACGGCCGACTGCGCGTGTTCCATGTGGAACATGGGGATTAGCTGGGCCGATCCAAGATCCCGGTCGCGGGCCGCGGGAGGAGTTCGGATAAGGCAAACTCGATCCGGGAATGCCGACAGGCCAACAGGACCCGCGGGATCCCGAACTCGGAGAGCACCTGTCTGCAGGCACCACAGGGAGAAACCGGCTCCTGAGTGTCGGCCACCACCGCCACGGCACGAAATGCAGTGCACCCTGCCGCTACCGCCGCACCCAGCGCGACCCGTTCGGCGCATTGGGTGAGGCCAAGGGAAAGGTTCTCCACATTGCAACCGATGAAGACCCGCCCATCGATTCCGAGCAGCGCCGCACCCACCGCAAACCCGGAATAGGGGGCGTAGGCACGGTCGCGCGCCAACCAAGCCTGGTCGCAAAGCTGATCCCAGTCGACCTCCTCCATCTTCGCGCGATGCTCCTCGGCCACCGACCTGAGGAAACCACGATGACCCCCATCCGTCGAGCCCGGGCTGAAGGGTAGGGACCGCAAAAAGACGAAAGGCAAAAAATACAGACCAATCGGTATGTTATGGTGAGCCTCTTTTGGGGAGGGTTGGGCGAGTGGTCGTGATCAACAATAAATACATATCGGTTGGTATGTAAAATGGGTGTGGTCCTTTGGAGGGAACCTCTTCCGTTGTCACCTGGTCGCCCCGCTTACATACAAGGGTATGTAAGGGGTGGGGTCCCTTGGAGGGAACCTCTTCCGTTGTCACCCCGGTCCCTGCTTCGCCCGGTGCGGAGAAGATGGCCCCACCCCGCTGGAGCCGACCGATGCCGGGGGCCGTGATCTGCATCAAAATCGTTTCTGGCAAGTGGGGCACCAGTAGGTGGAGCGTTGGCCGAGCACCGCGTGGCGGATCGGGGTGCTGCACTTTCGGCACGGCTCTCCCTTTCGGCCGTAAACAAACAGTTTTTGACGAAAGTAGCCGGGAGTTCCGCCGGGACTTACAAAGTCACGCAGGGTGGTGCCGCCTTCGCGCACTGCCTGACGCAACACGGAACGCACCGCGCGCACCAGCTTCCCGAGAGCCGGAAGCGTCAAGCGGTCGGCCGGGGTACCGGGTGCGATGCCGGCGCGAAACAGGGATTCGCAGGCATAGATGTTTCCCACTCCGGTCACGACCGCCGGATCCATCAAGACAAGCTTGATGGCGGCCCTGCGGCTTGCGCAGCGGGCCGCGAGCCATGCCGCGGAGAAGCTGCGGTCGAAGGGTTCGGGACCGAGCCCGGCAAGCAGGGGATGCGCGGAAGGATCCCCATGCACCCGCAACACCAACCCGAAACGCCGCGGATCGTGAAACCGCAACTGCCGCCCCCTGCCAAAACCCAGCGCGACATGATCGTGCTTCTTCCACGGGTCGCCGGCGCCGACGATCCGCAGGCTGCCCGACATGCCGAGATGCACGAGCACGGTGCTGCCGTCATCGAGGGCGAGGAGCAAGTACTTGGACCGCCGGGAAACCGCAGTCACGCGCAGGCCCACGATCTTCGCAAGATCGGCGGACACCGGCTGACGGAGATCGGTGCGCCGGATGACGACCTCGCGGATGCGCGCCCCCGTAAGGTGAGGGGCGATGCCCCGGCATGTGGTCTCTACTTCGGGCAGCTCGGGCATGATCGCGCGGGCAACCGCATCCGGCTTCCGGAAATCGTTCCCGGTTGCCATCGGCCTCCGGGCGGAGGATAGTCGACCCCGTGCCTTTGCAAACGATGAATTCCCCCGCGCGCGGATGAAGATCGGCCAGGCATTTCTTCTCGGCGCCGGCCTCGGCACGCGCCTGCGCCCGCTCACCGACCGCTTGCCCAAGCCCTTGGTGCCGCTCTTCCACCGGCCGCTCGCGGCATGGGTGGCGGACGCCTGCACGCGCTGCGGAGTGGGCCGCCTTGCCGTCAACACCCACCACCTGCCGCATGCGTGGGAGAGCTTTGCCTGCCGGGAGGACACGCGGCATCTGGAGATCTCGTTTTTCCACGAACCCGTCCTGCTCGATACCGGCGGCGGCCTGCGCAACATCGCATCGTGGATGCACGACGAGCCGCTGTTGGTTCACAACGGCGACATCTTCTCGTCGATGCCGCTCGGGAAACTGATTGCCGCCCACGAGGCATCCGGCCTGCCTGCGACGCTGGCATTGCGCTCCGATGGCGAGGCGAGGCATGTGGCCTTCGATCCCTCGCGCGGCCTCGCCACCGACATCCGCATGCGCCTCGGCCGGAGCGAGGGAACCCACTTGTTTTCCGGCATCTATTGCATCCGGCCGGATTTCATGAAACGGATCGCCGCCGACGGCCCCGTCTCGGTGATTCCCGCTTTCCTCGAACTGGCGGCGCGCGACGAACTCGGGGCGGTGGTGATCGATGACGGGGAATGGTGGGACCTCGGCAACCGCGCGTCTTATCTGCAGGCGCATCGTACGCTGAACCTCGCGCCGCCCGTCCACCCGGACGCACGCGTCGCCAATGGCGCGGAGCTGTGCGATTCGGCAATCGGCCCCGGCGCCGTGGTGGAAGCCGGCGCGGTGCTGCGCGGATCGGTGGTCTGGCCCGGCTGCCACATCGCCGGCGATGCGCGGCTCGACAACTGCATCGTGTTCTCCGACCGCACCATCCGGGGCGCGCACCGCGACGCGGACCTGTGAGCGCGGTCACGCTTTCCTCTTGCTCCATACCTAACAGCCATCGGAGACTCCAGCCAATCCCGGTTCGATGAACGCGTCCCGCTCGATCAACATCGCCCGCCTGCTCTACCTGCTGGCATGCGAGGCGGCGGCGGTCGGCATTGCGATGAGCACCAAGGGCGGGGAATTCGAAGTGCCGCTCCCGCTGGCGGTGACCGCCGCGCTCGTCGTGGCCTTCACCTTCATCGGCATCGAGAAACTGCTGCGCGGATTCACCCTGCGCGGGTTCTCCACCGCCACCCTCGGCCTCGGCGTCGGCCTGCTCTGCGCGTGGCTGCTCACCCGCGTACAGGTGAACGAACTGCTCGAGGTGGCGTTCCGGGATCGCATCCGTCCCGACGCGCTCACCGCGCTGCGCCTCGGCGCCGATGTCGCGCTCTATGCCTCACTCGGGTTTCTCGGCGCGGCCCTCGCCCTGCGCGGCGACCGCGACGACTTCGCGCTGGTGATCCCGTATGTGCGCTTCCGCGGTGAATCGGCCGGCAGCGATCCGCTGGTGACCGACCTCGACACGCTTGCCGACGCGCGCTTGCCCGGGCTGCTGCGCTCGGGCTTCGTGAAGGGCCGCTTGGTGGTGCCGCGCTTCGTGTTCGATGAACTTCAGACGATGAGCGAGTCCACCGATGCCGTGCGCCGCCAAGCCGGACGCGCCGGCCTCGAAGCCCTCGAGAAACTCCGCGGACCCGGTGAAGCCAGCGTCTCCATCCACGATATGCGGGACATCCCGCAGGCCACCGCCTCGGCGGCCGCCCGCATCGTGGAAACCGCACAGATCCTCGGCGCACGCGTGCTCACCGGGGACCCCGACCTCGCGAAGCTCGCTCGTCTGCGCAATGTGGAGGTGCTCGACCTCCGTGACCTCGAATCCGTCCTGCGTCCGGAGATTGCCATCGGCCAACGGCTGCGCCTGGCACTGGTCCGCTCCGGCAAGGAGGACCATCAGGCAGTCGGGTACCTCCACGACGGCACCATGATCGTGGTCAACCACGCCGTCGCAAAGCTCGGAACCACTGCCGATGTGGTGGTGATCAGCACCCTCCAGACCGCCGGCGGACTCCTCGTCTTCGCCGAACTCGTGGCAAGCTGAGCAATGTGCCGGTGGCCGACAGGCCGTTTCCTCGTCCTTGGTTCCCTGTTCTTCGTTCCTTGTTCTTATGGGGCCGGAGATCCCCGAAGGTCTGACCGGGCCTATCTCTTTCCTCTTCCCAAACCGCGACCCGCAACGCACAGCTCCTTTTCCTTAGCCTGCCCTTCCTGCCAATTCGCAGGCGAGGCGGATGGCGGAGATCATGGAGGAGGGGTTGGCGGTGTTGGTTCCGGCGATGTTGAAGGCCGTGCCGTGGTCGGGGCTGGTGCGAGGGACGGGCAGGCCGAGGGTGACATTCACCGCGTTTTCGAAGTCGAGGAGCTTGAGCGGAATGAGGCCTTGGTCGTGGTACATCGCGATGACCGCATCGAAGCGGCCGTTCGCTGCGTCGCGGAAGACGGCGTCGGGCACTTCGGGGCCTTGGAAGACGGCATCGGGTTCCTGTTGGAGGCGCTGTACCGCGGGCGCGATGATCGTGAGTTCCTCGGAGCCGAAAGAGCCCTGTTCCCCGGCGTGGGGGTTGAGTCCGGCGATGGCGATGCGCGGGTGCCGGATGCCGCGATCATGCAGGAAGGTCTTCACCAGTTTTCCCACCCGCACGATGCCGTCGGCATGGAGGAGTTTCGGCACGGAGGCGAGCGCTTCGTGGATCGTGGCCAGGCCGACGGTGAGTCTGGAGCCGGTGAGCAGCATGGCGAACTCCGCGACT
>CAZMUK010000057.1:0-17348 GCA_964569415.1 uncultured Luteolibacter sp. | reverse complement strand
CCACGAGCCTCGGATCTTCCATGGCCGAACCTCCCATTTTCACGAGGAATGTCTTGCCCCGGAAGGCCTGCAGATAGGGCAGGGCCTCGACCAATGCGGCTGCTTTCTCAACGGCTTGCACGCCGCGAAACTCCCCGCCCGGCGCGGGGAAAGCAAGACTCAAGCGGCAGCCACCTCCTTCGCGGATGGCGCGGGCCACAATAGCAGCAAGGCAAGAAGCAACCCGGCAAGGCAAGCGGGACCGGACAACCAGATGCCGAACCGGAGAAACCTGTCGGCCTGTACCGCCACCAAACCAAGCACCGCGGCGATCAGCAGAAGCCTGCGCGGCCAACGCCGCATGCCGGCAGCCGCAAGAATCAAAAACACGCAAGCCCCCACCATGGCCAACTCCTGCGCCGCCGCCGCGCGCGGGTAGTCCTTCCCCTCACCTTGCAACGAAAGCAGCGCCGCCACCCCAAGGGGCAGGGCCGCAGTGAAATCCCGCGTGGCGGATTCCGCACCCGAGCGGGCATCGACCAACAACACCGGACTTTCCGTCCCTGCCGCAAGCAAGCCCGGCGCGGCATCGATCAAACTCTCCGCCGCCACTTGTGGCAGCTCCGGCAAGGGAACAAGCTCCACCGCCAAACAACCATGCCGGTCGATTGGCACCACCGGCCCCCCGCGACCAAACCGCAGATGACTGCCGGGCCGGATCTCCAGGGACTCCGCCGGCACACCGAGCCGCTGCATCACGACCACCACCGGAAAGGCGAACACCACACGGTCTTCCCATTTCGCCAGGAGCGGAAACGAGTCCCCCCCTCCCCCGTCCAGATCCTGAAAGCCCGCCATCGCATGCCCGGCCAGCAGGGAACCGCGCACTGCACGGCGGTTGACCACCGGAAGTCCGGAAAGATCGGCAGGCACGGATCCCGCCGCGATCGAGGCCCGCCGGAACGCGGCAGGCATCGGTTCGGGTGCGGCACCACGCACCAAGGGCACGGCCATGGTCAGCGACCGGAATGCCGCCATCTCCCGCTCCAAGGCTGCGAACCCCAAAGGCTCGCCCTCGTCCCATCCGAGCACGGCCGCACAGGCGAGACGCTCCACGCCTTGCCTCCGCAAATTGCTCAACATCACCGCGACATCCAAGGGCGAGGGCGGATTTTCCTGAAACACCCCCCCGGGATCGTCGCCCACTTCCACCACGATCGGGGCCATCGCCGCATCCGCCGTCCCGGGAGAGGAAAAGGTGCGCAACCTCCACGGGGTCGTCCGGGTCCCGAAACCGGAGACAAACACCGGCGATCCAGCCAACGGACGCGCCAACGATTCGAACAGGAAACGATCCGCGCGGCTCCCCGGAAAAAACCACCAGCAGCCGAGGCATACCAGCGACGCAGCGATCGCTGCAGTCCATCTCGCCGGCTGATGCGGGGCCTGCACGGCTTCAACGAAGCGCGGCGAAGACCGCGGACAGGGGCTTTTCCAACGGGGTGCCGTCCACCACCTCCTCCAGCAATCGCGCCGCGGTGCGGATGTGCGGCCGATACCACTCGTCACCACGCTGACGCAGAATGTTGCCGTAGGCCCCCATCGCCTGCATCAGGCGCTGCGCCGCACACTGCCGGAAGAGACCCTCCTCGGGCCGCTCCTCGGAGATTTCCTCCCAAAGATCGAGCAAGGCCTCGCGTTGCTCCGCATCGTGATCCATGTAGGGATCGTAAATCAACGAGGCGAGATCGTACTCCTGCCTCCCCCGGCGCAAGCCCTGGAAATCGATCATCCACACCTCGTTGCCGCGCACCATGAGGTTCTGCGACTGGAAATCCCGGTGCACAAGATGACGCGACACCGCTCCGAGTTGCGCGGCCTGCTCGGAAAACACCGGATTCCCCCGCAGAAACCCCGCGTCCATCCCGAGATGATCCTCCACGAGATGATCGAAAAAATATTCCTGCTCCCAGCGGTACATGCCGGCGTCGAACGGCGGCATCAACTCGAAATCCTTCGGCACCTTTGCGAAGAACAAGCGGTCGATCTGCCGCATCGCCGATTCATAGAGCGGCAGACGCCCGGCAAAAGGCTGTTCCTTCCGGCAGTGGAGGCTCTCGTCGCCGAGGTCCTCGACCAAGGCCACCCGGTAGCGCGGTTGGTCGAGAAGAATTTCCGGAACCCGCAAGCCGGCCTGCCGCAACATCCGCGCCGCCGGAACGAAGCGGTCGTTGTCTTCCCGCTCGGCAGTCCAATGCACGCCGATGAAGGAATCCCGCAACGGGGTCTTCACCCTCACCACGGTGCGGCCAGAGGCACCGCGCTTGATCGGCTCAAGCGTGACCGGAACCGTAGGGTCAACCCCAAGGAACTGCCGGACGGAGGTCAGGATCGCTTCAGTGGACATCGGGCGCGCGATGCAACCGGAAAAGCGACCACCATGCCAAGGCAAAACGCCGCCTCGCTCACGGAGACGCGCTCCTGCCGGGACCGACAACTCCGGGAAACACCGCCTTCAAAAACGATTCGCCGGTTTCGCGCTCGTAGCGAAGCGCCCACCCGATCACGAAAGCGACCCCCAGCAACAACGCCGCGGTCGGCAACCCCACCCCGGACCGTCGCGCCGCGGCAAGAGGCGCGGCCACACGCTCCGGTGTTCCCGCCGCCGCCCCGCCCCGCGCAGAATCCCTGGCAAGCACCGCCGCCTCGCCCTCCTCGAGCCGGAATTCAAACAACACCTCCCCCATCCGCAACTCGGCACCGTCCGCCAACGCCACCACCTTCTGCCGCTCACCGTTCACCTTCAGACCGTTGGTGGACCCGACATCGACCAACTCGAACCCGCCTGGCACACGCCTCATTTCGGCATGCTTCACCGAAACCGAAGGCGAGGCGACCGACACATCGTTGGCACTGCCGCGCCCGAAAGTGACACAGTCACGATCCACGGGAAACCAGTACGGCTGGGACGGCCTGTCGGGAATGACAATGGTGACTCTCGGCATGGAGCCACCCATACACCCTCTGCCAAGCCTTGCCCACAGAATTCCTGCCGTCGCCCGCGCCCCGGCCCATCCCGCAATTCCGTGGCTTCCGCGACCAACCATGCGGCCTGTCGCGACATTCGCGAATATGCGTTTCCTCCCGCTGACGGTCCTGCTCGCCCTCGCCGCCCACCCGGCCGCGGCCCGCCCATGGTCGGACGAGGTGGTCTACTTCGTGATGACCGACCGCTTTCTCGACGGCGACCCGGAGAACAACCGGCCCGCGGGCAGCGATCCGAAGCTGTTCGATCCCTCCCAAAATGATATCAATCTCTACCACGGCGGCGACCTCCGCGGCCTGGAGAAGGCGATCGCCTCCGGCTACTTCAACGACCTCGGCGTCACCGCCCTCTGGCTCACCCCGGTGGTCCGCAATGTCTGGCGCTCGGGATACGACCTCGGCGGCTGGAAATCCGGCTACCACGGCTACTGGACACAGGACTGGCTCGACATCGACCCGCACCTGACCAGCAAAACCTCGCTCTCGGGGCAGCCCTACTCCGATGATGCCGAGGGCAGGATGCGGCACTATCGCGATTTCGTGAGACTGGCCCGTTCACGCGGCATCCGCGTGATCCAGGACGCGGTGCTCAACCACGCCGGACCCGTGTTCTTCTACGATGCGGACAAGGACGGCTCCTTCGATCTGGAACAAAAGGACGAATGGCTGCAACCGTTCCGCCCCTCCGGCTTTCATGAGAATGCGGTGTGGGCGGATGTCCCGCAATGGAACGCCCGCAGAACACGGCCCGACGGCCCCCGCGAATTGCTCGGCATCAAGGTGCCCTCCAACGGCATCCTTTCCCGGCTCGACACCTACGGCCGCAAGGGCTTCTCGCCGGACAGTCTCGGCAAATCCGACGGCGAGGAAGTCACCTGCGACTTCTTCTCGCTGCGTGACCTGTGGACTGAGCCCGGCAGCGGCCACTTTGATCAACTGGTCGACGAGTTTGTGACGATCTACCTGTTCTACCTCAGGGTGGTCGGGGTGGACGGCCTGCGGATCGATACGGTGAAACATGTCCACCACGGGTTCTGGGATGCGTTCACCGAACGGCTTCGCAAAAAGCTCGGTCCCCACGCAGCCGACAAGATCCTTTTCGGCGAGATCTACGACCACCGTCCGGAACAGCTCGCCCGCTACACTTGGCGCGAGGACTGGCCGCGCGAACAGAAACCCTGCCTCGACTCGGTGCTCGATTTCCATTTCTGCTTCAGCGCGCGCGAATTCCTGCGCCACCCGGAAGACGCCCACGGGTCCCCCGCCGCCCTCGAGAAGGCACTTGTCACCCGCACCGCCAAAGACCCGCACAGGGACCGTCCCCTCTTCAACCCGAACCCCGGACCCGACGGACTCGACTCACGCGACAAGATGATCACTTTTCTCGAGAACCACGACGGACTCAACCGCTTCCGCGTCGATGGGATCAGCGAGGAACGCAACCGGGTCGCGCAAGGACTGGTGATGACCGCTCCGGGCATCCCCTGCCTCACCTACGGCACCGAATTCGCGCTGCAAGACACCAAGGGAAAGGTGGGACAGGACTCGGAGACCGGCCGCATGACTTTCCTGCGCACGGACGGGAGCGTGAAAATGGAGGAAGTCCGCAAATCCGTCCCGTTCCGCGAGATCAAGGCACTCGCCGCCCTGCGCGCGCGACTGCCGGTGCTGCGCACGGGCGGGTTTCTTCCGCTCTGGGTGGACAGCGGCTATGGTCCCGAAGACGACGGAATCCTCGTGTTTGCCCGTGCCTCGGAAGACGGGGAAAAGTTTGCGGTGGTCGCGATCAATGCCTCGCGGGAAACGCGGATGACCGGTGCCGGCGAGATGTCGATGCGCCTCCCCGATGCCCTCAACACCGCCGGCAAGGTGCTCAACCCGGTGCTGACCGTCGGAGCGGGGCCGCACCCTTCGATTGGCGGCTACGAGGCGGACCAACCACTCACCTTGCGCATCCCGCCGAACAGCCTGGTCGTGTTCGAGGCGGTCGGCACCGCGGTGAGCAAGGAGTGAGCCCGGCACCTCCCGCTCACACCGCCTCAAGCGCGCCGGAAGGGACCGCCTCCCGGTACAGTGCCGTGGCAAGTTCGTCCTCGTCACCCACCCGCGCGAAACCGACCTGATGCCGCCTGGCGGCATCCCGCCAATCCGCCATGTGCCGGAAATACGCATCGCGGTAGCGCCTGAGGGTCGCCGCCTCGATCCGGTACGGGTGCACGCTGCCGCGCTCGACATCGCGCAATTCGCATTCGCCCGACCACGAAGGGGCTGCCTCCTCCGCACTCCAAGGGCAGAAGACCGCCAGGCTCCCGTGCCGCTGCCCGAGAGCACGCAGCATGGGATCCGGATCCCCCGGAAACAACAGATCCGACAGCAGCACCCGGATCGAGTTGGCGCGCAAGGGCACCCGCTCCACGGCGGGCCGCGCGGCGGCATCCTGCGCCGCCATCCCGCGCACGCCCGCCACCCAGTGCTGGCCAGGCAATTCCGCCGGATCCATCCGCAGCAAGGCCTCCCCCTTCACCGCATGGATCGTCACCGACGCCCCCGCCGCCGCGGAACCCTCGGCCAGGAAATGCAGCAACTCGACCACCCGCAAGGCCTTGCGCTCCCCGAAAAACATCGAGTCGGAGACATCCAGCACCAGATCCACCAAGGGCCGTACCTCCTCGCGGAACATCTTCATCGTGTAGTTGCCGGTGCGCGCGTACGCCTGCCAGTTGATGTGGCGCGGATCATCCCCCGGCGCGTAGGCGCGGTGGTCCTGGAAATCCAGCGAAGAACCGGTGCCGCCCCCGGAAAACTCCCCGGCCTGCCCGCTCCAGATCCGCGATCGGAACGGCAGGCGCAGCCGACCCGCCGCCGCGGATGCCGCCACCCGCGCACGCGCCAAGGAAGCTGCATCGGGCGAAGTCATGAACCATTGTCATCCCCTGCGGATCCCAACCCGGGGCCGGTCCTGTGGATCCTGAAGACGGCGAGAAACAACAACACCGCGAAATACACGATGGTGAAACAAATGGAGGAAAGGGACGCGTAGTCGGCCATCTCGATGCCTTGTTCCCGATACCAGATTCCCAGCGGCGGAAGCCAGACACCGATCAAGGTCGCCGGTCCTTCCACATCACCCGACGCAAAGACGATGGCGAACACAAAGGTCAGCATCGCGATCACCAGCGCCCAGAGCAAATAGGGACCGATCCGTTCGCTCCCTTCCTTGGCCCGCCGCGAGGCGAGCACCTGCATGAGGCCAGCCAACCACAACCCCCCGAGAAGCGAACAGGCGGCTTCCAACTCTTCCGGCATAGAAGAGGAAAACCCCTTGCTCCCCCAATCGAGAAAGAACGGAACCAAGGCCAGCAAGCCGAACACCAGCGCCGCAAGAATGCCCGATGCGGGAACCGGGTAAAGGAACCACCCGACCAACCTCCCGGGCAGGCCGAAACGCGCGAAGGGTCGTCGCACGGTCTCCACGAAGGGGGCCGACTCGGTCAATGCGAGGAAGATCGCGGGCAGCGCCACAAGCGAGGCCGCCGCCGAGGAAATCCCCCAACCGACCTTGGAATGAAACCCGAGGCCAATGGCCGTCGACAACAGCGCCAAGGCGGTCAACCGACGCGCCGCGGAATGGTTCTCCGCAGCGGGAGCCACCAACGAGGCCCCCATGGACAGGGCCGAAAAAGCGATGTAGGCGACACCGAGAACAAAGACCCCGCACCAGATCAATGACTCGGCACCGGCGGGATCAAACGGGAGCCCACCCCCCCGGCCGCCCGCCATGGAGCGGAGAAGGAGGGCGGACATCAGTGCGGGAGGTCCGGACAACATACCCAGCACCATTATGCCGGTGAAGAAGAGCCTCACGAAGACCGTCTTGCTCGCCGAGGCACCCACTCCGAGTGCGGTGAGGCCGCAGGAGGCGACGAACAAAAGAAACAACGCCAGAATCTCCGAGAACAAATCCATTCCCCCGAGGATGTAGCGGAACAACAGGTAGGGAATCACCGAGACGACGAAGAGCGCGGACTGCAACACCAGCGCCGACCATTTTCCGAGCACCATCCGCCACGAGCCCAGCCGGGTGAGCGACATCAACTCGATCGTGCCCGACTTGATCTCGTTGGCGATCGATGTCGACGCGCGCAGCGGTTGGACCAGAAGAAGAACCACCGAAAGGATGGCGAACAGAAACCCGGAGAGCACGACACCCGTCTGCGAAGGATTCTTCACGGAGGAACCAACCACCAACGGGATCATCAGCAAGGCCTGCAAGGCAATGAACGCGATCAGGAACAAGCGCGACCTCAGGCCCTGCCTCAATTCCTTGACCAACATCGGAGAAAGACGATCGGAAAAATCCCGCAACTTCCGCTCGTCGAATCCCGCCGACCCCGGCACCTCGCTGACTGCCTGCGTGCTCATGATTGCCGTTCCTCCGTGCCCGGCCGCACCGCCGCGGGCAAGAGCGGAGGAACCGCCCTCCCGCCCCTTTCGCTTTCGAGCTCTCCGAGGATGTCCACAAACGCATCCTCGAGCCTTTGCTCCTCGCGCCGGAATTCAGTCACCCGCAAGCCCGCCCGCACCATCCGCGCCAAGGCATCGGACGCGGCCGCCGCATCCCCCGGCTCGATCCGGATCCGCCCGCCGTCGCGCAGACCCTCGCCCCACTCCACCCCGGGCTGCATCAGGCACCATTCCTCCAAAGCCGAGGGATCCCCGTCCAAGCGGACCTCGTAGGCCCAGCCGCTCCTTCCCGCCGAACGGCGCTTGAGACTCTCGGAATCGCCATGGTGCACGATCCTGCCCCGATCGATGAAGAGCAGCGAGTCGCACATTTCCCCCAGCTCGGAGAGAATGTGGGAGGAAATGAAGATGGTCTTGCCGTCCTCGGAAAGAATCCGCACGAGGTTCTTGAACTCAAGCCTCGCGCGCGGATCCAGACCGGCGGCCGGCTCGTCCATGATCAGGACCTCCGGATCGTGCAGCAACGAACGGCCAAGGCCCAGCCGTTGGGTCTGCCCCTTGGACAACTTGTCGGAAAAGCGGTCGAGCAACTCCTCCAGCTCGGTGAACTCGACCACCTCGCGCACCCGCCGGGAACGCTCCTTGCCACGAAAGCCGAGCGCGCGCGCGTAGAAATCGAGATACTCGAGCACGGTCATGCTGCCGTAGTTGCCCAAGTGGTCGGGCATCCATCCGATGAGCTTGCGCGCCTCGGTTGGCTGCTCGACAAGATTCACCCCGAGCACCTCGGCGCTTCCGCCCGTGGGGTAGTCGAGGGTGGCGAGGATCCGCATCGTGGTGGTCTTGCCCGCGCCGTTGGCACCGACGAATCCGCACACCGAACCCTTGGCCACCTCGAAGGACACACCGTTGACCGCGCGCACATCCCCGAAGCTGCGGTGGAGGTTCCGGATGCGGATGGCGGACATGGCGGGAAACGGAGGCTCGGCTCAGCGGATGCGGCCGGTCAGGATGGTGCGGGTGGATTTCCAGCGGATCGACGAAAGAGTGTCGATGCCCGGAGCGGAACCGGTGATGGCCACAAAGCTGTTCTTGCGGGAGGCAAGGCGGTGAAGAAAGTCCTTTTCGAGGATGGAATCGTGTCGCGCCTCCTCGCCTTTCAACGCCTCGAGCGCCTCCGCGGCGGTGATCCTTTCCGCCGGGAACGCCGCGCCGGGCGCCACCGCCTTGGCCCGATGCCACAGGCCCTCCCCGTCGCACAGGTACAACTCGTCGATCCCGAACCCGAAGCCCGACGCATAGGCGCCGCCCGCGCGCGAAATCCCGCCGCGCATCGGCATCACCGCACGCAGCACCTGCGCCTGCTCCGAGCGGCTCTGGAACCAATCGCCCGAAGCCTGCAAGACCCCGCCTTCCGGTTGCAGGTCGAAGCGGAAACCGCCCATGCTCTGATCGTGGAAACGCGTCCACGGGTTCATACTGACTCTCGCCGGCAGCACTTGGCAGACCGGATCCACTTCGAAGCGGCTCCCGATCAGCAGACCGGCGCGGCTGTATTGCTGTTGGACCACATGGGCGGTGGAAGTACCCCCGTCCTCGACGATCTCCACCACCGCTTGGCGGACTCCCTCGCCGCCGGTTCCGTCCACGGCCAACATCACCAACCCAAGCAGCAGACTGAAGCCGATGGCGATGAGCGGGGTGGTGACGAACAGGCGGTGACGCCTGCCGGATTTTGCGAAAAGCCAGACATTCAAGGGCCCGACAAGCAACCCGAACAAACCGAGCGCGATCATGAAGGGAACCATCCCGAAGGCCTTGGAACCCAGGGAACCCAGCAAGGCAGCCGCATCGATCTTGCGAGAGGCAGCCAGCTCGTCGAGCCGCCCGGGCACATTCTTCACCTCGAGCTCGGTCCCGGGATCGGAGAAGTCGAAGGTGCCGGGCAGCGCCGCCGCTTGCTTCTCCAACAACTCCGATAAGAGGACCTTGCCCCCGTTGTGCGGATTTCCGGATCCCGCTTTCAACACCTCGGCGGGCAGCATCTCGAGACCCGTGAGATCCACCCGGTCGACCACTCCCTTCTCCAGGACAGCAAGGCAATCGGAACGAATCGAGCGGAGCCCGTTGAGTTTCACCGACTGGATGTTCATCCTCGCAAGGGCTCCGGCAACAGCGGGACTCAGTTCCCGCAGACCCGACAGCGAAAGCACCGGCACCCATTGATTGCCGAACGCACGCACGGCCTCCGGCGTGAGGGTCTCGAGTCCGGTGAGGAACAAGTTTTTGCGCTTCCCGCCACGCACGAGAGCCGCGGCCAACTCAGGAGGCAATGAGGAGAGCCCCGAGAGATGGAGAAAACGCCCGCCCTGCCACGACGAAAGCACGGACGCCGCCTCGACCGAGATTGTGGAGGCGGCAGGCAACACCAGGCAGGACCGGTACCGGTTGAGCGCCACCATCACCGCGGCTGGCGGGTTGCGCCGGGAATCGAATTTCCCGCCGAAATACCCGCGGATCCCGGGCACCAACGCCTCGGCCTGCTCGCGACTGTACCCGAGGGACTCGAGACTGCTGCGCAGGGCGGCAGGGTCGGAGTACACCTTGAGCAGGTCGGGTTGCTTCAACTTCTCCGCGACGATCGCATCGACCTGCTCCTTGCCGAGCTCGGTCAACTCCAGCCACGGATGGGTCTGTGGCAGACCCGCGGCGGTGATCTCGACAGCGGGGGTCTCGACAGCAGGGGCGGAGGGAGACACGGTGGCCGGGTTCCTCCGCCAAGGCGAGACCACAGATACGGCACCGAAACCCGCCGGGATCCGCAGGAGGTTGTTCCCGAGGACCGGCGCACCACCCCTTACGGAAACCTGCGACCGCTCCACCTTCCCGCGTTCCGCCCATTCCTCCGGGGTCAATCCAAGCAACGGGACCTCCACTGCCTGAGGATGATAGAAGGCCAGATGCCCGCCCGCCCGCACCCAGGACATGACCGCACGCCGCGCACCGGAACTGGCCGCCGTCCAATCGGCAAGGGTGAAAATCAGGCAATCAAACCCGCTGTAGGCCAGCCATTCCTCCGGCAGATCGGCTGGCTCGAACTTGGAGATCGACAACAACGGACCAGTCGACCGTAACCGTAACGCCGACGAATCAAGGGCGGCGGAGAAATCATTGCCGCTGCCATCCTCGAGCTTCGCGGCGGCAAGACTGAGGAGATAGCCGCGGGAATCTCTGCCTGGTACACCGCCTGATCGGGAACCGCCTACCGGGAGGGAAAAGGGAATCGATTGACCGCCCACCTCCAGCATGCCTTCGACAATCGAAAATGCGCCGAGGCTTGTGTCCATCCACTCCCCGGGGACCGGCACCAGCAAGTCCCTGCTCGCCACTCCGCCGCCCGGTGCCTCGAGGCGGAAACGGCATCCACCTTTCACGGAGAGCGCCCTAAAGCTTCTGCAGGTTCCGGAAACCGACAAAGAGACCGCCAACGGATCCGGACGATTGTTGGCGATTTTCACTCGCAAGGGGACAAACCCGCCCGACGGCAGGGTGAAGGGTGCGCTGATCTCCACATGGGTGTCGGTCACGGGATCCACCACATGGCGGATCAGCTGCTCGCGCGCCACGGCACAAGCCACGGTCGCGAGACAAATCAGGAGAATCCTTGCAATCATGCCGGGGGGCTCGTCTCAGGCAGGTTGCAGTGAACGCGGAAGCGCGGCATCGGTAAAGGGAATCTCCGCGAGCAGGGCAGCCACCGCATCGGCCGGGGTGCGCCCTTCGATCTTGGCGGAGTACTCGAGAACGATCCGGTGGCGCAGCACCGCCGGAGCCACCGCCTTCACATCCTCGAAGCCCGCGCCGTTGCGGCCTTGCAGCAAGGCCCGCGCCCGCGCACCGGCCGCCAAAGCCAGTGCCGCACGCGGGCTGGAACCATAGCGGATGCCCTGCGCCGCGGACGAACGCCCGGGATGGGTGGCGTCCACCAAACGCGCGATGTAATTGGCCACCGCCTCGGGAAGATAGACGCGCCGCGCCAACGCCAGCAGCGAGGAAAACTCCTCCGCATCCATCACCGGCTCCACCACGGGCTCGGCACCGATCTCGCGCTGCAATACGATCCGCTGCAAGGTGGAGACCTCGTTACGCAGGACCTCGAGCTTGAACAAAAAGCGGTCGAGTTGCGCCTCGGGCAACGGATAGGTGCCCTCGAGCTCGATCGGGTTCTGCGTGGCGAGCACGAAGAAGGGACGCGGCAACGGGTGTGTCTCGCCCAGCACGGTGACCCGCCGCTCCTGCATCGCCTCGAGCAGGGCCGACTGGGTCTTGGGTGAAGCGCGGTTGATTTCGTCGGCCAGAACGATGTTGGTGAACAGGGGACCGGGCTGGAACACGAAAGAACGCCGACCATCTGTCTCCTGAAGCACGGGATTGCCGGTGATGTCGCCGGGAAGGAGGTCGGGCGTGAACTGCACGCGCTTGGTGCCCAGATGCAACAGGCGCGACAATCCCTTGACCAACTCGGTCTTGCCGAGGCCGGGCAGACCCTCGAGCAGGATGTGCCCCCCGGCGAGGATGCCGGTGAGCACCTGTTCGATCAGAGCCTCCTGACCGAAAAGGACCTGATTCATGCCGCCGCTGAGCTTGCGGAGCTTTTCGGAGGCACGCAGGGCCTCTTCCTCGGTGGGATAACGGGGGGTGTCCATCGACCGGAAAATGAAAACCCACTTGCCGAATGCAAGAAAAATCCCCCGCAAAGGTCCGTTCAGTCAGAGCCGTTTTCCAGCCGTTTCCTTGCTCCTCAATCGAGCAGTTCGCCGTAGTGCTTGCGGGCGAGTTCGAGCGAGAGGTCCATCACTCCCTGGCTGCGGTTGTGGCGCAGGGCCTCGTCGGACATCGCGGCGCACTCGGCATAACTCAGGGAGCGGATCGCCTGGCCCACCACCGGCACCTGCTGCGGGCCTACCGAAAGCTCCTCCACCCCGAGGCCGATCAGCAGCGGCGTGAGCCGGATGTCGCCGGCCATCTCGCCGCAAACACCCGTCCAAATGCCATTGTCGGAGGCGGCATCGATGGTCCGCTTGATCAGACGGATCACCGCCGGATGCGTGGGCCGATACAAGTCCGCGACATGCGGGTTCACCCGATCGGCCGCAACGGTGTACTGGATGAGGTCGTTGGTGCCGATCGAGAAGAAATCGACCTCCGGTGCCAGCAGATCCGCGCACATGGCGGCGGCCGGAACCTCGATCATCACGCCCACGGGCAGGTCGTGGTCGAAGGGCACTCCCTCTTGGTCGAGTTCGTCCATGCAGCGTCTCACGATCTCCTTGCTGCGCCAAACCTCGGAGAGGCCGGATACCATCGGGAACATGAGCGCCAGCCTGCCGGAGGCGCTGGCGCGCAGCACCGCGCGGATCTGGTCGCGGAACATCGCCGGCCGCGCCAGCGACACCCTCACGCCGCGCCAGCCGAGGAAGGGGTTGGGTGAGCGGCTCGACCGGGAGTTTGTCGCCGCCGGCATCGAGGGTGCGGATGATGACATTGTGCGGGGCCATCTCGCGTGCGACCTTGGCATAGACCTCGGCCTGCCGGGTCTCGCCGGGAACTTCGCCTCCGTTCAACAGCAGGAATTCGGTGCGGTAGAGGCCGATGCCCTTGGCGCCGCTGCGTTTGACCAGGGGCAACTCCTCGATGATCTCGATGTTGGCGGAAAGGGTGATGCGCCGGCCGTCGATGGTCTCGGTCTCGGCGTCGCGCTTGGACTCGAGCAGGGAACGCATCCGCGCCTTGGCGTCGTCGAGCTTGCGGTAGCGCTCAAGGGTCTCGGCCGCCGGATGCAGGATGAGCTTGCCGGCGTACCCGTCGAGGATCGCCGGGCTGAGCGCGCGCACATCGATCACGCAACCCTCGAGCCCGACCACCGCCGGCACGCCGAAGGCGCGCGCGAGAATCGCGGTATGGGAGTTGACGCTGCCCTGCTCGGTGGCGAAGCCGAGGACATGGCGCCGGCTCATCGATGCCGCATCCGAGGGGGCGATGTCGTAGGCGACGAGGATGTGGCGGCCGTCGGGCGCGTGATGCGGCGCGTCGCTGTCGGGCAGGAAATTGCGCAGCACCCGCTGCGCCACATCCTCGATGTCGGCCGTGCGCTCGCGCAGGAAGGGATCCGGCACCCGCCGCATCGCCTCGAGGAAGGTCTGCATCACCGCATAGAAGGCGAACTCCGCGTTCTGCAGGCGCGAGGCGATCGCCTTGATGACGCGGTCGGACAGGGTCTTGTCCTCGAGCATCATGACATGGGCCTCGAAGATGCCGCTCTCGTCCTCGCCGGAAAGCTCCTCGAGCCGCGACTGGAGCTCGAGCAGCTGGCGCTTGGTCTTGGCCAATGCATTCTCGAAGCGCTCCTGCTCGCCCTCGACCGCATCGGACTCGATCGCATACACCTCGGGAGCGGAAAAGCCGCGCGCGACCACATGCACCGGCGCGATGGCGATCCCCGGCGACGCGGCGATGCCCTCGTAGACGGTTTCCTGCGCGTTCCCCTCCCCGCTCATGACCGCCGCAATCCTGCCGACCGCCATGCCGCCGGCACAAGGAGCAATTTGCCCCGCGTTTCGAACTTGGCGCTTGGAAGAGGGCGCGCGCCGTCCCACATTGCCGCCGTGCGCAAGGAGGCACTCACCCTGCTCGGCAAACTCGCCCAGGCCCACGCGGTGCCGGGCCACGAGGACGAGGTGCGCGCGATCTTCACCTCGGAACTCCGCTCCTGCGGATCCCTCTCCACCGACGGACTCGGCTCGGTGTTCTGCGAAACGGGCGCGGAGTCCCCGCGGGTGCTGGTGGCGGGCCACATGGATGAAGTGGGCTTCCTCGTGCAAAACATCACGCCGGACGGCTTCATCCAATTCGTCACCATCGGCGGTTGGTGGGAACACAATCTGCTCTCCCAACGCGTGGCCATCCGCACCCGCTCGGGAACCGTCGTTCCGGGCGTGATCGCATCACGCCCCCCGCACTTCCTCCACGAATCCCAACGCCGCCAAGTGATGCAGGTCGACCAGATGCACATCGATGTCGCGGCCCTTTCGGCGGCCCACGCGCGGGAGACGCTCGGCATCGCGGAGGGCGACCCGATCGCCCCGGAATCGCCCTTCACCGAAATGGCGGTGCCCGGTCACTACATGGCCAAGGCCTTCGACAACCGGGTCGGCATGGCCGCGACGATCCTCGCCGGGAAAACCCTCGCAAAGGAGAAACTCCCGAACCGTCTCGTCCTCTGCGGCACGGTGCAGGAGGAGGTGGGCCTGCGCGGCGCGAAAACCGCAGCATCCTTCGCCAGACCCGATGTTGCGCTCATCCTCGAAGGCACGCCGGCCGACGACTCGCCTGGCTTCCCCCGCCACGAAAGCCAGGGCCGCATCGGCGGCGGCGTCCAGATCCGGATGTCCGACCCCACCGCGATCGCCAACCCGCGACTCGCCCGCCTCGCGATCGATACCGCCCGCGAACTCGGCATCCCCCACCAAATCGCCGTGCGCCGCTCGGGCGGCACCGACGCCGGCTCCTTCCATGTCTCCGGCACCGGCGTGCCCTGCCTCGTCCTCGGAGTCCCCGCACGCTACATCCACTCCCACAACTCGATCATCCGCCTCGACGACCTCCTCGGCCTCGTCGACCTCGTCACCGCCCTCGTCCGCAAACTCGACACCGCCGCCGTCCGCCACCTCACGAAGTATTTGTGAAGGGACGGCCGGTTGCCGGATGCAACATCATAAGATTTATTGATATGAGTTAAAAAGATACGCAACCGAAGATTCCAACCTCCCCCCTCCCCCCGTGACCCTCCGTTTCATCATCTCCACACTCGCGCTGGCCTTGCTCGGAAGCGCGGCCTGCCCTGCCCAACTGGATGCCCTCGACCAGGAACCGTGGTACTCCTTCCACACGGTCTACAGCGACAACCGCTCGGCAATCGGCGTCACCCGCGAGGGCACGATCCGCATCCTTCCCGCCACGCGCCGCGAAGAAACCATCCACCCGAACCTGGGCCTGACGATCTCCATCGTGATCGAGGACAAACTGGCCAATGGCAGGGAAATCCGCCGCACAATCCGCAGGGAATCCCTCAAGGCAAGCACCCCGCCCACCGCGGAGCCGACAAAGCTGACCATCACCGGCGAAACCAGCGCCGCAGCCCGCTTCGAACTCAATCTGGAACAGTCCGACGACGAAGTGCTCGTGAAGGCCCGCCTCACGGATCGCGGCAAACTGGTCTCGCCCGACGCCCGTTTTTTTCTGCTGGTCACCGTGCCGAGCCTCTACCCTTGGAACAGCTCCGGGGAAAAGGAGTCGCGCAATTTCGAACGAAAAGTTGCCGACGACCGGGTGGACCTGGACCGCAGCGACGGGAAAAAAGTCCGCGTGAAGGGCGGCAAGGGGATCGATCTGGAATCCGCCGATGCCAGTGGTCCCGGCCTTGCGGGGATCTCGATGGAGTTTGCCGCCCACAGGGGCCGCAAGATCCTGCTCAGAGCCGCAGAGGGATCGACCCTCCACGGATCGAACCCCGCCAACAGCCCGCTGCACGAGGGCTTCGAACTGCGCTGGGCGCCCGATCCCGCCAAGGACCCGGAAGGCAAGGCCACGCTGGGCATCGAGGTGCGCTGAAGACATCGCCGCAGGCCTTCACGGACCCTTGCGTCCACGCAGGGCATCCGCTCGGCGACGAATCTCAGGCATCGGCGATCGCGTGCACCGAAATCCGGTGCTTTTCACACAGTGCGGCGACCTGCTCGCGCTCGAGCACCAGCGTGCGCCCGGCCTCGACCGCCACCGCCACCACCCCGGCCGCGGCACAGGTCTCGATCGTCTGCGGCCCCAGCACCGGCACATCGAAACGAAAATCCTGGCCCGGCTTGGAAACCTTCACCAGCACCACCTCCTTGCCCTTGCCCAGTTCCCCGCCGCGACGGATGCACGCGTTGGTACCCTCGAAGGCCTCCACCGCCAGCACCGTGCCGTGACGCACCACCACACTCTGGCCGATGTCCAACAGGCTGGTCTGCTTGGCGATGCGAAACCCAAAGGCGGCGTCATCCAGTTGACGCTTGCTCAAGCCAGGCCCGCACACCGGCCCGGCCACGGGCAGATGATCCTCGAGAAATGTCGTCGCCGACAGCACGGTGATGCCCTCCTTTCCCAACTCGTCGGCAATCGCACCAAACAAAGTCTCGGCATTGCGCTCCTTGACCCGCGCCAGAATCATCAAGGCTCGGAAATCCGGTCGCAGATCGAACAAATTCTTCGGCGCGATTTGCCCGATCATCACCGCCTCGTTCACTCCCTCGCGGCGGAAATACCGGATCACCTTGCCTACCTGACCCACCCGGAACCACTCGGCCGCATCAGCCAGTGCCGTGTTTCCGGAATCCGTTTCCCCCTCGAAGGCCGCCATCACCAACCGCACCCCCGGCGCCTTGGCCCGCGCCGCACGCAGGAACACCGCAGGATACACCCCGCTGCCCGCTATGATCCCTATGACTCGCGACGACCTCATGCCCGGATCCGCCAAATACCCTCCCGCCCGATACGAGCGAAATAGCGGCTGTGGGACTCGAACCCACACTCGTGAGAACTCGATTTTGAGTCGAGCGCGTCTACCAATTCCGCCAAGCCGCCGTTGCCCGAACCCTGCCAGCACCCCACTCTCACCGCAAGCGGATTCCTGAACCAAAATCGGGGAAAAACCCACACGCGAGCCCCCCCCCGGGCGGCCCCGGATCACCGCCGCACCGTTCCTTTCCCCAGCCTCCGGCCTTTCCGTTCCCCTGTGTTCTTTGCGCTTTCGATTTCGCTTT
>CAZMUK010000056.1:8002-17715 GCA_964569415.1 uncultured Luteolibacter sp. | reverse complement strand
GATCGGTTTCAGGTGTTGGCGGTTTCCGCGTTGGTGGCTTTGTTGTTGTTGATTGCGGCCGGGGCGGTGGTGCGGGTGACCGGGTCCGGGATGGGTTGTCCGGACTGGCCGACCTGTTGGGGGCGATTGGTCCCGCCGACTGCGGTGGGGCAGGTGGATTTTGAAAGGCTTCCGGTGGAGAGGTTCCGGCGCAAGGCGGAGAGGATGGGCCGGGATCCTTCTTTGGTTACGCGGGAGAGTCTGCGAGCCGAGTTCAATGCGCGGCATGTGTGGACGGAGTTCATCAATCGTCTATTGTCGTTGCCGGTGGGTTTTTTGACGCTTTTTTGTGCGGGAATGTCCTTCGGGCAGGTGCGGCAAAGGCCCTTGGTGACGGTGGTGGCGGTGCTTTCGTTGTTCGTGGTCTTGTTCAACGCATGGATGGGGGCGCGGGTGGTGTACAGTGGGCTCAAGCCCGGGGTGCTTACGGCGCACATGGCCTTGGCGATGTCGCTGACCGGGATGCTGGTGTACTGTGCGTGGCGGGGCTGTGAGGAGCCGTGGCGGATCCGCGTGTCAGGCGCTGCGCTGGGCAAGATGCGTTTGGCGGTGGTCTTGTTGTTGGTGGCGGTGGTGGCCGAGGGCATCACCGGCACGCAGGTGCGTGAGATGACCGATGTGTTGGCCAAGTTTCACGACAATGCTCCGCGCGAGACTTGGATCGGCGAGTTGGAGGGGTCGGGCCTGTATCTTTTCCACCGCAGTTTTTCGTGGGCGGTGGCCGGGCTTGCGGTGTGGGCCTGGTGGTTGTCGAGGCGCCACCGCGAACCGGGTGGCGGGATGGTGGAGCGGGGAGTGTTGTGGATTGTGGTGAGCCAGATGTTGTTGGGGATCCTGATGGCGCGCATCCACATTTACTCGTGGGCGCAGGTGTTGCATGTGTGGTTGGCAGCGGTGCTGTTGAGCCTGGTATGGCTCTGGCTTTTCGGGTTGTTGCCGCGGCGGTGGGGATTGCGGTCTCAATCGCCCGAGGCATGCGCCGGCGGGCGGTAGAGTCCGTGTTCGTGGATGTAAGTCGCCGCCGCCGGGGGCAGCCATCCCCGTGGATTCGGATCGCGCGTGATTTCGTTGCGGATCGTCGAGGCGCTGGCCGGATGGCTGCAGGGCACCGGGATCAGAGAGTATCCATCCATGGGGCTTGGGGCCGAGCCGTCGCGATGGACCACTGCGAAGGTCACTCGTTTTGCGAGGATTTCCGGGTGCGCCCAGGTGGGGAGTTTCTTCCACTGGTCGGTCCCCATGATCCAGAAAAGTTCGGCGCCGGGCAGCAGTCGGTGGATTTCCTCCGCGGTTTGCCAGGAGAACGAAGGTCCCTCGCGTTTCGTTTCCACATCGTCGGTCACGGCCCAGGGCAGATCCTTCGTGGCCAGGGAGAGCATTGCGATGCGGTCCGCTGCCGGGGTGGGGGCGGCGGAGGTTTTGTGCGGTGAGATCCGGCAAGGGATGAAGCGCACTTCATCGAGGGAGCAGGAGATGCGGGCCGCTTCTGCCGCGGCGAGGTGTCCGAGGTGGACCGGGTCGAAGGTACCTCCGAAGAGGCCGATGCGGCGGGGCCGGGTCATGGGGCGGGATCAGCCGAGCAGTGAAACCAGGTGGCCGAACACATCCGAGTTGCGGACCACGCCCGCGAAGCGCGCAGCCTCCGGGCCTGTGGCGGTGAGGAGCGTGGGGTCCGAGGTGTGGGTGGTTCCGGTCCAGCCGATGCCGGTGTGGTTTCCTGCGAACTGTCCTAGCAGTCCTTCCGGTTTTTCCAGCAGGTGGTTCCATTCCGTTACATCGCGGGCGGAGAGCACATTGAGCAGGGCGGCGGTCTCCGCCTTTTCCATGGCAAAGCCGATCCGTTTGCGCACGAGGGTTGCGAGCGTGGCGGAGTCGCGTTCCTTCGAGGCCATCCATTGTTTGAAAAGCGCCTCGTGGGACGACTTCTGGCGGAGGATGCGGGCGAAGGCCCCGTTGCTTCCGCGGTATTTGAGGCCCACTCCGTTGAGTCCCGGGTTGGAGTTGCCGTGGTCGCTGGTCACCACCACGAGGATGTCGTTGCGTGCGGCGGTCATCGCCAGCACTTCTGCGACTGCGTCGTCGAATTCCAATTGATCGGCCAGCAGCGCGCCGATGTCGTTGAGGTGGGCGGCGTGGTCGATGCGGGCGCCTTCGATCTGGAGCAGGAACGGCGAGTCATCGGCCAAGAAGCGGGACAGGGCCGCGCGCGTCATGGTGGCGAGGGGAGGGGTGGGGTCGCCGGGGCCTCCGCGGTCGATGTGAAAGGGCAGGTGATCCTTCGCGAACAGGCCGAGCAATTTCGGTGATTTCGCCGTTGCCAGCGTGTGGGCATCGGTGGGCAGTGCGTAGCCGGTTGCGGCGAAGCGGTCCCTGAGGTTTGCGCGGTCTTTGCGGGTGGCCGGGTCGAAGTGGTCCGCGCCGCCGCCGAGCAGCACATCCACGCGGTCGAGGTACTGCGGGGCGATTTCGTCTTGTTGTTCGCGGTCCGGCACGGCTGCGGCGAAGCCCGCCGGTGTTGCGTGGGTGATGGTGGCGGTGGTGACCAGACCGATGCGGGTGCGGCTTGTTCGTTTCAGCAGTTTCGCGATCGGTTCCTGCTCCTTGCCATCGGGCGTGAAGTTCACCGCGCCGTTGTCGACCCGGTGTCCGCAGCCCCAGGCGGAGGATGCCGCGGCGGAGTCGGTCACCATCGAATTTGCCGATGCCGTATCCATCAGGCCGCGTTGGGCGGAGGGTGTGTTGTGGAGTTGCCACCAAGCGGTCGAGCGCTTGCGGGTCATTTTCGAAAACTCCTCGGCGAGTGTGAAGACTCCCGGGCTCATCCCGTCCGATACGAGGAACACCACTCCGCGCGGGCGTGGGGCCGTATGGACGGGGGAGGCCGCCCGTGCGGGCCGGGCCATCCATGGAGTCGTCAGAAGGGTGCCGCCCGCCTTGAGTATGTTTCTACGTTTCATGGGTCTGCTTCGTTGGGTAGCGTGGGTCCGGTCGGGGAGGATTGGGACAGGCGTAGCAAGGGAAACGGTTCCGGCAAGGCCGAAGCCGTGGCATTCCCCGGATTGTTCAGTGGAGCGAGTGGCGGAGGATCGGCGGGATCGAATGGTGGAACGCGTGGGCGCGGGCGCAGGCAGCGATCAATTCCAGGTCTTCGCGGGGGAGTTTCGGTTGGGGCAGTGTACGGGTGGCGCGGGCGATAGCCGACCATTCCTTGGGCAGGGACAGCAGGCCTGCCGTGGTGGAAAGCAGGAGGGCGGTGGTGAACACGAGCATAAGTCCGATGATCGGGATTTTCCCCACGATCATTGCGAAGACCCCCACCAGCAGGGCGAGCGGGGGGACGGCGATGCCGAAGCGGAGGGCTGCGGCGCGGGCGCGGGCGGCCTTCGGGTCTGTGCGGTGCCACTCCGCCAGCGCCTGATCCCGCAGGTCCCTGCCGAGGTCGGCTGCGGTAATGGTCGGTGCCCGGGAACGGTCCGGCACCCGGCGGCCCTCGCCGGTCAGCAAGCGCACGGCGAACCACCACCGGGCGGCGAGCACGGCTGCCATCAGGAGGAGGGAGCCGATCAGGAGGGCGCGGAGCATGGCATGGAGGGCCTTGAATGCAGGAAAATCCCGGCTTGAGGGCAACCCTTGAATTTCTCCCGATTTTTCTTGCCAACCGTCGGTGGGCCCCTAGGTTTCCCGCCCCATGCCAAGAGTCTCTGGAAAAGCAAAGACACGCAAAGCCGTCGCCAAGCGCTTCAAGGTGACCGGGACGGGCAAGATCCTCAGGCGCAGCCAAGGGGCACGGCATTTGCTTCAGTGCAAGAACAGCAAGCGCAAGCGCAGGCTGGGCCAAGCCACGCTGGTGTCGGCCGCCGACATCCGCAATGTAAAAGAGAATCTGCCCTTCCATTGATCCGAAGCGGGCGGTGACGCGCCCTCCGTCCGTATCCCGGACGGCCTCCACGCAGCCTGGTCCCGCGAGGGGCACACGAGCAGGTGAGACTGCGGGAGGAATGAAACCAACGGCCTGTTCCCACCCAAACCGAACCAATGCCAAGAGCCACCAACTCCCCGGCCAGTCGCAAGCGCCGCAAGCGTGTCTTGCAGCGGGCCAAGGGTTTCCGCGGATTCCGCTCGAAACTCTTCCGTTACGCCAAGGACGCCGTCCGCAAGGCGATGACCTATGAGTACCGCGACCGCAAGCGTCGCAAGGGTCAGTTCCGTCGTTTGTGGACCCAGCGGATCAATGCCGCGGTCCGTGCCGAGGGCATGACCTATTCACGGTTCATCGAAGGCCTCAAGGCCGCCGGGATCGAGGCCGACCGCAAGATTCTTGCCGACCTTGCCGTGACGGATGCTGCCGCGTTTTCCGCGGTGGTTGCCCAAGCGCGGCAAGCCCTCGAGCAGAAGGCCAGCGCCTGATTTGCGCGCGCCGGCGAACCACGGGAACTCGGGAAGCCCTTGCGGGTTTGCCGGAAATTCCGCCTTGTGTCCCGGCCCGGCCCCCTTGTCCTGTTGTTTGCAGGGGGAGGGGTGGGGCCGGTGGGCTTTCGCAGGGGATCGCCGTGATTTTGCGCTTTCGCAATCCGGCGGGATTCGCAGACTTCGGCCGTGAGGTTTACCGAGTTGTTGCGCAGGCGGGTTGAGGCGGTCGATTCCCGTTTGTGTGTGGGTTTGGATCCGCGTCCGGGCGATGGTGGAGTTCGCGAGGCCGGGAGGTTTTTGCGCGAGGTCATTGGCCAGACCGCGCCGTTTGCGGCCGCGTTCAAGCCGAACATGGCCTACTTCGAGGCGATGGGGCCTGACGGCGTGCGCCTGCTGGGCGACTTGCTCGGCGAGATTCCGGATGGTGTTCCAGTCATTCTCGATGCCAAGCGCAGCGACATCGGCGAGACCCAGAAGTATTACGCCAGCGGGTATTTCGCCAACTGGAAGGTCGATGCCGTGACCCTGAATCCCTTTCTCGGTTATGATTCCCTCGAGCCTTTTCTCGATTGGGATGGCAAGGGGGTGTATTTGCTTGCCGTTACCTCCAACGCCGGATCCGCCGATTTCCAGCGTCAGCGGCTTGCCGACGGCCGGGCCGTGTACGAGTTGGTCGTCGGGCTGGGTCGGCGTGCCGCCGCGGAGGGGCGGCTCACGGATGTCGGCTTCGTCGTGGGATTGACCAATGCCGCTGATGTCGTGGCCGGGATGCCCGACATGCCCTTGCTGGTGCCCGGGTTGGGCGCGCAGGGCGGGGATCTTGCCGTGCTTGCCGCCGCAGGGAGAACGGCACCGGATGTCATCAATGTCTCGCGAGGCATCCTTTACGCGGGCGACGATCTTTCCTATGCGGCGCGCGCCGAGGCATGGGCGGGGCGGATCCGCGAGGTCCTGCGGTGAGCGGGGGGCTGCCGCGCTGTGAGCTCGTGAGGAATCCTGCTTGCCGCCGACCCTGCCAGCCTGTTCCTTGCGGGGGATGAATTTGCGATGGTTCAGCGCCCTGTTGTGGGGAAACTCCGCCGCGTTGGCGTGGATGTGGGGTCTGGGGCTGTTTTTCAGCGTACAGATCACCTACATGTTCGGCTTGAGCGGGCTGTTGTTGTTCGCGATTCCGAATGCGGCCGGGTTGGCGTTGTTCGGTTTTCTCACGCATCTTGTCGCAAGGCGTCACGAGGGCGGGCGTGAGTCACTGGCGCGGTTTTTCGACCGCTTTTCCAAGCCGTTCCGGCTCGTCTTTCTCATCTATCAGCTTTTGGCGATCACCCTCACCGTGTTTGCCATCGCCAAGTACCTTTTCGCTCCGCTCGAGTTGGTCACCGGGCAGATGGCGCCGCTGTATCTGTGCATGGCCGTGTTTGTGGTGCTCGCCTCCGGCTGTCTTTTCGGTGAGGAGCTCGGCATCCGCAACATCAAGGTTGGCCACGCGTTCCTCGGTTTGCTGCTCGTCATGGCGGTTGTGACGGTGATTGCGTCCCTGCGGCCGTTGGATCCCGGTCGGTCCGTGTGGGGGGCGGCCGATCCCAGTGCGTGGCAGGGTCCGGGACTTGGATCCTTTTGCATTCCCTTGATCGTCGGGTTGCTGGTCGGTCCCTGGCTGGATCTCCAGCATTGGCAGCGTGCCATCCAGATTCATCGCGAGGGCGCGTCCGTTCGTGCGAGTTACGCATTCGCCGGGTTGATTTTCTTTTTGCTCCTTCTTTTTCACGGTTGCCTTGCCGCTTGGGTGCTTGCGCGTCCGTCCGAGGGCGTCGCCGCCTTCGGCACGGAGGCGATCGACGGCTTCCGTTACGCGCATGAGTTGGTCGTCCGCTACATCGGCTCCATTCCCGAATCGGACCGCGGGCTGCTGCCTGCCGCGTACTACACCTTCCTCGGGATTTGCGCCCTGACCACGATCGACAGCGGCTACATTGCGTTGCGGTGGTTTCTCGGATCGAACATCGGGAAGAGCTCCCATGTTCTGGTCGGCATGATCCCGAGGAGAATCCTCGAGTCGCCGATTCCCGCCTTTCTGCTGGCCGGTGCCGTGACCCTGGTCGCCCTCCGTTTGAGGGTGGAGCTCGAGTACTTCATGGTATTCTACGCCTCATTCTTCGTCGGGTACGCCTCTCTGGCGGTGGCGCGTTGTTTCGTGCGCAACTCCCAGCAGCCGCTGCCGCAGATCCGGATGTTGTCGTTGGCCGGCGTATCCTTGGTTATTTTCGCCTTCGGTTACACCACCGCCACCGGTCCCTTGATGGTACTGGGGTCCTTGCTGCCCCTGGTGCATGTCGCGTGGCTGGTCTTCCATACCGACCTCCTTCGGGTCGTGACAGAGAAGGCCGGGGAGGTCATCGAGGCCGCGTCCGAGATTCCGGCGATCCGGGCCCTGACCCGCACCGCGGGCGTGGTGGGTGGCGCCGGTGTGTCCGCCCCCGAGCCACCCGACGCGCATGCCTTGCGCGGGCATTTCGAGGGCAAGTGGTTCGTCCACTCCTTTGTCGCCACTTACCAGGACACCAATTCGGTGGGCAATGTCTACTTCGGCAACTACCCCTTGTTTGTCGGCAAGACCCGCGAGTTGTTCTTCAACGCGGCGATGCCTTCCTTTGATCTCAAGACCACATCCTTCTTCATCCTCACCCGCTCCTTCGAGCACAAGTTTGTGCGCGAGGCGCGGGAGTTCGACACCATCACGGTCAAGATCCGTGTCTCCGACTTCAACCGCAAGTTCTGCACCCTCGAGCACCAGGTGTTCGGCACCGGCAACGAGTTGTTGGGCAAGGGCAAGCAGGGGTTGTTGTTTGTCTCCTCGAAGGACTACAGTCTGCTCGACATCCCGCCGGAGGTGCACGGCGCGTTCCTGCCGTACCTGTGAGGCGGCTTCAGGCCGACTCCAGTTCCTCGCGCGAGATGCCGCGGAGTTCCAAGACCCGCACGATCGTCTCCTCGATCAGGTTGTTCGGGCAGGAAGCACCGGCCGTGATTCCGATCACTGCGGGGCGGTCCGGGGAGAGGATTTGCGAGTAATCCGCCGATTCCTCGTCGTGGCGGGCCAGATCGAAGTGCACGATATCCGTGAGCGAGCGTATGCAGGACGCATCGCGGATGAAGAAGGTCGGCAGGCGGCCGGAGGCGATCTCCACCAGGTGGGTGGTGTTCGAGCTGTTGTAGCCGCCCACGACGAAGAGCATGTCCATCCGGTTGCGGAGCATTTCGAAGAGTGCGTCCTGTCGTTCCTGGGTGGCGCCGCAGATCGTGTCGAAGAAATGGAAGTTCGACGCATTGCCGTCGCGTGCCTCCACCGCGGCGCGGATCCTGCGTTGGATTTCCTCGGTTTCGCTTTTGAGCATCGTTGTTTGGTTTGCGAGGCCCACGCGGAGCAGGTCTGCATCCGGATCGAACCCCATTGAGCAGGCTTCCCCGAAGCGGGCGAGGAATTCCGCGCGGTCGCCACCGCCGCGGATGTGGCGGCAGACGAAATCCGCGTCATCGAGGGTGAGGATCACCAGGTATTTGCCCGCTCCGTCCTCGCCCGCGGCGCGGGAGGCGGTGGCTCGGGTTTCCTCGTGTCCGGCCTTGCCGTGGATGATCGAGGTAATGCCGTCGTGGGCATATCCGCGCACCCTTTTCCATACCTTCATCACATCGCCGCAGGTTGTATCCACCACATAGCAGCCCTTTGACTCGATCAGGTCCATGAACGAGGTGGGAGCCCCGAAGGCCGGTACGATCACCACATCCTCTGCCGAGAGATCCTCGTATTCCCTGCCGAGGTGTTGCCACGGGAGTGAGACGATGTCCATTTCCCGCAGGTGGCGGTTGACCTCCGGGTTGTGGATGATTTCCCCGATCAGGAAGATCCTGCGGTCCGGAAAGACCCGGCGCGAGGCGTAGGCCAGGTCGATGGCGCGTTCCACGCCGTAGCAGAACCCGAAGCTTTGGGCGAGCAGGAGGGTGGTGTTGCCGATGGTGATCCTGCCGCCTTGTCCGCGAATTTTCTCGACGATTTCCGAATGGAAGTGGGAGGCGGTTTCCGCCGCAACCAGCTCCATCACATCCGGGCGGCGGACATTCACGCGTTTTCGGGCGGGGCCGGCGGCGGGGTCGGTCATGGGCGGAGTCTGGCCCATGTGCGGGTCGGCGACAAATTCAATCCTGCGCGCTTCGGCGGGGAGGCTTTGCCGCCAGTTTCCGGGCCCGGTGAAAGTGGGAGGCCTCGACCGGGGTGATCGAGAGCCGGCTGCCGCGGCGGCAGACTTCCATTTCCGCGAGCAGCGGATCCGCGCGGAGTTCGGCGAGGGGCAGCACCTGCGGGAACTTCGCGAGGAAGCGGAAATCCACCAGCCACCAGCGCGGGGATTCCCGCGAGGCCTTCGCGTCGAAGTAGGGGCTCTCGCGATCAAACTGGGTGGGATCCGGGTAAGGTTCCCCGGCGACCTCCGCCAGGCCGGCCACGCCCGGCGGTGTTGCGTTCGAGTGGTAGAACAGCGCTTGATCGCCCGGTCTCATGTCGCGCCACATGAAATTCCGCGCCTGGTAATTGCGGACTCCGGTCCACGGCTCGAGGCCTGCCTTTTGGAGATCGTCGATGGAGAACACCTCCGGTTCCGACTTGATCAGCCAGTGCCTCATCCGATTGCGGGTGCGGGGTGTGGGGAGATGGCGCGGGCAGCGAGATCCGCTTCGACCGCCTCCAGCACATCCAGCTCCGGGCGGAACTCCGCGGCGTGGTAGGAACTGCGCACCAGCGGGCCGCTTGCCACATGGCGGAAGCCTTTTTCCAGCGCGATCGATCGGTATTCCGCGAATGCGTCCGGGTGAATGAACTCCACTACCGGAAGGTGGCGCGGCGTGGGCCGCAGGTACTGGCCGAGGGTCAGCACCGTCACCCCGTGGGCGCGGAGGTCGTCCATGGCCTGCAGCACCTCCTCGCGGCGTTCGCCGAGACCGAGCATCAGCCCGCTTTTGGTCGCCACCCTGCCGCCGACGAACTCCTTTGCTTTTGCAAGCACCGCGAGGCTGCGGTGGTACTGAGCACGGGAGCGTACCAGGGGGGTGAGGCGTTCCACCGTTTCGAGGTTGTGGTTGAAGATGTGGGGTCGTGCGTCCATCACCATCCGCAGCGCCCAGTCGCGGTCATTGAAGTCCGGGACCAGTACCTCGATGATGATTCCCGGGACTGCGGCGCGGACTGCGTCGATCGTATGTTGGAAATGTTCCGC
>CAZMUK010000056.1:0-7992 GCA_964569415.1 uncultured Luteolibacter sp. | reverse complement strand
CGGTGATCACCACGTGGCGCAGTCCCATGCGGCGGGCTGCTTCCGCGACTCTTGCCGGTTCGTCCGCCTCGAGTGCCGATGGCTTTGCCGTCTTTACCGCGCAGAAGCCGCAGGCGCGGGTGCATTTGTCCCCGGCGATCATGAAGGTTGCGGTTCCCTGGCTCCAGCATTCCCAGCGGTTCGGGCATTGCGCCTCCTCGCAGACCGTTACCAACTTCAGGTCGGTGACCAGCGACTTGGTCGACCAGAACGCCGGGTTGTTCGGAAGGCGCACCTTGATCCAGTCCGGCTTGCGTTCCCGGTGGAGCGAGGGATCCATGGGCATTTTCGGGCCGCAGCCGCTCATGGGCGGGAGGGTAGGGGCGGACTTGGGGCAGGGAAAGGACGAATTCCCGGAGCGGGAGGGTCAGGAGCCCTTTTGCGCGGGTGGGGCGGGGGCCTCTTTGTTCGCCGGTTTCGGGCCGGCCTTCTCGAGGGTGTTCTTAATCAGGAACCAGATCACGATCGCCAGAAGGAGGGACAGCAGTTTTGCGATCCAGTTTTTCGTCGGGTTCGGTTTCATCGTCGGTTTGGCCTGAGAAGAAGACGGAGGTGAGGGTTTCGCGGAACTCCGCCTCGGGAAGGTTGCGTTGGAGGTTGCCGTTGCGGCAGATCGAGATTGCTCCGGTTTCCTCACTGACCACGACTGCGACTGCGTCGCTGCGTTCGCTGAGGCCGATCGCCGCGCGGTGGCGCAGCCCGATCGAGCGGTCCTGCATTTCCCTTTCGGTGAGTGGGAACACGCAGGCCACGCCCGCGACGCGGTCGTCGGCGATGATCATGCCGCCATCGTGGAGCGGCGACTTCGGGAAGAACACCGCCATGGCCAGTTCCGGCGAGAACTTCGCGTCCAATTCCACGCCGGTATCGAGTTGTTCCTTGAGGCTGACATCGCGTTGGATGGCGAAGAGAGCGCCGATGCGTCGTTTTGAGAGGCTCACCACCGAATCGGCGAAGCGTTCGAGGAAATCATGTCTGCGGCGTCCGTAGAACGAGAGCAGGCGGTTGCTGCCGAGGCGGGCGAGGCCGGTGCGCAGTTCCGGTTGGAAGATCACGATCAGCGCGAAGGCGAGCACCGCCGCCGCGCGGGTGAGGATCCACTGGATCACCTCGAAGCGGAACACGGTCGAGGCCGCGACCAGCACCAGCAGGACTGTTCCGAGGCCCACCAGGATTTGGGCGGCGCGGGTGGCGCGGAAGGCGCGGTAGATCTGGTAGACGCAAGTGGCCAGCACGAGGATTTCCACCCCGTCGCGCCAATGGTTGGTGAGAAAGGACCACATTGCGGTTTCGTGGAGCAGTCTATCCGGCCGCGTCATGCCGTGACAACCACCGAATTTCCGCGGATCGCGTTTTCGCCGCGGTGTGCGGTCAGCGGGTGAGCCGGTTTTGCCGTGAGACGGCGGCGACGGTCAGCAGGCAGCAACCTGTCACGAAGGAGAGGAGCACGAGGCCGCAGAACTTCTGGGTATCCACCTGCACGCGGCGTTTAGGTTTCCCTTCTTCGTCGGTGCCGTCCCAAGGCAGGGGTTTGCGCAGGGCGAGGAAGATCGGGCGGAATCCCGTATTGCGGTAATCGGTGCGGAAGGTTTCCGCCTCGCGGGTCATCAGTTCGACGCGTTCATTGACGAAGTAATCCGTGACCGGGCGGGCCTTCCTTGCATCCTCGGGCCAGACACTGAGGCTTTCGATCTCGATGCGGGAACCGTACTCCGCCGTGCGGCGGATCCGTTTCGCGAGGGCCTTTGCCTTCGCCTTGTCGGTCGCGCCCGCCGCGACGAGTCTGCGCAGGCCCTCCTTCGCCATTTCGAATCGTTCCAGATCCTCGCGGTCGAGGGTATCGCGGGATCTGATGACGCGGTCGATTCTGCGTTGGAGGCGGATCCGTTCGATTTCGAAGGGGTTGCGGACCGCTTGGGAGACGATCATTGCCTCGTAAGCGTAGCGCAGCGGCATGAACGACGCCGGCACCGGCACGCCGCCGCGTTCCCGCACCTCCTTCGTATTGCGGAAGAGGCCGTGGTTCATTTCGCGGTACGGCACCAGCGCGCCTGCGAGGAGCATTTGCGGAACGAGCAGCAGCGGCACAGCGGTGAGTGCGGCGCGTTCCGAGCGGACCATCGAGGACACCAGCAATGCGAGCGCGGTGCCGGTCCACGCGGTGAGGGTCATCCACAGCCAGTGGTAGGGCAGCATTCCCTCGATTTCGAGGAAGTGGTTTCCGACGATCAGGTATGTGAGGCATTGCACCGCCGCCACGAGGGCGAGTGCGGTGAATTTCGCCGCCACATAGGAGAACGCGCCGGGTTGGCAGTTCCGTTCGCGGCGGAGGACCGGTCGGTCGCGCAGGATTTCGGTGGCCGAGTTCGTGAGGCCGAGGAACATTGCCACGGTCGCCGAGAGAAACAGGTAGGCGGGCAGGTGCAGTGCGGTGGAAAAATCGTAGCTGCCCTCCGGCGACGAGCGAAGGGTGACCGAAACCAGTGCCGCGAGGAGGGGTGCTTCGAGAAAGGTGCTGTAGAGTGTGCCGCGGTTGCGGAGTTTTGAGAGCAGTGAGCGGAGGAAGTGGGTGACGAACACCGCGGCCACCGCGCGGAGCCGCCGGGCCGGTTTCGGCGGCAGCGGGAGCTTTGTAGGAGCGCGTGTGTCGGCGATGCGCGAGAGCGGTCCTCCGTCGCGAAGGGCATCCATCAGGTCGGCGCTCTCGAATCGTTCCTGCCAGAACGACGGGGGAAATCTGCGTGCGGCGCCGGTGTCCGATCCGCCGCCGATGCTGGCGAGCGGAGCCTCGAGCACATCGAACACGAAATCCGCGCCGAGAGGCGAGCTTGAGGTGACCGCCGGATGGGTGATGCCGAGTTCGCCGCAGGCCTCGCGGAAGTAGCCGACCATTCCCGCCGGGGTTCCGAAGTAGGCCAGGTGGCCGCCGCTGTCGAGGAGCAGCACCCGGTCGAACAAGCGAAGCACTTGGGCACCGGGGCGGTGGAGGGAGGCGATCACGATCTTGTCGCGCGCCAGCGCGCGGAGTGTTTCCGCCACATGTTCCGAGTCCTTGGAGGAGAGTCCCGAGATCGGTTCATCGAAGAGGAACACCTCCGCGCGGCTGCCGAGATCGAGTCCGAGGTTGAGTCGGCTGCGTTCGCCGCCCGAGATGGTTTTTTCCCCGGGAGAACCGACCAGTCGCCGTGCGATCGCCTGCAGGCCCAATTCCGCCAGCATGCTGTCGACCCTGCGTTCGTGTTCGGCCGGGGAGAGTGCCGGGCGGCGGATGGTGACCGCGTGCCGGAGGTGTTCGCGGACCGTGAGGTGCGGGTTGAGAGCCTCCTCTTGGGGCATGTGTGCGATGAACGGGACCAGAGCGTCGGGCCGTTTGTAGAGGGAAATCCCGTTGAGCCGCACACTGCCGCGGGTCGGTTCGCGTTGGCCGGAGAGAACCGAGAGCAGGGTGCTTTTTCCGCTGCCGCTGGGGCCGATGATGCAGAGCATCTCGCCGCGTTTCACCTCGAAGTTCAGGTTGTCGAGTGCGCGGGAGCCGGTGGCGAAATCGTGGGCGAGGTCTTCGACCCGGAGGGATTCGATCAGCGTCCGTTCCTCGTCGAGGAAGCCGTCGCGGAAGCGGCAACGCACCGCCTGGCTGCCGGAGAGCCGGATGAGCGAACCATCCCGGAGGGTGGCGGAGAGTCGCACCGGGTTGCCGTCCACGGAGATCGGTCCGTTGCTTTCGCGGATTTGGAGTTCCCCTTCCGCGCGCTGGGGATCGTAGCGGATGAAGAGCACGGTTTTGGGTGCGAGCTTCGGTCCGAGCAACAAGTCGCCGCGCGAAAGCGACGCCGCGTCGTTGGAGACCAGGTACTCCTGGCGGTCGGCCAGCAGCAGGAAGCGTCTTCCCGATTCCGTTGCCTTGCCCCGGAGTTCGTTCACCGAAAGGCTGAAGCCGCTGCCGTCGCCGATACGTTCGTGGTTGAGGCAGGTGACGCGCTGGCCCTTGCGGAGCGGGCCCTGGCCGGCGGCGAGCAGCGGGGAATCCCGGAGTGCCTCGACCTCCGCATCGAGGCCGAAGCGCACGCGCACGGTGCTGTTGCGGGTGCGGGTGCGTTCCGCGACGAGGCCGGATTCTCCGGGTTCGAGGTACACGGCCGGCGTGTTGCCGGTGCGTTTCGCGTCGAGGAAGAACATCAGGTCCTCCGGGCGGATTGTCCAGCCTGGCACCACGAGTGGTTGGCGTTCCCGCATTTGGAGAAAGGCACCGGTTTGAAGGGACCTGCCTCGGATGCGCAGCGGGGTGGCCCCGGTGTTGCGGACCAGCACGAGATCGGCCGCTCGGTAGACGCGGAACGCGCAATCGACTGCGGCCGGAGGCAGCACCACATCGGCCTCGTCGCGTCCGAAGACCAGTCGTTCGAAAGGCGGGGAGGTTTCTCCTCGCGGGGTTTCGCCGCGCATTTCGTTGAGGATGGCCGTTCCCAGGTCCGGCCGGCCCAATCGTCGCAAGAAGACCTCGAAGCTGGCGCGGTTGCGTTCCGAGCGCCCTGCGGCATCGACCAGCGTGAAGAGTTGCAATCCGAGTGCGGTTTTCTCCGCGTCGTTGCAAGCGTCCTTCAGTTCCGCGGCGATGGCGTGGAGCGGGCGCGGTTGGGTGATGGCGCGTTGGAGGCGCCGGGCAAGCCAGCCATGATCCACATCCGGAAACGCGCTGCGGAGCAAGTCGAGGACGAGGTCGGCCTCCTGACTGCTGACTTCGCCATCGAGGGTGGCAAAGGCACCGAAGGTATCGACCAGGGCTCCCACGCGTGCGCTGGTTCCGGGGCGGAGGGCTCGCAGGCGGCCTACGCCCGGAAGAGTCCGGAGCCATGACAACACCCGGTTGCGGTCGAATCTCCGCCAAAGCGGAATCCGCTCGCGGGGAGGGGGAGCTTCGGGCGGTTCCACGGGCAGATGCTACGCAGACCGCACGAAAAACAACAAGGATCGCTCAAAAAGCGGTTTGCATTCGGTCCGTTTCGGGTACATTCCCTTGGCTTTCCGCCAGCGGTTCCGGTCTCCACCGTCCGGCAGGAGGCGGCACCCAGTCCCGAACAACCGAATGTCCGATCCCCAGAACCCAAATCCGTCCGGTCAGGATCCGTCGCGCAATACCTCCGGCCCCGGCGGGTTCAATTGGCGTCTGTTCGTGCTGCTTTCGCTTGCGGCGGTGTTTCTCGGCTTGGCGATTTTCGGGCCATCTTCCACCAAGTCGGCGGCGACCATCACCTACGCGGAGTTCAAGAAGGCTTGGGATGCCGAGCGGGTGGTGGTGGACGATGCCAAGAGGCCGCTCAAGGTGGTGACCACCGATGCTTCGCCGGATGCGGTGATTACCGGCTGGCTGTCGCCGCGGCCCGAGTTGTCTCCGGGGGCACCGAAGGTCCGCGAGCCCTTCGAGTTGCGGGCCAGCATCGAGCTCTCCGGCGACGAGATCAAGCAACTGCTCGGCGACGGGGTGCGCACCGAAACGGTGGAAAAGGTTGATCCGGTCGAGGGCGCAGAGCCGTTGACGGTGGCCGCGTTCCGCAAGGCCTTTGCGCGCGGCGAGATTCTCAGCGGGGCGGCGGCTCCCTTGAAGCTCTACGCGGCCAACAGCAGCCGGGAAATCGTGGTGCAGGGAACCCGCGAACTTCCGGCGGATCCTGCAATGGTGAAAACCGGTGAGGCCGCGCCGTTCCGGGTCGAGGTATCCACCGTCATTCAGAGTGACGAGCTCAAGGCATTGCTTGATGGTCGGGCGCAGTATGTCCGGAGTCCGGATTATCTGCGCAATGCGTTGTTCACCTTTCTGCCGTTCCTGCTCGTGCTGCTGGTGTTGTTTTTCCTGTTCCGCCAGCAGATGAAATCCATGGGTCGGGGTGCGATGTCCTTCGGCAAGAGCAAGGCGCGTTTGCTGACCATGGACCGCAACAAGGTCACCTTCAAGGATGTCGCCGGCATTCACGAGGCCAAGGAGGAGTTGTCGGAGATTGTGGAGTTTTTGCGCGATCCCAAGAAATTCCAGAAGCTGGGCGGCACGATTCCCAAGGGCGTGTTGATGGTGGGGCCTCCGGGCACCGGCAAGACCCTTCTTGCGCGCGCGATTGCCGGCGAGGCCGATGTGCCGTTCTTCTCCATCTCCGGCTCGGACTTCGTGGAAATGTTCGTCGGGGTGGGTGCCTCGCGGGTGCGCGACATGTTCGAGCAAGGCAAGAAGCATGCCCCCTGCCTGATCTTCATCGACGAGATCGACGCGGTGGGTCGTCATCGCGGGCACGGCATGGGTGGCGGTCACGACGAGCGTGAGCAGACCCTCAACCAGCTCTTGGTTGAAATGGACGGATTCGATACCCAGGAGGGTGTCATCATCATTGCCGCGACCAACCGGCCCGATGTGCTCGATCCCGCCTTGCTGCGTCCCGGGCGGTTCGACCGGCAGGTCACCATCAACCTCCCCGATGTGAACGGCCGCGAGGAGATCCTCCGGGTGCATGTGAAGAAGATCAAGCTTGCCGGAAATGTGGATCTTTCGCGGATCGCCAAGGGCACGCCCGGTTTCTCCGGTGCCGAGCTGGCCAATCTGGTCAATGAGGCTGCGTTGCTGGCCGCGCGCAGGGGCATGGTGGCGGTGACGCTTGCCGAGCTCGAGGAGGCCCGCGACAAGGTGCGTTGGGGGCGGGAGCGGCGGAGCCTGGCGATGTCCGACAAGGAAAAGGTCGGCACCGCGTGGCACGAGGCGGGGCACGCCTATCTCAACATGGTGCTGCCGCACACCAATCCGCTGCACAAGGTGACGATCATTCCGCGGGGCCCGTATCTGGGTGCGACCATGTATCTTCCCGAGGGTGACAAGTACTCCACGCAGAAGAAGGAGGCGCTGGCCAACCTCGTGGTCATCATGGGTGGGCGCATCGCCGAGTCTTTCCACAGTGACGACATCTCCAACGGTGCCTCCGGCGACATCCGGCAGGCGACCGCGCTGGCCCGTCACATGGTCTGCGAGTGGGGGATGAGCGACAGCCTCGGAATGGTCGAGTACGGCGAGGGCGACGCTCCGGTGTTCCTCGCGCGCGACATGGCCAAGCAGCGCAACTATTCGGAGGAGACCGCGCGGGTCATCGACGCGGAGATCAAGCGTTTCATCGACGAGGCTTACGCCACTGCCGAGCGCATTCTGACCGAAGGACGCGCCAAGGTGGAATTGAGTGCCAACGCCCTGCTCGAGTACGAGACGCTGGATGCCTCGCACCTGCGCGATCTCATCGAGTTCGGCGAGATGAAGGATCCGCCGAACCTTCCCAAGCCGCCGCCGGTGCCTGAGGAATTGCGCAGGCAGGGGGCTGCCAAGGCCTCTGAGGGCGGACGGGTGGAGGACGACGGGCCCATGCCCGGTGTGGTTGGCGCGCCGGCTTGAGAATCGCGCCGTTGCGGATTGCAAGCGGAATCGGCGCCGCGCCGTTTGATTTTCCTGTTGTTTTCCTGTTGAACTCGCGTCGTGTTGGGTCGATTCTATCCCCGACTGCTGTGTCCGTGTCCACTGGTAGTCGGCCCGGACCGATATATACGAACAGGGGTCTCCACCTGTCGTCCGATGTCATGCCCTTTTCGGGAAGGCAAACAGGCGGCGGGCGACCCCACCTATTGAGTTCACGGAACGTGGCTCACGACGCCAACGACGGCACAGCGGTCGATTCTTTTCAATCCCGGCGGGGCGGGTTCCCCGCTTCGGGGAAGGAGTTCAGTGGCTCATCGGGTTCTCGCCCGAGGCATCGCCGAGATGTGAGTCCTCGGTGGGCAGGAAGCGCTTGAAGCGGGTTTTGTCGATCGCCTTCATGTAGGCCTCCTGCGGGGAGATCATGCCGGCGCGGAGTTTTTCCCAGATCGACTCGTCCATGAACTGCATGCCCTCGCCTTTGCCGCCGGTGATCACATCGTAGAGTTTCTGGGTGG
>CAZMUK010000055.1:8172-17846 GCA_964569415.1 uncultured Luteolibacter sp. | reverse complement strand
TATCTCGAAGCCTGTCACCAAGCCATCGGGCATGGCGTAAATTTGAAGGGATATTTCGCCTGGTCCCTGCTGGACAACATGGAGTGGGCGGAAGGCTATAGCCAGCGCTTCGGGCTGGTGCATGTGGATCGCCAGACGCTCCAGCGCATTCCCAAGGAATCCGCCCGCTGGTTCACGCAGCTGATGCGCGCCAACGCCATTCCTGTTTCACCGTCCTGTTAAAAGTCCGCGGCAGTCCCACAGATAGTTCCAGCCGGACCACAGGGTAAGCCCGAGCGCAAGCCACAGGGACGCCGGTTGCAGCCAGCCGTCCGGCCGGGACAGGTAGTGAATCAACGCGACAAACACGTTCTCAGGATCAAGCGGCTGGAAGGCGAACCACACGAGGCAGGTGATGCAGAACGTGAGCTGCAGCCCGGTTTTCCACTTTCCCAAACGATCGGCGGCCAGCACCTGCCCGGCCTCCACCGCGATCTGACGCAGCCCGGTGACCAGAAACTCGCGCGCCAGGATCACCACCGTCACCCATACCGGACACAGCCCGCCCGCGCTCAGGTAAACGAAGGCCGAGCACACCAGCACCTTGTCCGCCAGTGGATCGAGCAGCTTGCCCATCGGCGTGACCAAGCCCAGTTTGCGGGCAAGGTAGCCATCCAGAAAGTCGCTGATGGCCGCGATCACGAAGGAAAACAGCGCGACCCATTGCCCGGCGGCGTTCGCGAATGAGGTTCCCGCCACGAAGACACCGGTCAGCACGAGCCGGGAGAGCGTAATGGCATTGGGAAGGTTCACCGCGGGCAATGTGGGAAATCCTCCACCGCTTGGCAACAAGCGGTTTCCACTGAGAAACGTCAACCGCGGGAGATCGCTCCCCCGCGGTTGGATACCAGTCAGCCGAACACACTAGAAATCAAGCGCCCGCCAGGCCGCTGGCCAGCGGCTTGGGAATGGGCTTCTCCTTTTTGCGAAGCGCCCGGCGCATCTTGGTCAACGCCGAATTCTGCAACTGGCGGATGCGCTCGCGGGTCACTCCGAATTCGCGGCCCACCTCTTCCAAGGTAAGCGCCTTGCGGCCGTTGAGGCCGAAGCGTTCGTCGATGATCCGGCGCTCGCGCTCATCGAGCACGGAGAGCAGACCGTCCAGTTCGCCGTGGAGATTCTTGTCGGAGAGCATGTCGAGCGGGTTGATCGCGCGCTCGTCACTGATGATTTCACCGTATTCGGTCGCTTCGCCTTCGTTGATCGGCGCATCCAGCGAGGTCGGGCGATGGGATGCTTGGCGAAGCATGGCGAGCTTGCGGCGGGGTACGCCGATTTCGTCGGCAAGTTCCTCGTCGGTCGGCTCACGTCCAAGCGCCTCGGTGAGCATCGCGGCGATCCGGCGCATTTTGGCGATCTTGTCCACCATGTGGACCGGCAGGCGGATCGTTTTCGACTGGTTGGCCAGAGCGCGCTTGATCGACTGCTTGATCCACCAAGCCGCGTAGGTTGAGAGCTTGCCGCCCTTTTCCGGGTCGAAGCGCTCCACCGCCTTCATCAGGCCGATATTTCCCTCCGAGATCAGGTCGGTGACCGGGAGGCCGAAGTTCGCGTAGTCCTGGGCGATTTTGACGACGAGGCGGAGGTTGGCGCGGATCATGTGTTCGCGGGCCGCCTCGTCGCCTTGCCGGATGCGCTCGGACAGCTCCACCTCCTCTTCGGGGGTGAGCAGCGGGGTCCTTGAGATTTCCCGCAGGTAGAGTTTCAAACTGCCGTCGGATTCGTAGGCCATGGTTTGGTGGGGTTATAGGTGAAACGATACTACCGCTCCTTTTTTTCTCCTTTTTCTTGTCATACCTCCATTGTGACTTCCATGTACATACAAAAATTCAGAATTTTTGGAGCTGCAGACGTCGATCTGTGTGATTGCAGGTTCCGTGCCCAAGATTTTTCATCACGCAACAAATTGAAAATCAGTGATTTATAAAATACCGATGCTAAGGGCTGTCGCGGAATTGTGGTCAGACTGGCCTCAAGCCCGCGTCAATTTGGCGCAACCCGAGATTTCTGCAGAAATCCGGGCAAAGTGGATTCGACAAACTCGTGGGATCGGGTCAGGACTGGGCTTGTGGGGAGCGGCTGGGTGTATCCGATTTTGCGTGCCGGGTTGTTTCGGCTCGATGCCGAGGTAGCGCATCGGGTGGGGATGGGTGCCTTGAGGTTGGGGGAGCGGACTGGTTTGCTGGGTTGGGTGGCGGGACGGCCGGCAGGGGAGCGGCCGGTGGAGTTGATGGGTTTGCGGTTTCCCAACCGGGTGGGTTTGGCGGCGGGGCTCGACAAGGAGGGTGACGCGGTGGCGGCGTTGGGGGCCTTTGGTTTCGGCTTCATCGAGATCGGAACCATCACCCCGCGGCCGCAGCCCGGCAACCCGCGTCCCCGCGTATTCCGGCTCGTCGACCGGGAGGGGATCATCAACCGCATGGGATTCAACAATCCCGGGATTGACGCTGCGGTGGAGCATGTGCGTGCGGTGCGCGGCTACCGCGGGGTCATCGGGGTCAACATCGGCCGCAACAAGGACACGCCCAACGAGCGGGCGGCCGACGACTATCTTGCCTGTTTTCGCAAGGCCTATGCGCATGCCGGGTATGTGGCGGTGAACCTTTCCTCGCCGAACACGCCGGGGCTGCGCGAGCTGCAGGAGGCCGATGCGAGCGCGCGGTTGCTGGCGGTGCTCAAGGACGAGCAGGTACGGCTCGAGCGTGAGCACGGAAAGAAGACACCCTTGTTGTTCAAGGTCGCGCCGGATCTCGACGAGCGGAGCATTGCCGCCTTGTCGCGGGTGTTTTTGGATGGTGGTTTGGACGGCTTGATTGCGACCAACACCACCGTCTCGCGTGCGGAGGTCGAGGGGCACCGCCATGCAGGCGAGGCCGGAGGCTTGTCGGGCAGGCCGCTCAAGGAAATGGCCGATCGGGTGTTGGGCGCCTTCGCCGGGCATTTGGGCGGAAGGATTCCCTTGGTCGGCGTGGGCGGCATTTCCTCGGTGGAGGACGCGCGGGACAAGATCCGGCTCGGTGCCTCGCTGGTCCAGATCTACAGCTCGTTCATTTATCGCGGTCCCGGGCTGGTGCGGGATCTCGCGTGCAGCCTGTGATCCGGCTTCAGGAATCCGTTTCCTTCGCGGGTCGGGGATTGCGGTCACCGGCTTTGCCGTTCACGAGCAGCACGATTTCCCCTTTCGGCGGCTGTGCCTCGAAGTGGGCCAGCAGTTCCGCGGCGCTGCCCCGATGGTAGGTTTCGAATTTCTTCGTCAGCTCGCGCGCCACGCAGACCTGGGCCCCGGGCCGGATTTCGGCGAGCGCGCGGAGGGAGGCGGTGATGCGGTGGGGCGACTCGAGGAACACGGTGGTTTCCTCCGTTTCCAGTGCTGCGGCGAGCGCGTTGGAGCGTCGGCCCGATTTCACCGGCAGGAAGCCCGCGTAGCGGAAGCTGTGGCAGGGCAGGCCCGATCCCACCAGTGCGGTGAGCACCGCCGAGGGGCCCGGCAGCACCTCGAGCGGGGTATCGGTGTCGAGGCAGGCGCGGATGATGCGGTAGCCGGGATCCGAGACCCCGGGCATTCCCGCATCGGTGATCACCGCGATCGTTTCGCCGGCGCGGGCGGCGGCGGCCAACTCGGGTGCGCGGCGTTCCTCATTGTGTTCGTGGAGGGCCACCAACGGTTTGCCGGTGATCCCATGGTGGGAGAGCAGGATGGTGGAGCGGCGTGTGTCCTCGCAGGCGATGCGGTCCGCCGCGCGCAGTGCCTCGAGCGCGCGCAGGGTGATGTCGGCGAGATTGCCGATCGGCGTGGGGACGATGACGATGCGGCCGGTGCCTTCCATGGCGGGTGAAACGCATCCTGTCCCGCGCGCGGGCGTCTGGCAACGGCCAAAGCCGGGATCAGCCGCGGTTGCCGCGGTCCTCGCCGCCCTTGATCGCGCGTTTGCGCGCGTTTGCGTCGAGGATCCTCTTGCGCAGCCGGATGTTCTGCGGGGTGGCCTCCACCAGTTCGTCGGTATCGATGTACTCGATGGCGCGTTCGAGGGAAAAGCGCAGTGGCGGCGTGAGTTTGGAGGTCTTGTCCTTGCCCGACGAGCGCATGTTGTCGAGGTGCTTTTCCTTGACCGGATTCACCGGCAGATCGCCGACGCGCGGGTTTTCCCCGACGAGCATGCCTGCGTAGATCGCATCGTTCGGACCGATGAAAAGGATGCCGCGTTCCTCGAGGGCTTGGAGCGCGTAGGTAGTGGCCTGGCCGTTTTCCATCGACACGAGCGTGCCGGTGGTGCGGCTCACAATCTCGCCCGCGTGCGGTGCGTACTCGCGGAACAGGTGGCTCATGATGCCGTGGCCGGAGGTGAGGTTCACCAGTTCCGTCTCCAGTCCGATCAGGCCCCGGGTGGGCATGATCGCGCGGATGAAGGTGCGTCCGCTGGGTTCGGTGTCCATGTGCTCCATCAGTCCCTTGCGGTTCGAGAGGGTCTTGAGGATGCCTTGGGTGTAATCCCCGGGTGCTTCGATGTAGACCGTCTCGAAGGGCTCGAGCAGGGCGCCGCCTTCATCGCGGCGGAAGATCACCATCGGCCGCGAGACACAGACCTCGAAGCCCTCGCGGCGCATTTGCTCCACGAGCACCGCGATTTGCATTGCGCCGCGGGCCGAGACACTGAACACCCCCGCCTGATCGGTATCCTCCACTTGGATCGAGATGTTCGTGCGCAGCTCGCGCATGAGGCGGTCGCGGATCGCGCGCGAGGTCACATGTTTTCCCTCGCGGCCGGCGAGCGGGCCGTCGTTGATCGAGAACTGCATCTGCACGGTGGGTGGGTCGATCTCCACGAAGGGCAAAGCCTCCGCATCGGGAGACGCGGCGAGTGTTTCCCCGATGTCGATGCCCTCGATGCCTGCCGCGATGCCGACGATGCCGCCGGCCGAGCCGCCTTCCGAGTCGTGGGTGGCGAGTCCCGAGTAGCTGAAGGTTTTGAGGACTTTCGAGGACTGTCGCGAGCCGTCCTTGCGGGTGAGCCAGACCGTGTCGCCCTTGCGCACCCTGCCGGCGAGGACCTTGCCGACCGCGACGCGGCCCACATAGTCGTCCCATTCGATATTGGACACCAACATCAGGAAAGGCGCCTCCGGGTCGGCCTTCGGTTCCGGGATGCATTCCACGATCCGCTCGAGCAGCGGGGTGCAGTCCGCGCGCTCGTCATCCGGCTTGTGCATGAAATAGCCGTCGCGCGCCGAGCCGTACACGAAGGGCGCGTTGAACTGGTCCTCGGTAGCATCCAGGTCGAGGAACAACTCCAGCACCTGGTCGTGGACGCGTGCCGGATCGGCCATCGGACGGTCGATCTTGTTGACCACCACGATCGGCTTGAGTCCCTCCGCGAGGGCCTTGCGCAGCACGAAGCGCGTTTGCGCCTGTGGTCCGCTCGCGGCGTCGACCACGAGCAGCACGCCATCGACCATTTTCATCACCCGTTCCACTTCCGCGCCGAAGTCGGCGTGGCCCGGGGTATCGACGATGTTGATGGTATGGCCCTGCCAGTGGACCGAGGTGTTCTTGGCCTTGATGGTGATGCCCTTTTCGCGTTCGAGGTCCATCGAGTCCATCGCCCGTTCGGTCACCGCTTGGTTTTCGCGGTACACGCCGCCGGCGCGCAGGAGTTGGTCGACGAGAGTGGTCTTCCCGTGGTCGACATGGGCGATGATGGCGAGGTTGCGGATGGACAGGGACATGGTGCGGGCGCGGGGCTATGGATGGTTTCCCGGGCTCTGGCAAGGCGCGATTGCCGCAGGGGGGCGGTGAGTGCCGCCATTTCCGTTGGTTGGCCGCGCTTGTGCCCGGACGGAGGCATCCGGGGGCGCTCGGTGATGCAAGCCGGGAGGACCTGCCGTCGGTTACTTCGGCTTCGAGGCCGTGGCGTTGAAGCGCGCGATGACCGCGTCGGTCACATCCTCCGCATCCTTGGTGTAGAGCACCGAATTTCCCTTCGGGTCGACGATCAGGTCGAAGCCGCGTTCCCTGCCGACGGCCGAGACCACGGTACGGGCCTTGTCGACCAATGGTTTGAAGAGTTCCTGTTGCCTGCGCTGGAGGGCGTTTTGGGTGTTGGTTGCCGCTTGTTGGAGTTCGGCGTAGCGCTTTTGCAGTTCCTGTTGTTTTCCCGCGAGATCCTGCTGTTGGGCTTGTTGTTCCTTGGAGAGGGTTCCGCCGGCCTTGGAGGCGGCTTCATTGAACTGGCGCATCGCCGCCTGCAGGGCTTCCGCGTCCTTTTGGAAGTCCTGCTGTTGTTCGGTCATCTTGAGTTGTTGGGCTGCGGCCTCGCGTTCGAGGGTCATTTTCGCCATCTTGCCGGCATCGACCGATTCCACCGCTTTTTGGAAATCGACGAGGCCGATCTTGGTTCCCTCCGCGCGGGCGGAGGTGAGGAGAGCGATCAGCGAGAGGGCGGCGATGGAGGAGGCTTTCATGGGACTGGGGCGGTAGGTCCGGGCTTGTTCCCGTGGGGCCTTGAAACTAAGGCGAAACCGGGACTTGCCAAGGGCAAAGAGCGCCATTTGCCCCGTTCAAAGCCTGCGCCATTGGTTTCCGTCGCGTGCGAGGAGGTCGTCGGCCTCCTTCGGGCCCCACGAGCCGGCGGTGTATTCCGCCATGGGCGGCGGCGCGGGCGATTCGTGCCAGGCGCGTTCGATGTGGTCGATGAATCTCCATGCCTCTTCCACCTCGTCGCGCCGCGCGAAGAGGGTGGCATCGCCGGCCATGGCGTCGAGCAGCAGCCGCTCGTAGGCCTCCGGGCTGGCGGTGCCGAAGGAGGTGGCGTAATGGAAATCCATTTTCACCGTTTCGAGCCGCAGGTTGTTGCCCGGGATTTTGGAAACCATTCGCAGCGAGATTCCCTCGTCGGGTTGGATGCGGATCACCAGCACATTGCCGCCCGGAGTGCCGCCGCAGGATGCGTTGAACAGCACGCAGGGCGCGTCCTTGAAGTGGATCGAGATTTCGGTGGACTTCTTCGGCAGCCGTTTGCCCATGCGGATGTAGAAGGGCACGCCGCTCCAGCGCCAGGTGTCGATGAGGACGCGCAGGGCCACGAAGGGCTCGGTCTCCGATCGGGGGTCGACCCGGTCCTCCTCGCGGTATCCCGGCACGGGCGAGCCGTCGACATGTCCCGCGGTGTAGCGGGCGCGCACGACATTGAGGGCCACCTTTTCCGCCGTGTCCCAAGGGCGCAGCGAGCGGAGCACCTTCACCTTCTCGTCGCGCACGCCATCGGCCGAGAGATCGGTGGGCGGCTCCATCGCCACGAGGCTGAGGAGTTGAAGCAGGTGGTTCTGGACCATGTCGCGCAGCGCGCCCGCGGTATCGTAATAGCCTCCGCGGCCGCCCTCCATGCCGAGGTTTTCGGCGCAGGTGATCTGGACATGGCCGATGTGGCGGTTGTTCCAGAGCGGTTCGAAGATCGCGTTGGCGAAGCGCAGCACCATCAGGTTCTGCGCGGTCTCCTTGCCGAGGTAGTGGTCGATGCGGTAGGTATCGCGTTCCGCAAAGCAGGAACTGACGGTTTCGTTGAGGTGGCAGGCGGTGGCAAGGTCGGTGCCGAAGGGTTTTTCGACGATCACCCGCGCCCAGCAGCCGTCGGGCGCGCGGTTGAGCCCGGCGTTGTTGAGATTGGCGAGGATCTCGTCGAAGAACTCCGGTGCCGAGGCGAGGTAGAACAAGCGGTTGCCCTTGCCGCCGCGGGCTTGGTCGATTGCATCGAGCCGCGCCGCCAGCGCGCGGTAGCCGTCGGGATCCGAAAATTCCGAGCGGTGGTAGGAGACGCTTTCCACGAACTGGCTCCACAATTGCGGGTCGAAGCCCGACCGCGAGAAGCGGGTCGTGCTTTCCGCGAGTCCGGCGCGGAAGTCCGCATCGGATTTGTCGCGACGGGCGAAGCCGATGATGTGGACGCCCGTGGGCAGTTCGCCATCGGCAGCGAGGTGGTAGAGTGCGGGGATCAGCTTGCGGTGGGTGAGGTCTCCGGTGGCGCCGAAGATCACGAGCGAGCAGGGCTCCGCCATCGAGCGGGCTAGCAGTTCTTCGCGGAACGGATTGTTCATGGAACGGGCGGCAACAGCCTCAGACGAGTCAAGGGATGGGCAGGGAGAAGTCAATCCCGGCGGCGGATCCGGGTCGGGCGGGTGTGTGTTGCGCAAGCCCCCAACGGCCTGCTCCTCCGGGGAAATGGTATGGATCCGCCGGTTCCTGCAGTCCGCCGAGGCTGCTTGTCATGCGGGGTGCGCGCGTGTATGTTTGAGTCATGCCGGAAGAACCGCCGCCCGGAAGTCCTTTTGAGAATGATCCGCTAGCGCAAGCGATCCTGCGGGAAGGGCTGGCCATTCAGGATCAGTTTGCGGCGGAACCGGTCTATGCGAGAACCGGCAAAGGGTTTTTGAGGAGCAGAGGGGTAGCCGAAATCGCCCGGATCAAGGAGGAGGAAGCTTCCGCCAAGCGAGGGGAATGAATAGAAGAGCATGGTTGGCCCATGTCCCTTGGGAGATGGTCGTCTGGCAGGACGAGCAACTCTGCAAAGCGAAGAGAGCTCACCATGGGCCGACGTCTGACGGTCATGCTGATTGCCGGAGACTATGGGAGGAATGAATGGGCGCGGAGATGGGCCTTGATCAAATGATTGAACTTTGCCGGAGGTGACATCGTCTCGCACCTTTCATCAACTACAACGGCAATACCTTTTCCGCGATCGCCCGAGCGTTGATCGATTCGCTGGATTTCTCCGCTGACGCACGGGCCACCGCCCGCAGTCTCGCCGGGCACATTGTTGCGGGAGTGGCCGGCGAGGAGGAGCTGCGGGCTTTCCGGGAATTCTGCGAGGGCCTTGGCTGACGCGGCGGATGCCGCGGATCACCACGGCATCGGGAAGGCGCGGTTGAAGGCGTGGACGCGGTCGCGCAGGGCGTGGAGCTTCGCGGTGTCGGACGGATGGGTGAGTGCCTCGTGGATGAAATCGGCGACCTGTTCCACATCCTGTTCCTTCATGCCGCGGGTGGTGACCGCCGGGGTTCCGATGCGAATGCCGCTGGGCTTCATCGGGCTTCCGGTGTCGAAGGGGATGCCGTTTTTGTTCACCGTGATGCCGGCTTCGTCAAGCGCGTGCGAGGCGTCGGCTCCGTTGAGGCCCTTCGGGCGCAGGTCGACGAGCATCAGGTGGTTGTCGGTGCCGCCGGAGACGATGCGGTAGCCGTGGTGGGCGAGGCGTGCGGCCATGGCGCGGGCGTTGGCGACCACCTGTTCCTGGTAGGCGCGGAACCCTGGTTTCAACGCCTCGCCGAAGCAGACCGCCTTGGCGGCGATCACATGCATGAGGGGGCCGCCTTGGATACCGGGGAACACCTGGGCGTCGATTTTTTTCGCGAACTCCTCCTTGCAGAGAATGATGCCGCCGCGGGGGCCGCGCAGCGATTTGTGGGTGGTCGATGTGATGAAGTCGGCATGTGGCACCGGGCTCGGGTGAACGCCCGCCGCGACGAGGCCCGCGATGTGTGCCATGTCGACGAACAGGTAGGCCCCCACTTCGCGTGCGAGGCGTCCCATGCGTTCGAAGTCGATCACGCGCGAGTAGGCCGATGCGCCGACCGTGATGAGGGCG
>CAZMUK010000055.1:0-8162 GCA_964569415.1 uncultured Luteolibacter sp. | reverse complement strand
GGGTTTGAGGGAGCGCGCCGTTTTCTCCAGTTCGTCGTAGCGGATCCGTTCGTCGTCGGGGGACACGCCGTAGTGGGTGACCTCGTAGAAGCGGCCGGAGAAATTCGCCTTGTGTCCGTGGGTGAGGTGGCCGCCATGGGCGAGATCCATCGTGAAGATCTTGTCGCCGGGCTTGAGCACCGAGAAATAGACGGCGGTGTTCGCCTGCGATCCCGAGTGCGGCTGGACATTTGCGTGTTCGGCTTTGAACAGTTCCTTGGCGCGGTCGATCGCCAGCTGTTCGATCACATCGACATGTTCGCAGCCGCCGTACCAGCGTCGGCCCGGATAGCCTTCCGCGTATTTGTTGGTCAGCACCGATCCCTGCGCCTCCATCACGGCGGGCGAGGCGAAGTTTTCCGAAGCGATCAATTCGATGTTGTTGCGTTGGCGTTGTTCCTCGGCGCTGATGGCATCGTGTACCGCGGGATCGCTGACGGCGATTTTGCTGCCGGAGGCCTTGAGCAACCGCGCTTCGTGGCGTCCGCCCTCGAAGGGGGTGGAAAGGAAGACATCGGTCATCGCGACCGCGGTGGCGGCATCGAGTTGCTTGGCGCCGAGGCAGAGGATGTTGGCGTCGTTGTGGCTGCGGATCACCGCGGCTTCCTCCGTCGAGCGGACATTGCCCGCACGGATCGTGCGATGGCGGTTGGCGGCGATGCACATGCCGACGCCCGAGGTGCAGGCGAGGATGCCGTAGTCGCAGGTTCCTTGGGAAACCTCACGGCAGACCTGATCCGCGAAATCCGGGTAATCGACGGAGTTTCCCGAGTCGGTTCCGAAATCCTTCACCTCATGTCCCTGTTTCCGGAGGTGTTCGGCGAGGGAGTTTTTGAGTTCGAAGGCGCCGTGGTCCGCCCCGAGGGCGATGCGGAAGTAGGTCCGGGTCATGGTCGGGCGGATTCAAGACCGCCCGGCGGCGGAAGGGAACCGCAAAGTTCCCGGTTGGGCGGGTCAAACGCGCGCGGCGCGGAGGTCCTTGATCCGCAATTGGAGCGAGGTGCGTCCGCGGTAGGTGTTGCGGTCGATGGTGAAGGCGACATCCCAGGGAGGCTCGGGCAGGTTCTTGTCGCCCCCGCCGAAGTAGACCGCCTCTTGGCGCGCGGGGCCCTGGCGCAGCAGGAGTTTGAGGTGGTTTCCGCGAAGCCATTTCGGTTCCAGATCGGGGCTGACGCTGCGCGACACGAAGGTGGGTTGCGGGTTTCCGTTTCCGAAAGGTTCGAGCAGTTCGTAGCTGTCGAGGAAAGACAGCGAGAGTTGGTCGAGGGCGACCTCGGCGTCGTAGGTCAGTTGCGGGGTGCGTTGCTCGGGGGTGGTGTTCGCCAGCACGAAGGCGGCGAGGTGTTTGCGGAAGGAATCGATGTGTTCCTCGCGGATGGTGAGCCCGGCGGCCATCGCGTGTCCGCCGCCGGCGACGAGGTCTTTTTCACAGGCGCGCAGGGCTTCGACCAGCGAGAGACCCTCGATGCTGCGGCCGGAGCCCTTGCCGGCGCCTTGGGCGTCGATGGCGATGACGAAGGTCGGCTTGTGGTGGTTGCGCATCAATTTGGACGCGACGATGCCCACCACGCCCGGGTGCCAGGAGCGGGAGCCGAGTACGATCACCGGGCAGTCGGCCGGGTGGGTGCCGTTGGCGAGCATTTCCTCCGCTTCCTGGAGGTTGAGGGCCTCCATATTGCGGCGTTCTTCGTTGTAGGCGTTGAGTTTGAGGGCCAGTTCGCGGGCCTCCTCGCTGCAGCGGCTCATCAGCGTGCGCAGGGCGTCTTCCGGTGCGTCGAGGCGGCCTGCGGCGTTGATGCGCGGGCCGATTCGGAATCCGACATCGCCGGTCGAGGGTACGCCCTCGAGGCCGCTCGCCTGCTTGATGGCGTGGAGCCCCGGGTGGCTGGTCTCGGCGAGTTGGCGCAGTCCCTGACGCACGAGCAGACGGTTTTCCCCGGTGAGCGGAACGATATCGGCGATGGTCGCCACTGCGACGAGATCGGCGAGGTGGCGCAGGTCGAGCCGGTCGTTGGGCCGCGCCTTGAGCAGGGCGTGACCGAGCTTGAAGACCACGCCGGCGGCGCAGAGATAGGTGAAATCGACGCCGCATTTCGGGTTGACCAGAGCAGCGCAGTGCGGGCGGGCGTCGGCGAGGGGCTCGTGGTGATCGACTACCACCAGATCGACTCCCCAAGAGCGGAGCAGTTCCGCTTCCTTGAGGGACACCGTGCCGCAGTCCACGCTGATCAGCAGTTCCGGTCGGTCGCCTTCATCCATGCATCGCCGCAGGGCGGCCTCGCTCAGCCCGTATCCTTCGCTGCCGCGCCGCGGGATGAAGGGCCGGGTCTCCAAGCCGTAGGCCTCGAGAATCCTGCCGAGAAGGGTGATCGAGCTCACCCCGTCGGCATCGTAATCCCCGAAGATGCAGACCTCCTCCTTGCCATCCACCGCTTGGAGGATCCGCTCCACAGCCATGGCCATGTCCGGGATGAGGAACGGATCAGAGAGGTCGCGCCACTTCGGGTGGAGGAAGGCCTCGAAACTCCCTTCCGGGCAGAGCCCACGCTCCTGGATCAGGTGGGTGAGGATGGGGGGGAATCCGTTGCTCGCCACATTTCCCTGCGCCTCAAAGGGCCGCCCCCGCAAGACCCATGCCGCCGGTTCCACTTGCATCGTCCGGATACGCTAGGGGCTTCCCCCGTCTCGATCAAGTTCCGACCCATCTGGACACCGGGAACTGTGACATCATTGCGACATTTTGGCACGATCAGGGCGTGACACGATGACCCCTTCGGGGCCCTTCTGAAACCTTCTTCAACCCTCAAGCAAGGGAAAATTTTTCACAGCCTATTCATTTTCAATGATTTAGAAGGAAGATTTCCCTCATTGGCACGCCCGATGCGAGGGGAGTTGACCCGGACGCAAACCACAGACTCAAGAAAGGAAAGCAACCCCATGTCCAAAATTCTCGGCATCGACCTCGGCACCACCAACTCCTGCATGGCTGTGATGGAGGGCGGAGAACCCGTCGTATTGGAAAACTCGGAAGGTGCCCGCACCACCCCATCCGTCGTCGCCTTTTCGAAATCGGGCGAACGATTGGTCGGCCAAGCCGCCAAACGCCAGGCGGTGACCAACCCGAAAAACACGATCTTCTCCGCCAAGAGGTTGATCGGCCGCAAGTTCTCGGAGCTCACCGAGGCCGACAAACGGGTGCCCTACGCGATTGTTGCCGCAGCCAACGGCGATGCGCACATCCAGGTGGAGGTGGGCGGTGAAACCAAGACCTTCTCACCGCAGGAAATCTCGGCGATGGTGCTCGGAAAACTCAAAGCCGATGCCGAGGCGAAACTCGGCGAACCCGTCAAGCAGGCGGTGATCACGGTCCCGGCCTATTTCAATGACTCCCAACGCAACGCCACCAAGGCCGCTGGCGAGATCGCCGGGCTCGAGGTGCTGCGCATCATCAACGAACCCACCGCGGCCGCCCTCGCCTACGGGCTCGACAAAAAGTCCGATGAAAAGATCGCCGTCTACGACCTCGGCGGCGGCACCTTTGACATCTCGGTACTGGAGATCGGAGACGGGGTCTTCGAGGTACTCGCCACCGACGGCGACACCCAACTGGGCGGAGACGATTGGGACAACGCGCTGATCCAGTGGATCGTGGGCGAGTTCAAAAAGGACCAGGGCATCGACCTCTCCGGCCAGCCCGACGCGCTGCAACGGATCAAGGAAGAGGCGGAGAAGGCCAAGATCGCGCTATCCTCGACTCAGTCGTACGACATCAGCCTGCCCTTCATCACTGCCGACGCCACCGGACCGAAGCACATCCAGCTTTCGCTGAGCCGCGCCAAGCTCGAGCAGCTCACCGACTCCCTGTTCGAGCGCACCAAAAAACCGGTGCGCGACTGCCTCAAGGAAGCGGGCATCGCCGCTTCACAGATCGACGAACTGGTGCTGGTGGGCGGCATGACCCGCATGCCCAAGGTGGTGGACACCGCCCGCGAACTCGCCGGCCAAACGCCTCACCAAGGGGTGAACCCCGACGAAGTGGTCGCCATCGGCGCCTCGATCCAAGGCGGCGTGCTGCGCGGCGATGTGAAGGATGTGCTGCTGCTCGATGTGACGCCGCTCACCCTCTCGATCGAGACCGAGGGCTCGCGCGCGACGCCGATGATCGATCGCAATACGACCATTCCCGCCAAGAAGTCGCAGATCTTCTCGACAGCGTCCGACAACCAGCCCGCCGTTGACATCCGCATCTGCCAGGGCGAGCGGCCGATGTTCTCGGACAACAAGCTGCTCGGGAATTTCAAGCTCGACGGGATCTCGCCCGCCCGCCGCGGCGAGCCTCAAATCGAGGTGACCTTCGACATCGACGCGAACGGCATCCTCCATGTCTCGGCCAAGGACAAACAGTCGGGCAAGGAACAGAAGATTTCCATCCAGGGATCCTCGGGCCTCTCCAAGGACGAGATCGAGCGCGCCCGGCAGGATGCAGAGGCCCATGCCGAGGAAGACCGCAAGCGCGCGGAGAAGGTCGACACCTGCAACCGTGCCGAGAACCTGGTGTTCTCGGTGGAGAAACAACTCGCGGAACTCGGCGACAAGGCTCCGGCCGAACTCAAGTCGACGCTCGAGGGCAAGATCAAGTCGGTGCGCGACGCCGTGGCCGGCGACGACCTGCCGCGGATCCAGGCCGCGGTGACCGATCTCGAGGGCTCGCTGCAGGCCTTGTACCAGGCCGCCCAGCAGGCACAGCCCGGGGCCGCCCCCGAAGAAGCCGCCGAAGAACCGCAGGCCGCAGCCGACGGACCCAGACAGGCCAAAGGCAAGGTGGTCGACGCCGAGGTGGTCGATTGATCCCGCGGCCCCCCCTGCATTCCCAAGATCCCGGCGGGGCGCGCCGCGCTCCGCCTCAACCCCGAACCAACGAAACCAAACCGAAACACACCATGGCAAACATCAAACCACTCGGACAACGCGTCCTCGTGAAGCGCATCGAAGCGGAGGCAATGAGCGCAGGCGGCATCGTACTGCCGGACACCGCGAAGGAGAAACCCCAGGAAGCCGAGGTGCTTGCCCTCGGCACCGGCGGCAAGGACGACAACGGCAACGACATCGTCTGGCATGTGAAGGTCGGCGACAAGGTGCTGATCTCCAAGTACGGCGGCACCGAGGTGAAGATCGAGGGTCAGGAGGTCCTTATCATCTCGCAATCCGACATCCTCGGCGTGGTGGGCTGAACCGCCCGCCGCACGCATCCGAAGAACGAATCACCAACACAACCAAACTGAACAAACATGGCCAAACAACTGCAATTCGACGAAACCGCCCGCCACGCGCTGCTGCGCGGGGTGGAGAAGCTCGCCAAAGCCGTCAAGGCCACGCTGGGGCCCTCCGGCCGCAACGTGATCCTGGACAAGAAGTTCGGCTCCCCGACGATCACCAAGGACGGCGTTTCCGTCGCCAAGGAGATCGAACTGGAGGATCCCTACGAAAACATGGGCGCGCAACTGATCCGCGAGGTTTCCAGCAAGACCTCGGATATCGCCGGTGACGGCACCACCACCGCCACGGTGCTCGCCGAGGCGATCTTCAAGGAAGGCCTGCGCAATGTGACCGCCGGAGCCAACCCGATCTCGCTGCAACGCGGCATCCTCAAGGCGACGGAGGCGATCGTCGACGCGCTCGCGAAGAGCTCGAAGAAGGTGTCCGACTCCAAGGAGATCGAACAAGTCGCCACGGTGTCCGCCAACTGGGACACCGAGATCGGCCGCATCATCGCCGAGGCGATGGACAAGGTCGGCAAGGACGGCACGATCACCGTCGAGGAAGCGAAGACCATCGAGACGACGCTTGAAGTGGTCGAGGGCATGCAGTTCGACAAGGGCTACCTGAGCCCCTACTTCGTGACCAATGCCGAAAGCATGGAGGCCCTGCTCGACAGCGCCTACATCCTGATCCACGAGAAGAAGATCTCGTCGCTCAAGGACATGCTTCCGCTGCTCGAGAAGGTGGCAAAGACCGGCAAGCCCCTGCTGATCATCGCCGAGGATGTGGAGGGCGAGGCACTCGCCACCCTCGTGGTCAACAAGCTGCGCGGCATCCTCAATGTCGCGGCGGTGAAGGCTCCGGGCTTCGGAGACCGCCGCAAGGCAATGCTCGAGGACATCGCGGTGCTCACCGGCGGCCGCGTGATCACCGAGGACCTCGGCATCAAGCTGGAAACCGTGGAGTTGGCCGATCTCGGCCAAGCCAAGCGCGTCACGATCGCCAAGGAGAACACGACCATCGTCGAAGGCGGCGGCACCTCGGACGCGATCACCGGACGGGTCAACCAGATCCGCAAGCAGATCGAGGAAACCACCAGCGACTACGATCGTGAGAAGCTCCAGGAGCGTCTCGCCAAGCTCGCCGGCGGGGTGGCCGTCATCAATGTCGGCGCCGCCACGGAGACCGAGATGAAGGAGAAGAAGGCCCGCGTCGAGGACGCTCTCCACGCCACCCGTGCGGCGGTCGAGGAAGGCATCGTCGCCGGCGGCGGCACCGCGCTGATTCGTGCGCAGGCCTCGCTGGGCGATCTCGGCCTCAAGGGTGACGAGAAGACGGGTGCGGCGATCGTCGCACGGGCCGTCGAGGCCCCGCTCCGCCAGTTGGTGGAGAACGCCGGCCGCGAAGGCGCCCTCGTCGTCGAGCGCGTCAAGCAGGCGAAGGGATCGGAAGGCTACAATGTCGCCACCGATACCTTCGAGGACCTGATCAAGAGCGGCGTGGTCGACCCCACCAAGGTGACCCGTTCGGCCCTGCAGAACGCGGCGTCGATCGCCGGTCTGCTGCTGACCACCGAGGCCCTCGTGACCGACATCCCCGAAAAGGAGAAGCCGGCACCCGGCGGTCACGACCACGGCGGCATGGGCGGCATGATGTAATGATGTGATATCAAAGGAAACGCGGCTTCCCGCTTTGGGAAGCCGCGCCATCCAATAGCGAGGCCGGGCAGGGAAACTTGTCCGGCCTTTCGCGTGCCGGGCTGGGTGAAACACGATGGTTCGCGCCTTGCCTCTTCTTTGTCGTGCAGGCGCGATTGCTCGCTGCGGCGGACCGTGTCGACAGCCTCGTCGAGGTGCCGGGTGATGATGCGGGTGCTTTTGCCGTGGCTCCAAGGGATGAGTTCCACGGTGGAACTGCCGGTCGGAGGAAAGTCCTTCTCGCCCGGGGTATCGTTGTGGTGCAGGAACACCGCAATGCCCCACAACACAAGGGCACAAAATGTCATTTGCGGGCGCGCAACTTGAATGGCGGCGGGGGTTGGTTGTTGTCGGGTCTGCTTTCGGTCCGGCGGGATTCGGGAAAATCCCCCACGGACACACGGGGGCACGGAGGAAGGGATGAAGACCGCGGACCGCGAATCCCGCGAATGGAGGAGAGGCTCTTTGTTCTTGGTCGAGCCTGAACCGCCCGAAGGTGTCTTCCCGGGCATGCTTCCCGAGCCTCGGGTTTTCCGGCCTTTTCTTCCCTTCGGGGGTCCCGGGGAAGGGGTTGGGGAACGGGTCTCAGGCCGCGTCCTGGTCCGCCCGCTTGCGGCGGACGACGGGCGGCTTTTCGCCCAGCACCACCTGGCGGTTGATGGTGACCGATTCGATATCGGTGCGCGACGGCACATCGAACATCACATCGAGCATGATGCGTTCGAAGATCGAGCGCAGGGCGCGGGCTCCGGTGCCGCGGCGCACCGCTTCTTCCGCGAGCGCGCGCAAGGCATCGCGGGTGACGCGTAGTTTCACACTGTTCATTGCGAGCTGCTTGCCGTATTGCCGCACCAGCGCGTTTTTCGGCTCGGTGAGGATCGACATCAGTTCCGTTTCGGTGAGCTTGCGCAGTGCGGAGACCACCGGCAGGCGGCCGATGAATTCCGGGATGAGTCCGAAGGAAAGCAGGTCCTCCGGCTGGGTGCGCTCGAGCAGATTGACCGCGGGGTCGTCGAGGTCGGCCTCCGGAGGTCCTGCATGGAAACCCAGCGAGCGCGATCCGACGCGACGGCGCACGATATCCTCGAGACCTACGAAGGCGCCGCCGACGATGAAGAGGATCCGTTCGGTGTTCACCTGGATGTACTCCTGCTGCGGGTGCTTGCG
>CAZMUK010000054.1:17910-18129 GCA_964569415.1 uncultured Luteolibacter sp. | reverse complement strand
GGCGCGGGCCACGATGGCGAGCGCAATGCCGGTGTTTCCGGAGGTCGGCTCGCTGATCAGGCCGCCCGGCTTGAGCGAGCCGTCGTGTTCCGCCGCTTCGATCATCGCCTTGCCGATGCGATCCTTGACGCTGAAGAGCGGGTTGAAGAACTCTGCCTTGACGCAGATTTCGGCGTGGAGTCCTGCGGTGAGGTGGTTGAGGCGGATGAGCGGGGTGTT
>CAZMUK010000054.1:0-17900 GCA_964569415.1 uncultured Luteolibacter sp. | reverse complement strand
AACGTCACCAAGCGCATCGGGGGCGTGCTGGGTGTTGCCGATGGTGGCAACCATGTCGGGAGCGATGGGCATGGTGGTGCGGGGTTGGAACGGCAGGATGGCGGGGCGGATGCTGGTCCGTCAAGGCGGGGAGGGTGGTTTGTGGATGCTTTTCGCGCGGGTCGGGCTTGTGCCGGAGCCGCCGATCGGGGAAAACCCTCCCGTGAAGATATCGATCATCGGTGCCGGCAAGGTCGGGATCGCGGTGGCTTCCCAGCTTTTGGGCCGGGGCTCGGCGCGGGAGATCTTGCTGGTATCGCGCGATCGGGAGCGTGCGCGGGGCGAGGCGTTGGACTTGTCCCATGCCCAAGCCTTGTTGGTTTGCCCGGCGCGGGTGAGGGCAGGCGGGGTGGAGGACGCCGCGGGTTCGGACATCTTGGTGTATTGTGCATCGGTCCCGATGCCCGAGGGCGGGATGTCGCGCCACCTGCTTGGTCCGGACAATGTGCGGATGTTGTGCGGCCTGCTGCCGTCGCTTGCCGAGGGTTCACCCGAAGCGGTAGTGCTGATCGTGAGCAATCCGGTGGATGTCCTCACTTGGCATGCGCTCCGCATTTCCGGGTTTCCGCCATCCCGGGTTTTCGGCACCGGCACCTTTCTCGATTCCGCGCGGTTTCGTCAGGCTCTCTCCATGCAGGTCGGCATTCATCCCGACGATTTGCGCGCCTACATTCTCGGCGAGCATGGGGACAGCCAGTTTCCGGCCATGTCGATGGCCACGGCCGGGGCCGAGCGGATCGAGGACACGCCGGAGCGTCAAGCGATGTTCCGCGAGACTGTTGAAGCCGGGGTGTTGATCAGCCGTCTCAAGGGCTATACCAACCACGGGATTGCGGCTGCGGTGGGTGCGGTGATTGAGAGCATCGCCGGCGATCAGAAGCGCACGATGCCCTTGAGCGTGCTGGCCGATGGTTTCTGCGGGGTGGAGGATGTCTGTCTGAGTCTGCCGGTGGTGGTGGGGGCAGGGGGGGTTGAGCGGATCCTGCATCCGGCGCTGGACGACCGCGAGCGGGCGGCCTTCTTGCGGAGTGCGGCGGTCGTCCGGGAGGCAACGCTGGCTGCGGGTCGCTGAGCCGTGCGGTAGGGTCATCCCGCAGGGTGGAAAACGCGGAAACCCTTGCCGAAGGCGCCTTTGGGTTGCATCGTCCCGGGGCGTGGCCTGTCTGGTGGTACTGCCGACATACAACGAACGGGACAACCTTCCGGTCGTGGTCGGTCGCCTGCGCGAGGAGTTGCCGGAGAGCGACATCTTGGTGGTGGACGATGCCTCTCCCGATGGCACCGGCCAACTCGCCGATCGGATGGCGGCGTCCGACTCGCGGGTGCATGTACTGCATCGGCCGGGCAAGCAGGGCCTGGGGCGGGCCTACATTGATGGCTTTCGTTGGGGTCTGGAGCGGGGCTACGACAAGTTGGTGCAAATGGATGCGGATCTCAGCCATGATCCGGCTGCGGTTCCGGGCTTGTTGGCGGCGCTGGAGCGTGCGGATCTGGCGATCGGGTCGCGCTACATTCCGGGAGGGGCGGTGGTCGACTGGGGTTGGTCGCGTCGGGTCCTTTCCCGCTTCGGCGGGTGGTACGCGCGCTTGTGGCTGGGACTGCCTGTGCGGGATCCGACCGGCGGTTTCAAGGCATGGAAGGCCGGGTTGCTCAGGGATATCTGCTTTGAGAGTGTCGAGGCCGCCGGCTACGCCTTCCAGGTGGAGACGACCTACCGGGCCTTGGAGATCGGGGCGGTGGTGCGCGAGGTGCCGATCGTGTTCCGGGAAAGGGTCCGCGGGGCCTCCAAGATGAGTTGGGCCGTGGTGCGGGAGGCGATGGTGGCCGTGCCAAGCCTGCGCTGGAAGGATTTTGATGGTCAGGCTCCCACCGCTTGAGGAACATCCCGCCCGTTCCGATTTTCCATGTCCGAACCTTCCCCGCGCGTACCTACCGAATCCGGAGATACCGGGTTCCTGTATCTTCTTCGCCAGACGGGGGGCGAGCTGCGCGACATCGTGGCCGGGTCCTTGAAGCGGCATCCTCTCGGATACCTCTCGCTCGCGCTCTTCGCGATCTCGTTCTTCATCTACCTGCCCTCCCTCAACGGCAAGTTCCTGTGGGATGACGATACGCTGGTCCACATGAACCCGCTGATGAGGATGGGTTTTGGTGAAGCCATGTACCGGATCTGGATCAAGCCCGAGTGGTACCAGCCGGACTATTTCCCCCTGACGAGCACCGCGTTCTGGTTCCAATTCCAGGTCTGGGGGCAGTGGGCCGGGGGCTACCGGATCGTAAATGCCTTGCTGCATGCGTGGACCGCGGTGCTGCTCTGGCGCTTGCTGCGGACCCTCGGATTGCGCGCATCGTGGTTCGCGGCGCTCGTGTTCGCGATCCATCCGGTGAATGTCGAGTCGGTCGCATGGGTCTCCGAGCTCAAGAACCTTTTGGCGCTGCTCTTCGTGATGCCGGCGATGAATGCCTACTTCAAGCACGACCGGCAGGGCGCCGGCGCCCCGCCCCGGCAGTACCTCGTATCGCTGGGATTCTATCTCCTTGCTTTGCTTGCCAAGGCCAGCGTGGTGGCGGTGCCGCCGATGCTGGTGCTGTACCTGTGGTGGAAGCAACGCGGGAGGCCGCCGATCCGGAGGTTGGTCGGCTTGCTGCCGTTTTTCGCCATGGCGCTGGTTTTCGGATTGATCACCATTTGGTTCCAGCACAGCCGGGCCATCGCGCGCGAGGTGATTGAGATCGGCGGCCCCCTGTCGCGGACGGCGGGAGCGGGGATGGCCTTCTGGTTCTATCTATCGAAAGCACTTGTTCCGGTCAATCTGATGACCATCTATCCCGTGTGGGACTACAACCCTGCGAAGCTCTGGCAGCTCGGGGTGGCGGCGGCGGTGCCGGCCATGTTCCTGATCTTCTGGCGTTGGCGTAACGGTTGGGGTTCGACGCTGATCTTCGGCATGGGCTGTTATCTTCTCTCGCTGGCTCCGGCGCTGGGGTTCGTCAAGATGTCCTACATGCGGCTCACGCTGGTGGCCGATCACTTCCAGCATCTTGCCCTGCCGGCCTTGGTTGCCTTGGTCGTGTGCGGGGGCACCCATCTGTTCTGGGACAGGGGGCCGATGTGGCGCAACGCCATGCTGGTGCTGGCGGCGTGGGTGACCGGTTGGTTCATGACCTCGAGCTGGATCCGGGCTGCGGTGCACTACAACGAGGACAGGCTGTGGACCGATTCGCTGGGCAAGCATTGGTGGAGCTGGCAGTGTCATTCCCGTCTCGGGACGGTGCGTGCCAACGAGGGCCGGACCGAGGAGGCCATCCGGCATTACGCCGCGGGGATTGAGAGCAGTCCGCAGAACGGCGAGGTTCAGCACAACCTCGGTGCGATGTATGCCAAGACCGGTCGCAACGAGGAGGCCCTCGAGTGTTTCCGCAAGGCGGCGAAGATGAGGCCGGACATGCCCATCATGCACCAGAGCCTGATGTCGATGTTGGTGGCGCTCAAGCGTCCGGATGATTTGGCGGAGGCGGTGGACCAGGCGCTGCGCGATACCGAGCCGGACGAGCATTTCTACAGGCAGGTGTTGTCGATGGGAGGCTACTTCATGCTTGAGGCGGGCGAGAATGCACGCGTCGAGACGCTTCTCCGCGCGCGCATGGACACGAAGAACGTGGATGTGGTCAATGTCGTGAATCTCGGTGTGGCGCTCTACCGGATGGGGCGCAAGGAGGAGGCCGTGAAGTTCTTCGAAGAGGGTTCGAGGTTGGCGCCGGGTGCGATTGCGGTGACCACGAACCTGATCAATGCGCGGAAGGGTGGCGATGTCTTTCCCGTGAAGAACTTCTGAGCTTCTTCCCGAACGGGCCTCAAAGAGGCAAAGAGAAACCGCTTTCCCGAATAGGCTTCTTTCGATGACCCTGTGACAGGAGGGGGTGTTCGCGCGATGCGCGTGGGTCAGGCTTCCATCACGAAGCCTTCGTCATCGACGAGCCAGCCTTCGGGGAGCCGGATGCCTTCGGGAGCGGCAGGGCCTTTCAGGGAACCGCGTCCATCATCCGGCGTGAGCGGAAACCAACCGGGAAGCAGGCGTCCTCGCGATCCGGTGCGTGTCCCGTGCTGGGGTGGCACATCTTCAGCCGGGGGTGGTGGGTCTGGCAGCGACATTGAGACAACTCTTTCCGCGATCGCAAGGCAGGGTAGGTGGGTGAGTTGCGGCAGGGGCGTCATCCGGGTCGCGTCGTTGCCGAAATCGAGGAATCGCGTGGGTGCGTCGGGCGGCGAGGAGCGGATGGCATCGCGCAAGCGTTCTCCGCCGATCCAGCAACCGCCGGCCGACGGGTTGAAGCGTGTTTGCGGGACCGTCTTGGCACCGAAGAGGATGGCAAAGGCGGTGAGCGGGCCGTGGAGCCCGCGAGGCACGGGATCGTCGGCTAGGAAACGGATGCGATTGCGCCAGGGAAGGGCATTGAGCATGCCGATCTGGTGGCCGTTGGCCAGGAAGCGGCGCACCTCGTCGGGATGGGGTGAGGATTGTCCGGGGATGGTGAATTTGTGCAGCAGTCGGCTGCCGACCGGATGGCAGTGGAAGCGCGCCGTGATGGCATCCGCCGAGGCTTCGAGCATCGCATCGCGCACGCGGCGCGGGGAGCATTCCCCGGGCGGGATCGGGTTGCCGAAAGCGACGAAAAGTCCTTTTGCGCCGCGGCGCGGGAATTTGGCGAGGAAGCGTCCGCGTTCGAAGGAGAAGAGCGAGCCCCATGAGCCGTCGCACCATGCCGGGATCACCGGGTGGGTGCCGGTCTTGCGGGTGATGAGGGTGAATCCCCTTTGGAGCGGGCAGAGCGAGCCGGTGCGGGTGAGTTGTCCCTCCGGGAAGAGGCAGATCAGGTCGCCCCGGCCGATGGCGTCGATGACCGTCCGGATTGCCTCGATGGCGTGCTCGCGGCGGATCATCACGGTTTCGAAGAGCTTCGTGAACGACCGAATCCAACGGTTGGAGGTGAAGGCATCGTCCATTACGAAGCGGATGTCGCGGTTGGCTGCGGTGGCGATGAAGAACGAGTCGGCGAGGGTCACATGGTTGGGCAGGAGCAGCGCGCCTCCGGAGCGGGGCAGGCGTTCCGGGTGGACGGTGCGGATCCGGTAGATGCGGCGGGTGAGGGCGGTGCCGAGCTTGCGGATCAGGCGTGCGAAGGCGGCGGCCGCGGGCCGTTTTGGCTCATTGGGTTTCATGCGGCGGGCGGTTCTGCTTCCGTGCCGGAAGACAGTGCGACCGACACGAGCGGCACCTGTCCGAAGATTCTTGCGGCGGCATCGCAAATCTCCCCGGGCGAGAGCGCGCGGTATGCGGTCTCCACGCGCAGGTGTTCGTCTGCGGGGCGGCCGTAGAGAAGGTTGAGCGAGATGCTGCGCGCGAGGGATGCCGGGGACTGTCTTGCAAGGGCAAGGGCGCCGAGCAGGGAGGAGCGCGATCGTTCAAAGGCCGCGAGGGGCACGCCGTCGCGGGCGATCGACGCGATCTCCGTTTCGAGTGCGCGGCGGGCCTGGTCGAGTTGGTGTGGCGAGGTCGCCAGGTAGAAGGTGAACAATCCGCTGTGATATCCGGTGAAATGGCTGGCGCCGACGCGGTAGGCGAGGCCGAGGTTTTCGCGGATGTTGGTGAAGAGCGGGCCCGCCATATCGGCTGCGTATTCGCGGATCAGGGTGAGTGCGTGGCGATCGGCGGAGGAAAGCGAGGCTCCGGGAAAGCCGATGGCGAGCACCGCTTGTTTGCGCGGGAGGGTAATGGTGGTTTCTCCTCCGCTGCGAGCCTGCTGTTCGGGTGCCGACCATGGTTCCCCGGCGGCGAGGGAAGCGAAGCGGGACTCGAGCAGGTCGAACCATTGCTCAGGGTCGATATCACCGGCGGCGGCGATTGTCATGTTGGATCCCTTCGCATGGCGGAGCAGGTGGGAATTCAGCGCCGCGGAATCGAGGCGCGCGAGGCTTTCGGCGGATCCGAGGGGAGAGAGGCCGTAACCGCTTGTGGAAAACGCGAGTTGCCCGAGGCCCTGCAGGCAGGCTTGGAGCGGATCCTGGAGGGATTCCTCGAGAGCCATCAGCTGACTTGTTTTCTCGCGTTCCAGTTCGGTGGCTCCGAGGGCGGGCTGCAGGATCACCTCGGCGAGCGTGGTGGCAATCGCAGCGAGGTCCGCGGAAAGTCCGCCAGCCTGCACGACCAGTGCATTGTGGCCTGCGGAAGCCGAGAGGGAGGCGCCGATTGAATCGAGGTCGAGCGCGAGTTGTGCGGCATCGCGTTGGAGGGTTCCCTTCGGGAGGGTTGCGGCGAGAAGTTGGTTGATGCCGTTGGTCTCGGTTGTTTCCGAAGGCATGCCGGCCTTTGCGGCGGCTTGGATGTGGAGGATCGGAACGCGGGTGTCGCGCGCGAGAGCCGCCGTCATGCCGTTGGAGAGTGTGCGGACGATGATCGGTTCGGCCTTCGGACGGGTGCGTGCGGTGGCCCCGGGAAGTTCCGCGTCGGGAGGGTCGAGTTGTGCGGTGGTGAGTGTTTGTGGCGTGAGGCTGCGTGCGGCGCTGCGGATATTGTCGGTGGTGACTGCGGCAAGGGCGGCGAGACGGTTGCGGGTGAAGTCGGGATCGCGCGCCTCGAACCAGTTTCCGGCGAGGTCCGTGGCCCGGCCCGATGCGGTGGTGAGGCTGCTGAATTGTGCGGCGGCGATCCGGCGTATCGCCTTGGCGAGTTCCGGGCCGAGTTCATCCGTTTCGATGCGCTTCATCTCCCGATGCACCGCATCGGTGAGTAGTGCGACTTTTGAGGGTTCGGTCTCGGCAGAGACGAGGAACAATCCCTCGCGCTCCGGATAGGTCCAGTGGGAGGCGGAGATTTCCACGGCGAGGTCCGTTTCCTCGCGCAGTTTGCGGTGGAGTCGCGAGGAGCGTCCTTGCCCGAGTATGATGGCGAGAAGATCGAGCGCGGGCGAGGCGGGGTCGTGGAGCGGAGGAACCTTCCAAGCCATCAGGATGCGGGATGCGGGGATGGTGAAGGTGTCGCGCGCGAGGCGCGGAGCGGTCTGCGGCGGGTCGGCGGGGATGAAGACCTCCGGGGAAGGTCCCTTGGCGCAGTCCGCGGTGAGCGACTCGATGAGTTCGCGTGCCTCGTGCGGATCAAAGTCGCCGGAGACCGTGAGGAAACAGCGGTCGGCGGTGTAGCGTCGGGCGTGGTAGTCGAGGAGATCCTGATGGACCAGGGAGTCGATGCGGTGGCGGTGGCCGATCACCGGGTGCTTGCGCGGGTCGTTGCGGAACGCATGGGACAGCAGCAGGTGGGTGAGGTTGTTGTCGGGATCGTCGAGCCCCATGTCGATTTCGCGGCGGATCACATCCTTTTCCCGTTCGAATTCCGATTCGGGAAGGACCGGGAAGAACACGATGCCGGTGAGGCATTTCAGGAACACCGGAAGCGATCCGGACGGTCCGTCGATGTAGTACACGGTGCGGTCGTGGGTGGTGTAGGCGTTCCAGTGTCCTCCGGCAGCCTGGACCACGCCTGCGAGTTCGTCCGCATCGTGGTCGCGGGTTCCTTTGAACACCATGTGTTCGAGGAAGTGGGAGATGCCGGATCCCGCGAGGTCGCCTTCGTGGATACTGCCCGTTTCCACCCAGCATTGGACGCTCACCACTGGCGCGGCCGGGTCCGGGTCGAGGAGGATGGTGAGTCCGGAGGGGAGTGTGTCGACGGTGGCGCGGGATGCGGGGTACTCCATGGGGAAAACGGTGCTTGGAATTCCTCTGAATGGCCCATAAGGAAGGTGCGTGCAACGCCGGATCGTCTGGATCGGTGCCTTGGTGTTCCTTCTCGCCTTGGGAGGGTCTCTGGGAGGGTTTTTTCTCTTGCGCAAGATCAAGGGGGACCGTCCGCGCGAGATGTGGGTGCCCTTGCCGGTGGTGGCCGAGCTGGATGAGGCGATGCGGGAAAAAATCGTGGGTGAATTGCGGGCCGCGGTGGACGAGGGAATGTTGTTGCGTGTGAGCCGCGACAACCGGCTGGCGCAGCAGTGGGGGCTGCCGTCGGAGGAGGCCTGTGCCGCCGAGATCCGGCGGAGGATGTTTGTGAGGTCGGGCGAGGCCGATACTCCGCTGGGAAAAGTCCCGGCCATCCATGTCGGGATCCGTGGGCCTGCGCGTGAGATGGCCTTGTCGGGTCAACTGTCCACGGCGCTGGTGTTTGAGTTGCAGAAGACGAGCAAACTCGGCTTTGTTCCCGCAGCGCGGCGGGAGGCGGGTGAGCCGTGATGGGTGGGAAAAGGGGGGTGTGACGGAATCGTCACTATTCCGTTTTCCTTCCGGCCCGCCATGGTGTTTGGCTTTCGGCAAGGGTGCCGATGCCTGCGGGATTTCACGGGTATCGATTGCCGGATTGACGCATGGAGTTGTTTCTCATTGATGCCACGGGTCCGTTTTTCCGCAGTGTTCGGGGCAAGCGGATCAACTGGTCGAAGATTCCCTTCGGAGTACTTGCCGAGGCCGACGAGGGGCAGTGGTTGGCGATGGGCGAGGACTTGCGGCGGTTTGCCGGGGAGGTGGCCGCGCAGGGGTACAATGCGGTGAGTTTGGACGACCTTGCGCATTTGGTCCCGCATCCGTGGCATGGAGACGAACTCAACGATCGCATTTTGCGTTTCCGCGATCGCTTCGCGGAGTATTTCCGCATCCTGGCGGGTGGCTTCGGGCTGCGGGTCTATCTGACGAGTGATGTCCTTCCGGTGAGTGCCGGTGTCGAGAGGGCCAGTGGGGGACGGCGGCGGGATCTTGACGGGTATTTCCAAGACCTCGTGTTTCGGGGTCTGGATGATTTTCCGGAGGTGGAGGGGCTGATCTTCCGGGTGGGGGAGAGTGACGGGCAGGATGTCGAGGACCCTGTGCGCACCCGGCTTCATTTGCGCAACGCAGGCGAGGTCAACCGTCTGTTGCGCGCCTTGTTGCCGGGGTTTGGGAAGCGCGGGCGTCGTCTGGTCTTGCGGACATGGACCGTGGGGGCGCACCGCATCGGCGACATGTTGTGGAACACCGCGACCTTGCGGCAGGCACTCAAGGGAGTGGACTCGCCGGAATTGGTGGTATCGATGAAGCACGGCGAAAGTGACTTCTTCCGGCACTTGCCCACCAATCCGGCGTTCTTCGAGGGTCGGCACCGCAAGTGGATTGAATTGCAGGCGCGGCGCGAGTACGAGGGTGCCGGGGAATATCCTTCCTTCCTCGGCGACGAGTGTGAGCGGTTGAGGGAAGAATTGCGGGGTATGGAGGGAATGGATGGTGTGTCCGTCTGGTGTCAGACCGGCGGGTGGCATCGGTTCCGGCGGAGGGCCTATCTCGAGGATGACGGATCGGATGTTTGGATCCGCTTGAACACCGAGGCGGTGTTGGCGGTGTTCCGGGACGGGAAGGATGCCGCCGAGGCGGTGAGGCGGGTGGTGGGGGATGCCGGTTGCACGGCCGCGCTTGGGTTGCTCGCAGATGCCGACGAAGTCATTTCCCGGATCCTCTACATCGGTGCGTTCGCGCGCGGGGAGTGGTTTTTCCGGCGGGTGCGGATTCCTCCGCTGTTTCATGTCTACTGGGACACCTTGTTCATCAACCATGCGGTACGCAAGTTGGTGAGGATTTTCGTCAGGTCGCCCGCGGAGGACTTGCGTGCGGCTGAAGAGGCTTTTGCGCGGTTTCCGCGGATGATGGACTTGGCGCGGGCAGCCGGGTTGCCGGTGGAGGACATCGAGCACATGCGTGACTTCTTCGGGTTGCTGGTTCTGGCGCGGAAATATTATCTATTGCCGTACGACCCCGTGCATGCCGAACGGATCCTTGAGGCCAAGAAGGCCTACAAGGGGCGCTGGCCCAAGGACTTGCGCAGCCGGTACCGGATCCGGGTTTCCTTCGAGCCCTTTCCGGTGGGTCGCCGGGTGATGGCGGTGGCGGCGCGGGTTTTGCTGCGTCGCCGGCGCGAGTACCGGTTTCTCGACAGGCTGTTGGTGATTCCGCTGTCGCGGACTGCTTATCTGGCGGTGCGCGGGAGGAATGCGCGGCGCATGCCCAAGCTTCTGCGCAAGTCCGCGATGGGGGTGGAGGCCGTGCTCAAGTGAGCGTCATGCCATCGCCGGCGACTTCCCGGCGACCGCGGGTGCCGGTGCCGGGGCGGGGGCGTTCCAGAGGTCGGCGCGGCGGATCAGTTCGAGCCTGCCGTCATCATGTTCGATCACGGCGCTCATGCTTTCCACCCAGTCGCCGCAGTTCAGGTAGTGGACATCATCGACCATCTTGTCCTCCGGCGTGTGGATGTGGCCGCAGACGATGCCGTGGCAGTGGTGGCGTTTCGCGAGTTGCTGGAGCAATTGTTCGTAGCGGTCGATGAAGCAGACCGCCGACTTCACGCGCGCCTTCACCGCCTTGCTCAGTGAGAAGTATTCCTTGCCGCGCCAGGCACGCCAGTGGTTGTAGGCACGGTTGATCCAGAGCAGGAAATCATAGCCCACGGCTCCGAGCCATGCCAGCCAGCGGTGGCGGGTGGAGATACTGTCGAATCCGTCGCCGTGCACGATCAGGTAGCGGCGGCCATCGGCGGTGGTGTGAATGTGTTCGCGGACGATGCGGATGGTGCCGAGGGCAAGGGGCAGGAAGCGCCCGAGGATTTCGTCGTGGTTGCCGCGCAGGTAGACCACTTCGGTGCCGTGGCGTTCGTTCATCTTCAGGATGCGGCGGATCACGCGGGTGTGGCGGGGTGTCCACGGAGAGCCGCGTTTCAGGGCCCATCCGTCGATGATGTCGCCATTGAGGATCAGCTTGCGGCAGCGGATTCGTTTCAGGAAATCGACCACCTCGTCGGCCTTGCTGCTGGCGGTGCCGAGGTGGATATCGGAAAGGAAGAGGGTGCGGCAGTGGAACTTTTTTCCGGGTTCCGGCCGGGTTGCCGCGGCGGGTTGCGGCGATTTGCTGCGGGACGCGACATCGGCGAGCCGGCCTTCGAACTGCCCCACCACCTGGTCCCAGCCGTGTTGTTCCGCCGATTCGCGGGCGCGGATGCGGAGCGGGTGATGCGGGCGAATGGCCAGGGCTTCGAGGGCCATGGCCGCGAATGCATCCGTGTTGCCCATCTCGGATTTGAGTCCGTTGGAACCGTGGCGGACATGGAGGGCCGATGCCGCGTAATCGAAGCTGACGGTGGCGAGGCCGCTGGCCATTCCCTCGAGGAGTACATTGCCGAAGGTCTCGGTGGTGCTGGGGAAGAGCAGGACATCCGCGGAGGCGTAGTGGCGGGCGAGTTCCTCGCCGGTGAGCACGCCCGGAAAATGTGCCCACGGGTGCTTGCGCGAGAGTTCCGCAAGCAACGGCCCGGAGCCGACCACCACGCATTGCGTCGCCGGGTTGGCTGCGCGCATCCGGAGGAAGGTTTCGAAGCCCAGTTCGAGGTTTTTCTCGGCGGCCACGCGGCCGACGATGATCGCGACCGGGTTGGTCGGGCCGGCGCCCCACGAATGGCGGAGCGACTCGCATCGTTTTGCGGGGGAGAAAAGAAGGGTGTCGACGCCGCGTCCGAGGTGGTGGACCTCGCGGATCCCTTCGGAGACCAGCCGTTGTGCCATTTCCGGCGACGGCGTGAGCGTGCACTGGGCGCGGCTGTGGAAATGCCTCAGGTAGAGCATCGCCAGCGGTTCGAGTCCTTTGGCGAGGTAGCGGCCGAGGTACTGGTGGAAATTCGTGTGGAAGCCGGTGGCTACCGGGATACCCAGGGCGTTGGCTGCATTGAGCGCGGATTTGCCGAGCAGTCCCTCGGTGGCCACATAGACCGCGTCGGGTCGCTGTTGCAGCCATTTCGCGCGGAGTTTGAAGGGTTTGGGCAGGCCCACGCGCACCTCCGGATATCCCGGCAGCGGGACGGATGCGGCGACTGTTTCATCCGCTCCCGCCTTTTGTCCGGTGCGGATCACATGCACGCGGTGACCTCGCTCCCGCAGTCCTTGGGTGAGACGCCCTAGGGTCATGGCCACCCCGTTGATATCCGGGGCGAAGGTGTCGGTGACGATATCGATCCTCATCGCGTTTCCCTTTCCGAGGTATTTCGGAATCCTGATTTGTCAGGAAACGGGAAGGACGCAGCAATCGTTTGGTGGCGATTCCGTCACACGAGGGGCAGGCCGTGATGTGGCTCAGGGCGAGATCGCGAGTCGTTCCACCGAGGGTTCGCGGTCGAATACGAAGCCGTTTTCCTTGTAGGTTTTGAGGCGGAAGTGAGTGGCGGTGGAAAGCACGCCTTCGAGGGTGCTGAGTTTTTCGGAGACGAAGCGTGCGACATCGCGGAGGTCGGTGCCCTCGACCACCACCATCAGGTCATAGCCGCCGCTGGCGAGGTAGCAGGAGACAACGGGTTCGAAGCGGGCGATGCGCATCGCGAGGCGGTCGAAGCCTCCTCCGCGTTCCGGAGTGACCTTGACCTCGATGAATGCCGAGACGGCGGTATCGTGGCTGGCATCCGGATCGATTACCGCGTGGTAGCCGCGGATGCTTCCATCGGATTCCAGGGCCGCGATGCGGTCGGCCACCGATGCCGGGGTGGTCGAAAGGAGATCGGCGAGATCGCTGTGACTGATGCGGGCGTTGCGGCGGAGCAGTTCGAGGAGAGGGTCGGTGGACATGGTGTGGGAGTGGTGTTTCGGGTGATGACTGGTGCCGTTCAGCCGGGATCGGGCACATCGATGATTTCGCGGCGGCGGTCCTTGACCGGTGCGCCGGCGGCGAGCCAGGGGTCGTAGGTATTCCACCCTTGGCGGGCCAGTTGGCGCGCGCGTTCGAAGCGGTCGGGATTGCCGAGCACCACCACGATCAGGCGGCGCGGAGTAGCGCCCTTGGTGCCGTCGGGCTTCAAGCGCACGAGCGGGTTGCGTTCCACGCAGAGGGCGAGGCAGGCACCGGCCGCGGCGGTGGTTCCGGTTTTGATGCCGAGCACTCCTTCATCGCCGACGAGTTCGTTGGTATTGCGCAGCACTGCGTTGCGCGGGCCGGAGTTGCCTTGGATGGTGATGCGTCGTTCGGGTTGGCGCGCGATGAAGCTGAAGGAATTGCGGCGCATGGCGTGGACCGAGAGCCGTGCCATGTCGGCGGCGGTGGAGAAGGCCTTGGTGCCGGGTCTTTCGAGGCCGTGGGGGTTGGCGAAGCGGGTGGAGGACATGCCGAGGCCTTTCGCGAGGCGGTTCATTTCCCCGACGAATTCCACCAGTGGTTCGCCGCCCTTGCCGCGGGCCCTGAGCAGTGCGGAACCCACATGGTCGCCGATTGCGAGCGCGGCGATGTTGTCCGAGGCGAGCAAGGCTGCGTAGAGGGCGTCGCGCAGGGTCATTTGTTCGCCCGGTTGCAGGTTGAGCGGGTTGGGGCCGCCGACGAGTGCCGCGGTTTGCGGGATGGTGACGCGCACCGATGCGATGTCCGCGCCGGAGGCTTGTGCCCAGTCGGTGGCGACCGCTCCGGTGGCGATCTTGGTGAGGCTGGCCACCGGCCGTTTCATTCCCGAGTTCGAGGCGGCGAGGACTTTTCCGGAGAAGGCCTCCATCACCATCACGGATTCCTGGGCGGGGCAGGTGGCGGCGGTGGCTGCCGTGAGGAGCAGGGCGAGTGGGCGGAAAGCGCGGTACATGGCGGCGGCGATGGCGCAGCCTAGCCGGGTGATTCCGGCCGCTCAACAGCAAAACCCGTCATGGGATCTCCGAAACGGTTGCGTTCCGGCGGTTCGGTGGTTCGATGGGCGGGATGCGCGGGATGCATTTGGTATTGATCGGGCACGGGTACTTGGGAACTGCGGTGGCCAGCGTGTTTCGCGGGCAGGGCTGGGAAGTGGAGGTCGCTTCTCTGGCCGGAGGGGACGGCGTGCGGGCGTGTGATGTGGCCGACCGTTCCGCGGTGGCTGCCCTGCCGGATGCCGATGCGGTGGTGCATTGCGCCGCCTCCGGCCGGGGAGGGGAGGAGGCTTACCGGAGCGTGTATCTCGAGGGATGCCGCCACCTCGTCGCGCGCTACCCCGGCGTACCCTTGGTGTTCACCTCGAGCACATCGGTCTATGCGCAGGTTGATGGTTCTCTGGTGGACGAGGGAAGTGTGGCGGATCCCGACCGGGCCACGGGGCGCATCCTCAGGGAGGCCGAGGAAGTCGTGCTCGGAGCGGGTGGGGTGGTGGCACGGCTCGCGGGCATCTACGGCCCCGGGCGTAGTGTCCTGCTCCGGCGCTTTCTCGCGGGGGAAAGTCGGATCACCGAGGAGGGCGGGCGTTTTCTCAATCAGATCCACCGCGATGACGCCGCATCGGCGGTGCTGGCGCTCGCCTTGTTGTCCGGGGCGCGCGGCGAGATTTACAATGTTTCCGACGATCGTCCCCTGCGGGAAATCGAATGCTATCGTGCTTTGTCGGGGATGTTTTCCCTGCCTCTGCCTCCCTCGGGTCCGCGGGAAGTGGACCGCAAGCGGGGGTGGACCGACAAGCGGGTGTCCAACGCGCGCCTGCGGGCCTGCGGGTGGGAGCCTCGTTTTCCCTGTTTTCTCGATGCGGCGCGGGAGATTGCCGCCACCTTGTGAGCCGACAAGACTAGGCTTTGACCGTCCGCGGATTTCCCGCTATGCCCCGCGGCCACGGCATGAACGAACAGGTTCCACGGATCCGGGCCGAGGCCTTGGGAAAAATCGCGGCGGCGGGCGACCTCCGGGCCCTTGAGGAACTGCGGGTATCCATCCTCGGCAAGAAAGGGAGTCTCACGGCGCTTGCCGCGGGCATGAAGGACATCCCGCCTGCCGGGCGTGCCGAGGCGGGTCGCCTGCTCAATGAGGCGCGGGAAACCATCAGCGCGGCACTCGATGCCCGGCACGGAGGGTTGCTCGAGGAAGCCGACCGCGCCGCCTTGGCCGGGATCGACCCCACGCTGCCCGCACGAGCACTTCCGGTGGGTTCGCTTCACCCGCTCACTTTGATCCGCCACGAGGCGGTGGGCATCCTGCGCCGGATGGGCTTCGTTCTCGCCGAGGGTCCGGAGATCGAGGATGAGTTCCATTGCTTCGACGCGCTCAACACTCCTGCCGACCATCCGGCGAGGAATGAAAAGGACACCTTCTATTTCGATTCAGGGAAACTGCTGCGAACCCATACCTCCAGCGTGCAGATCCGGGCGATGGAGGCGATGGAACCGCCGCTGCGCATCATCGCGCCCGGATCCGCCTACCGGCGTGACGAAATCGACGCCACCCATCTCTCGGTCTTCAACCAGCTCGAGGGGCTTTGCGTCGCGCGCGATGTGTCGCTGCCCGATCTCAAGGGGACGCTCGAGGCGTTTTTCCACGAATTGTTCGGACCCTCCACTCCGCTCCGGTTCCGTCCGCATTTCTTCCCGTTCACCGAGCCGAGTTTCGAGATCGATGTGAAGCTCACGGTCAAGGGGCGCGAGCCGAAATGGATCGAGGTTGCCGGCTGCGGCATGGTCGATCCCGCGGTCTTCGGGGCCGTTGCGCGATCCCGCGGAGACCAAGCCTACGCGCCGGACCGGGTCACGGGTTTTGCCTTCGGGATGGGGCTCGACCGACTTGCCATGATCCGCTGGGGAATCCGCGACATCCGTCTGCTCATTGAGAACGACATCCGTTTCCTGCGGCAGTTCGCCTGAGACGCAACCTGTTTTGTTTTTCCATCATGAAGGTATCATTGGACTGGCTTTCGACCCACATCGATTTGGGAGACCGCGATGTTTCCGCTTTGTGCGACGCGTTGATGGACGCGGGTGTCGAGGTCGAGGAAGTGGAGAGGAGAGGCGTGTCGTCGGACCGGGTCGTGGTGGCGCGCATCTGCGAGGCCGCGGCACATCCGAATGCCGATCGTCTCAAGGTCACGCAGGTAGATGCCGGCGAGGGTTCGCTGCGGCAGATCGTGTGCGGCGCGCGCAACTACAAGGTGGGCGACAAGGTCCCCTGTGCGCTGCCCGGCGCGCGGTTGCCGGGAGGATTCACGATCGGCGAGACGGTGATGCGCAAGGTCGAGTCGCGCGGCATGCTCTGCTCGGCGGAGGAGATCGGTTTGCCTGCCGGCGAGGATGGCCTGCTCATCCTGCCCGAGGATGCGGAAATCGGGGTGCCCTTGGTGCGGATGTACGGGTCCGACACGGTGCTGACCCTCGAGGTTACGCCGAACCGTCCGGATTTGCTCAGTCACCGCGGCATGGCGCGCGAGTTGGCGGCTTTGCTTGCGGTGCCCTTGCGGAGCGCGGAGGAGCCGATGCCGGAAACCTCCGAGTCCGCGGGCATCCGCATCGATGCGCCGGACGCCTGTCCGTTCTACAGCGCCGTGCGGATCGATGGCGTGAAAGTGGCGGAAAGTCCGGCCTGGTTGCGCGAGCGGCTGGAGGCGGTGGGCCTGCGGCCGATCAACAACATTGTCGATGTCACCAATTTCGTCCTGCATGAGACCGGTCAACCGCTTCATGCCTTCGACGCCGCCCGTGTGCGGGACGGGATTGTGGTGCGCCACGCCGCGGCGGGGGAGGAGTTCGAAGCTCTGGATGGAAACCATCACAAGCTTGCCGAGGGCGATCTGGCGATCTCCGACGGGGCGGGCTCGGTTCTTGCGCTCGCCGGGGTGATGGGCGGACTCGCCAGCGGCGTGACCGATGCCACCACCTCGGTGATTCTGGAGTCGGCGTATTTCGCTCCGCAGGGCGTGCGCCGCACCGCGCGCCGCTGCGGGATTTCCACGGATTCCTCGTATCGCTTCGAGCGCGGGGTGGATCCCGCTGCCGTGCTTGGCGCCGCGGCGATGGCCCTGCGCCTGATCCTCGAAGTGGCGGGCGGGCGTGCCGAGCCGCGGATCCGCTGCCGCGGCCGTCTTCCGGATGCTCCCGCACCGGTGCGGCTCGACAACGCCGCGCTCGATCAACTCACTGGGGCTTCGGTTTCCGCGGACGATGCTGCGTCCATCCTGACTCGTCTCGGCTTGAGTTGCCTTGGCGACGGCCGTTGGCAAGTGCCTTCGCACCGTGCGGATCTCGTGCGCCACATCGATCTGGTCGAGGAAATCGTCCGCGTGCACGGGCTTTCCGCGATTCCCTCCCGCCGCGAGGGGATCTTCGTTGCGTCGGGCGAGACCGACCGTGCCTACGATGCCGACATGGTCTTGCGTCGTCGTCTGGCGGCGACGGGTTTCTTCGAGTGCCAGACCATCAAGCTCATCGCGATGCGCCAGCTTCCCGATGCGTTGCCCTTGCGTCCTTTGCAGGAGGGCGATCTCGTCTGCGTTCGCCATCCGCTCAGCGAGGATCACGCGGTGATGCGTCCGAGCATTGTTCCCGGCTTGGTTGCCTCCGCCGCGCACAATGTGGCGCAGCAGGCGCGGGGCTTGCGTTTATTCGAGGCCGGCAGGGTGTTCCGCAACAGCGGTGGCGGAAGGGCCAAGGACCAGGAGGGCGAGGTTCTTTCCCTGCTGCTGTCCGGCGAGGCCGAGCCGGAAGGCTGGAACCGGCCGGAGCGCACGGCGGATCTCTATGATCTCAAGGGCGTGCTTGCCGCGCTGCTGCCGGGCGGCGAAATCCGGTTTGTGCCGCGCGAGCGGGAGGGTTTCGTGCTGGTTTGCGACATCCGTTCCGGCGAGCGCAACCTCGGCATTTTCGCGCGCTTGTCGCCGGCGCGCGAGCGGGCCCTGGGCTTCATTCATCCGGTGTATGTGGCCGAGTTGGATCTCCCCAAATTGCGCGGGATGGTCGGGGCGGGAACCACCGTGGCGGACCTGCCGCAGTTCCCCGGTTCCTCGCGCGACGCCGCGATGGATGTTCCTGACGGTCTCCCGAATGCCGCCATCGAGGAA
>CAZMUK010000053.1:0-18225 GCA_964569415.1 uncultured Luteolibacter sp. | reverse complement strand
CGCGCCGCCAACGCATCGCCGCCGGCTCCGGCACCTCGATGAATGAGGTCAACCAACTGATCAAACAGTTCGGGGAAATGCGCCGGATGATGCGCTCGCCACAGAAAATGCGCGAGATGATGCGCCAAATGGGCAACATGCCGGGCATGGGCGGCATGGGTGGCATGCCGAAAGGTCCCGGTGGCCGCAGGCTCTTCTGATCCCAGCGCCTTGAACCCGAAGCCGATCTTCATCTGCGGGCCCACCGCGTCGGGCAAGTCCGCGCTCGCCATGCGCATCGCGCGGGAACGCAACGGCGAGGTGGTGAATGCCGATGCATTCCAACTCTACCGGGGACTGCGGGTGCTCACCGCAGCCCCTTCCGAGGAGGAAATGCAGGACATACCCCACCATCTCTTCGGAGTCATCGACTGCGCCGAGCCGATGGACGCAGGCCGCTATCTGGCGATGGCCTCGCCTGTCATCCGTGAGATCAGCCAACGCGACAAAACACCGGTGGTGGTGGGCGGATCGGGACTTTATCTGAAATTCCTCACCCACGGACCCTCGCCATTGCCCGAGGGTGATGCCCGCCTCCGCAGCGAGCTCGATGCCGCGCCACTCGAGGAACTGGCGGCGAAACTCCGCGAGCTCGATCCGCTCGAAGCCGGACGCACCAACCTCCTAAACCGCCGCTATGTCTCCCGCGCGCTCGAAATCTGCCTGCTCACCGGAGGCAAGGCATCGGATCTCCGGGACCGCTGGGAGCAACGATCCCGCGAAGTCTCGCCGCACCTGCAGGGAATCCTCATCCGCCGCGATCGCATAGATTTGCACCAACGAATTTCCACGCGAACCCGGTCGATGTTGGATCACGGTGCCCCCGAGGAGGTTGCCTCGATGGTCGGTTCCTGCCCGACCGCATCAAAGGCGATCGGGTTCCGCCAGATCCGGGCCATGCTCGACGGGATAATCGACCGCGCCCGTTGCGAGGAGTTGATCAATGCCGCGACACGCCAGTATGCAAAACGGCAGGAAACCTGGTTCCGCCGCGAGCCGTGGCTTGCACCGGTCGCCGGATGACCCGGGCAAGTTCGCCTTGTCGGAGGCCCCGATCCCGGTTACCACCTCGCCCCACCGTTATGAGCCGCGTGTTTTCCCTGCTGTTGATTTTGGTCGCCCTCCTGCCTGCCCGTGCTCTCGCGTCCGGCGGGGGTCCTGGTCCGGAAGCAGCCTATCTGCTCTCCAACGGGAGCCTTCAGTACTCGAAATTTCCCCGACCCCTCGAGACCTATCCTGCGGTGGAAGGTGATGCATGGCAGACCATCGTCGCCCGGGCCAAGGCGGAGCCCTTCAATGTGGCCGCGACTCTCATCTTCCTGCTTGCCATCATCCACACCTTCCTTGCCAGCACCTTCACCAGGATCTCCCACCGATTTGAGGAGGAACATGCGGCCAAACTCAAGGCCGCGGGCCGGAGTACGGATGATGACGACCCGGAGGAGGTCCCCGAGGTCTCCTTCAAGGCCTCGCTGTTCCACTTTCTCGGAGAGGTAGAAGCGGTCTTCGGCCTCTGGGTGATCGCGCTTGCGGGCGCGGCCGTCTGGTTCCACTCGTGGGAGGACTTCAAACTCTACCTCGCCAAGGACCGGGTCTTCACCGAACCGCTCTTCGTCATGGTGATCATGGCCATCGCCGCCAGCCGTCCGGTGCTGCGCTTCGCCGAGGCCATGCTCGCCAAGGCCGCGGCACTCGGCAAGGGGTCTCCCTCCGCATGGTGGCTCAGCGTGCTGACGATCGCTCCGATCCTCGGATCCTTCATCACGGAACCGGCCGCGATGACGATCGGCGCCCTGCTTCTCGCCAAGAAATTCTACCGCTACCGCCCCCCTCCCGCACTCGCCTACGGCACCATCGGCTTGCTGTTCGTGAACATTTCAGTCGGTGGCACCCTCACCCACTTCGCCGCCCCTCCGGTTCTGATGGTGGCGGCCCCATGGGGTTGGGACACGCCGTTCATGCTGGAGCACTTCGGCTGGAAGGCTGTCTCGGGAGTTCTCCTCTCCACGGCTTCATACTTCGTGTTCTTTCGCAAAGCCCTTTTCCGCCTCTCGGACCGGGCGGATGGCTCCGAAGACGGCATCGTGGGAAAACCGGCATGGCAGGATCGCGAAACTCCCGTCCCGAAATGGATCACGGGCGTGCATCTGGCCTTCCTCGCGTGGACCGTCTACACCGCACACTACCCGGCGCTGTTCGTGGGAGGCTTCCTGTTCTTCCTCGCATTCACCACCGCAACCCAACATCATCAGAACTCGCTTTCATTGCGCTCGCCGCTGCTCGTGGCATTCTTCTTGGCCGGACTGGTGATCCACGGAGGCTGCCAAGCTTGGTGGATCGCTCCCGTGATCACCTCGCTCAACGAGAAAACCCTGATGCTCGGCGCCACGATCCTCACCGCTTTCAACGACAATGCGGCAATCACCTACCTCGCCGCCCAAGTGCAGGGAATCTCTCCCGCAGCGCAACACGCGGTGGTTGCTGGCGCAGTCACCGGCGGCGGCCTCACCGTCATCGCCAACGCACCCAACCCGGCCGGACAAAGCATTCTTTCGCGCTTCTTCCCGGATGGGATCTCCCCGCTGGGTCTTCTCGCCGGCGCTTTGATCCCGACCATCATTGTCTACGCCTGTTTCACCTTCCTGCCCAACGGACCGGCCAAGGCTCATCCCGAGGAGCACACGGGACACCGGCCCGCGGCGGTGGTGCCGCACTGATTCCATGTTCACCGGACTTGTCGAAGCAACCGGATCCGTCGTGTTGGTCACCCCGGCGGGAACGGACCAGGCGCGGATCAGCCTTACCGCTCCCTTTGCGGAGGAAACCGGAGTCGGCGACTCGGTCGCGGTGAACGGATGCTGCCTCACGGTAGCGGCTTCTTTGGGAAACAGTCTTTCCTTTGATGTACTCACCCAGACGCTGCGCGTGACCTCGCTCGGGGATCTGCTGCCGGGAACCACGGTGAACCTGGAACGGGCGATGCGCGCCGACGGACGCTTCGGAGGGCATTTCGTCCAAGGGCATGTCGACGCCACCGGCACGATCACCTGCATCGAAACCCGGGGACAGGACCATGTGCTCACCGTGAGTGTCCCGGAGCAACTGCTGCGGTTCTGCATCGACAAAGGCTCGCTGGCGGTCGACGGCATCTCGCTGACGATCGCGGAACTCGAAGGTGATTCGGCGCGGTTCTGGATCACACCCCACACCTGGGAACACACGAATCTTGCCTCCGCGCGGAGTGGTCAACGGGTGAACCTCGAGGCCGACCTGATCGCAAAGCATGTCGAGCGCCTTCTGCGCCGCTGACCGGGGGCAGGAGTATCGTTTTCACGGATCCCCGAGAAAGGCATCGATGCGGAAACGGACCTCCGGGGTGATGCCGTCAACGATCCAGCGCTCGAGCCGCCGCGCCATCCCGGGCGCGTGCAGAGCCCCCTTCGACCCGAGACCGTTGAACATCCACGACCTCGTTCCGCAGGGGCCGATGAAGGGATCGCTGCGCCGCAAAATCGGACGAATGCCCGCCTCGTGGCGCAGCACCTCGAACTCCTCACCAAGACCCAGAGTCCGGGCGATGCCGAGCAGGGTCTTCCTCCCCTGCTCCGTGGGAAGATCGTCGAGCGGATCCCATCCATAAGTGGCCCCGGCGCGGAAAAGACCGTCTCCCGCAGGGACAAGCCAGCCTCCGCCACCAATCCGAATCCGCGACGCATCGAAGGAAGGCGCACGCAAGGTGAGGATCTCCCCCTTCGCGCAACGGTGCGGACCATGCCTGCCGGACATCAACCCGGCCGCGCCATCGCAAAAAACGAGTGCCTCCTCACCGGATTCACCGGAATGTTCTCCAAGCCGCCATAGTCCCCGCTCCGCAAAAAACGCCGCCGATGCGGATATCAAACCCGCGATGTCCAGTCTGCCACCCCCGAGGATTGTGAATGTCGCGGCACCACCTTGCTGCGCGTGATCGTGGGCCGACTCCAACCAGCAAGCCACATCGTTGCGGAGGGACTTGCGCCTCATTTTCCCGAGCATTTCCGGATGGTCGGCGTAACGCAGGATCGGCATCGGATGCCAGAACTTCCCACCGAGCTCATGCTCCAGCGTACGGTAGAAGGAAAGCGCCTCGCCGAGAAACTCCGCCACCTGCGGACCCGGCTCAAAGTTGCGTCCCGACAAGGGATTGATCAGGCCCGCCGCCACCCGCGAGGCACCGTCTGTGCCTCGATCCATGATCCGGAAAGGAACCCCGCGACGCCAGAACCTCCAAGCCAGACAAGTACCGGCGATGCCCTGCCCGACAATCGTGAACGGAGCGCCCATCTCTCAGGCGGACTCACCCGGAACAGGATTCGGATCCGCCTCGTCCGGACGATGACCTTTGGCGTAATTGAACAATTGCCGATGAAGATAGGGACGGAACCCGGACCGGATGGAGGGATCGAGCCTCGCCGCAGCCGCGTGATTGAACACGGCGGTCACCTTCATCATCATGTGAAGAGTGAGTCGCCTTCCCTTGCGCGCACGCTGCACCTGTTTGTGGGTGAGCTGCCCGGGAGACGCGGCAACAAGATCATGATTCGACAAGCCCCACCGCTCCATCAAGGGATCAAGCGGTTGCAATCCGTGGTCTCGGGTGTCTTCGTCCATCACGCGTGCGGCAGGAACACAGCAATGCCCGGGCGGCAGGAGGATTGCAAACCAAAGCTGCTGCCCCGGACGAATCCCGTCCCGCCCTACTTGCCCAAGCGCAGCACCAGAACCGAGCACGGCGGCACCGACACCGAAACGGATGAATCCCCGGGCATATCCTGCCAAGACCCCTTCCAATCACCCTTTTGGTCCACTCCGGAGCCGCCGAGCAGGAACCCCGAAGTGCTGGCCGCGCTGTGCTCCCGGGCGACGAGAGACATTGTCGCGGCCTTGGAAAATCCCTTGGGCATCTCGAAACGGACATTCCGCGCAGCTCCGTCGACCTCCCGGTTGAGAAGGGTCACGAACAACTCCCCGCCCCCGGATCTCACCCCATAGGCAAGCAAACGGGAACCGGACGAAGGAGCAACCTCCACCGGGAAAAGCGTGCCTCCGGGCGCAGCCAGCGAGAAGACCTTCATCGCGTATCCGACCGCCTTGACCTCGAAGCCCTCGCCCTCCGGCAACTGCCACAGGGCGGCGTAGTAGCAGGGCTTGCGAGTCGCGTTGAGCGGCAGCACTCCTTTGCGGAACGGCAAAGTGGTTCCGGTGTGGAAGTTCAACCCCTGCGCGCCATGCTCGGCGAGCGAGTACATGTACGTAAGAGCCCACAGCGCTCCCGCCATGGAGTTTCCGGCATCCTTGGTGCCCCCCATGTACGAGCTGTTGATCTCATCCATGCGGAAGGCAATTCCTTTCGAAACCGCGTAGTGAAAGCCCGACTCGACGAATTCGTAGGGAATGCCCTTCTTTTGGCCGGGAGGAACGGCTGCGGGCACGGGAAACCGGTACTCGAGCATCAGCCTGCGCATCTCCACCGTGTCGCGCTCGATGACCCCGTTGAATTCACCCTCGCGCCCTCCGCTGTCATCGAGAAGTTGGTCGGCAATGTCGTGCCCGCGGTTGCCAGCACCCTCGGGCTTCTTGCGCAACACATAATCGTACGAACTGCCGAATGGATACGCATGCCCGCTCAGATAATCGAGGGGCAGGATCGCGCCTACCTCGCGACGGAACGCCTCCATCCAGTCGCTTTCCCCGCGGTGAATGCTTGGTCCGTTGACTCTTGCCGAGGGAGCAGCCTCCTTGACGGCCCTTACATGCGGAAGCAACTGACCGAGATATTCGGGAAGGGTCTTGAGGTAGTGCGAGGGCTCGTTGCCGATCGTCAGGCCCGTGCAAATGTCGCCGTACTTCGGGAAAATGTGCCTGGCGACCGCGGCGCTCTCCGCCGGATTGCCGTCCTTGAGGCGCAGGGAATAGGTGACCTTCACCCCCGCCGCACGGGCGAATGCGAAAAGCTCGTCGATATCCTCAAGGGACGGTGCCTTGGTTTTGTCATCCACCGTGTTTCCACCCAGGCGGAGGTGCTTCACCCCGATCTGCCGGAAGGCGGCCACCAAATCCTTGTTCGCAGCACTGAAATACAGGGAACCCTTGTTGGCCGGCGAGTGACGGCTGACCACCTCGGTCTCCATGCTCAGCCCGGCGAACAGCGGACTGACCGCACGCCCGGCCCGCTCCGGGTCGAGACGCACCGTGGCGTCGGGCGCGGCACCGCAGGGCATCACGCAAAGCAGGGATACAACAAGGTTGGAGAGCGGATGGCGTTTCATCGGACCTTTTCGCACGGAAAACCGGAGGCAATGCCCCCGACCCTTTCCTTACGAACCGCAGGCCCGCCTCCTGTCAACCTTCCGCCGATTCGGGGAGGGGGCGAACCGATTGAGGTCCGGTCCCCGCTCCAAGCCGGGCCGTTCAGAGACCCTTCCTGACCACATCGTGGAGCAGGTCGATCACCCGGTTGGAATAACCCCACTCGTTGTCGTACCAACTCACGAGCTTGAAGAATCGCGAGTTGAGCTCGATCGACGATCCGGCGTCGAACACCGACGAATGTGCATCGTGGATGAAATCGGTGGAAACCACCTCGTCCTCGGTGTACGCAAGAATGCCCTTGAGATAACTCTCCGAAGCCTTCTTCATCAGGTTCTTGATCTCGGCCAGCGAGGTCTCCTTTACCGTTCTCACGGTGAGGTCGACCACCGACACGGTCGGTGTCGGCACGCGGAACGCCATGCCGGTGAGCTTGCCCTTCACCTCCGGGCAGACCAGTGCCACGGCCTTGGCCGCTCCGGTGGTGGAGGGAATGATGTTGAGAGCCGCCGTGCGCCCGCCCTTCCAGTCCTTGCGGGACGGACCATCCACCGTCTTCTGCGTCGCAGTATAGGAATGAACGGTGGTCATCAACCCTTCCTCGATGCCGATTCCTTCCTTGAGAAGAACATGGACGATCGGCGCAAGGCAGTTGGTCGTGCAACTGGCGTTGGAAATGATGTGGTGTTTCGCGGGATCGTAGCCGTCATCGTTCACACCTTGCACGAAGGTACCGTCCTCGCCCTTGGCAGGGGCCGAGATAATCACCTTCTTCGCACCGGCGGTGATGTGACCACGCGCCTTGTCGGCATCGGTGAAAAGACCGGTCGACTCGATCACAACCTCGACCCCGAGTTCCTTCCAAGGCAGCCCGTCCGGGGTGCGGGCGCTCACCACCCGGATCTCGTGGCCGTTGACCACGATGATGTCGTCATCTTCCAGAGAGGGGGAGGACTTCTTCGATGAAACCGTTCCGCTGAACCGGCCCTGGGTGGAGTCGTACTTGAGCAGGTAGGCGAGGTTGTCGGCCGGGACGATGTCACCCACTGCGACAACATCGAAGGTTTTCCCGAGGTGGCCCTGTTCGACGAGGGCGCGGAAGACGAGGCGGCCGATACGGCCGAATCCATTGATGGCGATCTTGGTCATGGCTTGCGTGTGACGGCGGGAGGCCTATCCCCCCGCGCGGCGCGGCATTGTGCACGGAGACCCACCTCCGTCAACACCTGCGGCACTTGGCGCGGGAAATGCGCGGCGACCCCGAATCCGCGAGCCGAATGCCGCGGGAAAAACGACCACATGAGGGGCCCTCCGCCGGCAGTTCACTCCGGATCGGCCGACCGCACTTCGGCCTTGAGATCACCGAGCGCCCACTGGGTTCCGGCGAGATAGTGCCGGACGATCTTCGGATTCCAATAGATCCAATCGTTGTGGCCAAGCGCACAGTAAAAAACCCGGCCCTTGCCCCAGTGCCGGGCCCACGAGATCCCGAAGTCCTTGTCGGTGCGCTTGATCCCCTTCTTGGTCATGTCGGTCTTGTCGGTGTCGAGGCGCAGCAGCATGTGGACCTTCCTGGAATCATAAGGATCCCTGAGCTGATAGATCTCCTCCTTGATGTCGAGATTGCGCCCCTCGAACATCGCCACCAAAGGGTGCGCCTCCTGCCCGGGTTCCACCCGGATGCTCACATCCGTGTCGGCCGTCCACGGGTGCCCGTCGAAGTACCCGTTGATCATCGTCCCGTACTCGGGCCACTCGTTGCAGCAATCGGTGGCGGCATGGACACCGATGAAGCCTTTGCCAGACTTCACAAACTCCATAAGGCCGGCCTTGAGACGGTCTGCCCTGCGCTGCGCCTCGGCGAGACGGTCGGCGGACATGGTCGCGCGCTCCTTCGGGTGGGGCAGGAAGATGTCGCCGCTGGTGTTGAGGAAACACACGGCATCCAAGGCGGCGAGCGACTCCGGTTCGAGCTGCGCAAGATCCTCGCTATGGGTGACCTCAAAGGCACCGGTCTTTCGACCCAGCTCGGTGAAAAACTTCACCCCGGTGGGGATCGATCCATGACGATAGCCGTTGGTTTTGGTAAACAAAAGGACCCGCCGCGGCTTCGCAGGACTCGCGTAGGGTTTGTCGGGCAAGGCTGCGGCGATCTCGGCGGCAAAGCGCCCGGTCTCGCCCGCATGACCCGGAGAAAGAACCGCCAGCAGGAAGGACGACAGGTGGAGAAGGGGTCTGATCTTCATGCCTCGACATTGTCACCATCAGCCCCGGGACGCAACCCCCCTCTGCGGCGATTCCATGAAACCAACTCCCGATAGCACATGCCTGACCCGCCGAAAAGGTCGAGGGCGCTGCCGACCGTGATGTCCACACGGCCGCCGCCAAGGCTGTCGACGAGACGCACATCATCCATCGTCGCAGCACCACCGGCATAGGTGATCGGCAACTTTCCCCAGGTTCCGAGCAATTTGACAAGCTCCGCGTCAGTTCCTCGGCACAAGCCCTCCACATCGGCTGCATGGACCAGAAACCCGTCGCAATGCGGCGCCAAGCGATCGAGTGTGGCGTGATTCACCTCGAGATCCGTAAGGGTCCGCCACCGGTTCATCGCTACCACCGGAACTCCACCAACCCGCCGGCACGAGAGATCGATGATGAGACGCCGCGCTCCGATGCCCCTGACGAAGGAATCAAGCACCTGCGCGAGAAAGCGCCCCGCTTCGTCGAAAAGGGCCGAGGTGACAATCACATGACTTGCGCCCGCATCCAGCCAGCCCGACGCGTTTTCCGGAGTGATGCCGCCGCCGATCTGAAAGCCGCCCGGCCAGGCACCGAGGGCCTCGCGTGCTGCGTCATCATTTCCCGGACCGAGCTTGATCACATGACCGCCCGTCAAACCGTCGGCCGCGAAGATCCCCGCGAACCACGATGGTGGCTGCGTTGCGACGAAATTTTCCCGCGCCGTGCCATCGGCCGCGAGACTGCCACCGATAATCTGTTTTACCTTTCCCTCGTGGAGGTCGATGCAAGGACGAAACAAGCTCACGACACGCCAAAGGTGACTCCGCACTCAGTCTGCGCCAAGCACCAATGCCCCGGAATCCGGCACCGGCGGCCTGACCGCTTTCAGGGCGAGAAACAAGGGGAACTCGGCGGCCGCACGGTGCTCGGCCTTGCTGAAGGGCCCGCCCCCCTGCGAGCGACGGTGGCTGAGCAACTCCTCGCAGGCCTGCACGGACAAACCCGCGCGACCCAGCGCATTGAGAAGATCCGCCAAGGGCCGATGGTGGAATATCGTGACCGCTCCGTCCTTTTTTCCCGGATGGGTCGTGACCTGGATGTCGAGCGGCGATCGATAGGCATCCACCCTGCGGTACTGGACCCCGCGGTCCGGATCCCAGCCCCAATGCGCGTGCTGTGGAATCCGGAAACACGGATGCATCAACACAAGGACCGCCCTGCCCCCCGGCTTGAGCGCCAGAAAGGCACTGCGACACAAACCGTCGAGATCCGCCACATCGTGAACCGCCATGATGCAGGAAACCGCATCGTGCGAGGCATCGGCCCAAGTTCCCGCAACCGAGGCATCCGCAATGAGAAACGAAAGCCCCTTGCGGACGCCGTGACGCTCGTGCGCACGACGAATCAAAAGGGTGCTGGCATCCACCCCGACGAAGCGGGCTGCACCCGCCTCAAGCACCGGAGCGGCCATCACTCCTTGGCCGCAGCAGAGATCAAGCACCGACTCGCCCGCCTGTATCGCGAGCAAGCGCATCGCGGCAGGCAGAATGACCTTGCGATGATAGTCGGAGCCGCTCTCACCAACCAAGCGGTCATACCACTCCGCCACCGCGTCCCAACCGACAGCAGACCCGCCGGGCTTCGATCCCCGCGCGTCCCGACCCCGCCGTGGGATTCTCCGCGGATCACTCATGCCTCACTTGCGACGGATCCGCCAGATCTCCACAATCTGGTTGCGCTCCGGAATCCGGCTGCTGAAACGGTCGGTCTGGCCGAGATACACCGCCTGCACCAGTTGCTCCGGACGCTTCACCGTGGAAAACAGCTCCGCCGCAGCCGTAGCACGATCGGAGGAAAGGGTACGGTTGCTGTCGGGATTTCCGGTCTCGGATGCATACCCGATCGCCAGCACGAGATCCCCGTCGGGAACCTCGGCAACGAGAGCGCGCAGCCGCTCTTGATCCGCCGCCGTAAGCTGGCTGGAGCCGGTGGCAAAGGTCAGGGTATGCAGCACATTGGCGCCAAGGGATACCCCCAATCCGGAGTAGGCGGTGACAATTTCGGAATCAGGCTTGCCTTCAAGCTTGCGAAGACTGCGGAACAACTCGACCGCGGCCGGCATCAACTCCCCCTCCGAGGAGGCAAACAACCGCGCCTTGTTGAGGTCGGCCTCCAGTTGCCTGACCCGCTCTTCCAAAAAAGCCTTGGCCCGCTCGGCCTCGGCAAGCCTCCGCTGAAGGTCTGCAGCTTCGTCGGCACCCATTCGGTCGCCGGCGGCCGCAAGCTCCTGACGCAGCCTCGCGATCTCCACACCGAGTGCCTCGCGCTGGGTCTTGAGCGACTGATTCTCCGCTTTCAGGGCGTCGAACTCGCCCGCCGACTGCAGTGCCTTGGCCAATTCGGACTGCAAACGCGCGGTCTCGGCCACCAGTGTCTGGCGGAGCTGCTCGGATCTCAACAACTCGGCATTCTTCGCCGAAATCTCGGTCTCGTATTCGCCGAACGAACGCTGCAATGCCTCTATCGTCGACGCGAGGGTGTCGGCGTCCTTCTTGAGGCGCTCAGCCACACCCTCCACCGGCTCGGCCAACGGCTGACGCGGACGCAAACCCATCGCGACGCGGCGCGCATTGGTCTCGGACTCAAGCGAGCTCAGCTCTCCCGCAAGACGCTTCATTTCCTCCGACCCCCCGCCGGAACGCGGACCCCGGACGAAATACACCAGCAAAGCCCCCACCGCGAACATCACGAGCATCACCACCCACAACGGAACGGAACCAAGACCGGAGGCTGCCGGTGCCACGACCGGTACATTCCTCAATTGTGCTTCACCGGCAACTGCCCCGCTTTCCGGCGGCCTCTCGTCGTCTGACATGCGCGGAGACTGCCTGCTCCGCGGCCGGGAGTCAACCCGGCTCGGGGGTGCCCGGGGCCTCGGGCCCCAGAAGCTGCAAAAACTCGTCCGGACGGGTGAACAAATGCTCCGGATTCATCCCGGCGAGAGACTCCCGGGAGTTGAAGCCCCAGGTAACCGCCGCCACCGGAATGCCCGCCTTTTTCGAGGCCTTCACATCGCGCAACTCGTCTCCCACATACAGGATGTCGGTGGCATCGAGGGAGAAGGTCTTGCGGATGGCTTTGAGGTGCTTGCTCTTGCCAGTCAGCTTCGAGGTCGAGGAAATAAAATCGAAGTGCCCACGCAAACCATGAGCCTTCAGGAACAGATCAACATTCGCGGGCGCGTTCGAGGTGAGAATGCCGAAGCTGTGGTGCTCCTTGCGCATCCGGACGATGACCTCGCCCATGCCCTCGATCAACCGCAGATTGGCGATGCTGGACCTCATCATGCCCGTTCCGCGGGCGAGCAGGCCGGGCAAACGCCGCTTGGGAATGTTCATGTGCTCGATGAACTGCTTGAGGGTCATGTGCCGCAATCCCTCCATTTCCCCCTCCTCGATCCCGCGCAACCCGTAATCCGGTGCCATCTCGTTGAAAATCCTCCGCGCCTCCCCCAAGGTGTCGGCGATGGTGCCGTCGAAGTCGAAAACCAGTGCCTTGTATCTCGCAGCCATGGGGAAAAGAAACCTGCGCGGATAAAAGCACGGATTGCCGGATTAGGCCAGCGGCAAGTTCGGATCAATGTCGGTATCCAAGGAATCATGGAGACCCGCGTGATGACGGAGAAGCGCGGCAAAACCGATCATTCCAGCGTTGTCCGCGCAAAAACGCGCCGGAGCGGACACGAAACGCATCCCTTCGGCGGCGCACGCCCCCCCGAAGGAGTCGAGCAGGGCGCGGTTGAGCCCTACCCCACCCGAAACCGCAACCACCTGCCGCCCGCAGGCCCTTGCGGCACGCAGGGTTTTTCCGACCAAAACATCGACCACCGCACGCTGGAACGATGCGGCGATGTCGCATAAACGGGAGCGGTCGGCCTCCTTTTCCAAGGCATAGAGAACGGCGGTCTTGAGTCCGGAAAAGGAAAAGTCGTGATGGGACTCGTAAAGCATCGGACGCGGAAACGCGTAGGCGCGGTCGTCGCCGCCAAGCGCCTCGCGCTCGATCTCCGGACCTCCGGGATACGGAAGCCCGAGCAGCTTCGCGACCTTGTCAAAAGCCTCGCCCGCAGCATCGTCGCGCGTCGTTCCCAACCTGCGGTACAGCCCCGCACCTTCGACATCAAGCAGCAGGGTATGCCCGCCCGATACGATAAGGGCCAAATGCGGAGGCACTCGGGACTGGTCGAGAAATGGGGAAAGAAGATGACCCTCGAGATGATTGACCGCGACATACGGCCTGCCCGCGGCGCATGCCATCGCCTTGGCCACGGTGCTGCCCACCAGCAAGGAGGAGGCAAGGCCCGGTCCGCTGGTGGCTGCGAACACATCAATCCCCCGCGATTCGCAACCCGCCTCCGCAAGAGCGCGCTCGACCAGACCGCGCAGACGCGCCGAGTGATCCCGCGACGCCACCTCGGGAACCACGCCGCCGTACTCCCGGTGCAAGGGCACCTGCGAGTGCACCACCGACGCAAGAACCTCGGCGGCCTCCCCCGCCCTGCCGCGCAACACGGCCACAGCGGTCTCGTCACAAGAGGTCTCGATCGCCAATACGACGGCCATGGGTCATGGGGAAATGGTTGGCACGGAGAAAAGGTTTCACCCCTCCTGCTCCATGATGTCACGCACGATTTCCTCCGGAACAAGATCGGGACGCTCGTATGAGGAAACCGCCGCCCGAACCATCTCGACGGCTGCCTCGCGCTCGTCGTGAACCACGGTCACACCCAACTCCCGCAGCCGGTCGGCCTCGGCACGGAACCTCGCCCGCGCGAATACCGGCACATCCGGATTCCGCTCGCGGATCAGGGGCACTGCCTCGCAGGCGACCTCCACCACAGGAAAGGTGAACGCCACCATCCTCGCCTTGCGGATGCCCGCCAAATCCAACGCCTCCGGGTGACGCACATCGGCAAACAACACATCCTGCCCCTGCCGCTTGAGCGAGCGCACGGTGTCTGCATTGAGATCAATCACCAAGGTGTGCAGGCCGCAGCGCGCCAGGGCTTCGTTGAGCGCGCGGCCGACCGGCCCGTACCCGCAAATAATGGCATGGTCCTCAAGCGCGCGGATGCGGCGGCCGGGAGTCTCGAAGGACTCGGGAACCTTGCGCGCCCCGTGGCCCGCCCGATGCTCAAGCCACCTGCCGAACGGCACGGCCCCCCGCATCAACGAGGGAACCGCAGCCATCGTCAACGCGGTGCAGACGAGCAGCATCTGCTCGGTGGCTGGATCCAGCGGACGATAGCCGCCAGCCTTGCCGATCAATACCAGCGAGAACTCGCCCGTGCTCGCAAGACTCCCGGCGGCAAGGACGGCGGGAACCGGCGGCAAACGCAAGACCTTGAGAACCCCGTACACGATCGCCCCCTTCACCGTAAGGATCAGCAGACTGCCGGCCACAACCGCTTCCCAATGGGCGAGCACCACCGGCACCTCGATGAGAAGCCCCACGGATACGAAGAAGATCGCCAGGAACAGGTCCTTGAAGGGAAGAATGTCGGCCAAGATGCGGTGACTGTAAATCGACTCGCTCACCACGAGCCCAGCGGCGAAGGCACCCAAGGCCAACGACAATTCGAGGGCACCCCCGGCCAAGGCGACCCCGGCACACAAGCCTACGACCGTCAGGGTGAAAAGTTCCCGACTGCGCGTGGCCGCCACCGCGTGAAGCAGCGGGTTGATGCCGTAGCGCCCGAGCAACCAAGCCCCGGCGAGAAACAGCGCCCCCTTTGCAATCGCCCCGGCCATGCCGCCAAACAGACCGGCGCCACCTCCGCCGTCCACCGCGGGCATCACCAGGAAGACAAGGATGACGAGAATGTCCTGAAACAGAGCGATCCCGAGACTCGCGCGCGCCGCAGGGCTGTTCTGCCGCCCGAAATCCTGAAACGACTTCATCGCCACCGCCGTGGAACTCAGGGCCACGGCAATCGCAAGCACCACCGCATCCCGTTGCGCAAACCCGAAGAGCCATGCAAGTCCGCCGACAAGCCCCGCGGTGATGAATACCTGCAGTCCGCCTCCAATCAGGGCAGTACGCCACGCATGACGAAGCTCAGAAAAGGAAAACTCGATCCCGAGGGTGAACATCAGCAACACCACCCCGATCTCGGCAAGGGTGGCAATCGCTCCGTCACCCGCACCAGCGCCGGAGATCCCGGGAATGCCCACATTGGCAATGATAATGCCGGTCAGCAAATACCCGGTGAGCAAACTCTGCCGGAACCGCACCAAAAGAAGTGAAACAAAAACCGCGCTGACAATTACCAGCGTCAGCAGCGCAAACAAAGGAGGCACCTGGCTCCCGGCGGAGGCAAGGACGCTGGAGGGAACGGCCACGGAGGGATTCTCCCTCCAAGGCGGATCGGAACAAGGCGCAAATCGCGCGAGGAGGGGTCAACCGGCGATCTCAACGACCAGGTTGATCTCCACCGCCACACCGAGGGGAAGGGAAGCTGCCCCCATTGCAGTGCGGGAATGCTTGCCCCGTTCGCCGAACAATTCGACCAGCAACTCCGAGGCACCATTGATGACCTGCGGATGACCGGTGAAATCCGGGTCGGAGTTGACAAAGCCGTTCAGCGAAACAATCCGGCTCACCTTGTCCAGCGATCCTGCCTCGGCCTTGATGACCGCGAGACGGTTCAGCACGACCATCCGTGCCGCATCCCGGGCCTCCTCGATGGAAACCACCGACGGCACCTTGCCGATAACGCGTGTTTCCCCGTCGATCGGAAGGCCCCCCGATAAAAACAGCAGCGGGCCGCTGCGGACACAGTTGACATAGGCGGCCACCGGTTCGGGCACGGTGGGCAGGGCAAGGCCCAGCGCTGCGAGGCGCTCTTCAATGACGCAGGACATGATGGGTGGAGTGGGTTCGGTTGGTTTCCGCACTCAAGGCGCGGATGCGGCCCCTTCTTCCGCTTTCGGGAAGTCTCCGGTCAACAACGCAATCAGCTGGGCTCCGCCGGGCGCCAACGAAGCGCGGTTTCCCTCGCCACTCACCAGATTGCGCGTCAGGTAGCGGTGCGGGATCGGTCCCGGCCGCACGGAACTGACGAACGGGGCCCCAACACCGCGCGGCCGCGGCTCAAGTCCCACGGGCAAACCGGTGGCAGTAAACCGGATTTCCCAAGAGGCGGCCCGCGCGCCAGCGGACATGTCCAACCAAGGGTACCGCGCGAGAAATTCACTCGCAGCGGCATCGGAGACGGCCACCTTGAACTGGACCGCCCGAGTCTTCAGGAAACGGCTGAACGAAAGCCGCGGATCCTTGCGGCGCTCGAGAAAAAAGGAGGCCACATCGCAACCGGCGAGGTTCATGCCGTTGAACAATCCGTGGTGGTTCACCCCCTTGCCGGTGGCGCGATGCCAATCGTCATAGCGTCCGCTCAGCATCAAGCAGAGTTCAAGGTGCAGGTGTGCCCTCACCCGGTCCAAACCCACCCCGGTATAGCCCATCCTGCCCAACACCGAGCCCGCCTTGACCGGATCACCGGGCACGCAAGTGATGACCGCGAGGTGGGCGTAGAGGGAATACACCGGCGCCCCTTCCCACTCGTGTTCCACCACCACATACTTTCCGTAATTGCTGCGGTTCGGGATATGGCTGACATACGCCACCTTGCCATCCGCCACTGCACACACGAGATCAAGAGGATTCCCCGCCTTGTCCCGCCTCACCGGCGCAATGTCCAAGCCCTCGTGAAACCTGGTGAATACCAGCTTGCCTCCCACCCGCGCCGGACTCCGCACAAAACCGAACGAACCTCCCTCCCAAGGACGCGTCCTGACCCCCTCGAAATTGCGGTCCACGTACATGTAGAACCGCTCGGGCTGACCCGTGAACAGATGATGATTTTCCGTCGGCAGTCGCAGCTCGCCTTGCCCGCAAAGCGCCGCCAAGGATGCGCCGAGAAGACCGGTGAACCAAACCACACCTCTCATCGCTTTTTGCCGGTTTCCCCCGCGCCTCCGGTCCGCGGCAGCGTCTCGTCGAGCAGCACCAGATCTGCCTCGGTCACCCCCTTCCAAATCACCAGCGTGCCGTCATCGATCTGGCGGTCGATGAAAAGGAAATCCACGACCCGGCCGTTGATCTGCGAGATCATCCATGTTCCCTGATTGACATTGCTCAGTGCGCCGAGCCGGCGGGTTGCCCGCGGAGTGAGGCGGCAGACCAAGCCAAGGTCGCCATCATCACCCCGGAACGGCGTGAATGAGGCTATGTCGCGGATCGTGAAATCCGCGACCCGGCTAAAAAAGCGCTCGCGCCCTCCGATTTGCTGTTTGAACACCGTGCGCGGGTTCGAGTTGTCGGCGCTCTCGCTGTGAAAGGATAAGGAGGCCTTTTCCTCCCTCTTCGATCCCGCCCCGGCGGTGCACGCAAAGCCGAACCACGCGGCGAGAAAAAGAGCGGTCGTGACGGATCTCACGGTCCAACTCAACCAGATCGGCCACCCGGCGGAAGGAAAAACGATCCGATCCCGGCCACGGCGGCCCGGCCACGGAAAATCAGGGTCGTGAGACTTAGGACAGAAGGGAAGTCGCCGCAAACAGCAGGCGACCAACGGAAAAACCCGACTTCTCACCGGGGCGAGACCCGAGTTGGTGAGTTGGAGGATGGAACCGACCACCGGAAGGTCCTCCCTCGCGGGGGCGGTCGGGACCGCGGTCGGGACTACAGTCAGAAAACCCGTGTCACGAACCCTTGCGGACTCGGCGGCGGACAGCGAGACCGGCCAACCCCAAGCAACTCAACAAAGCCCCGGATGGCTCGGGGATCACTGCGAAGGACGCGACGCCGGCCGAAGTAGCCTGGGTTGTCCCCGTGATCACCTGCGATCCGGTCCACTGATTGTAGGTCCAGTCGATCGTGTAGGAGAGTGTGTGGGAACCGGAAGTCAGGCCATCCAGTATATTCACGCTCACACCCGTGGCCGCAAGGTCCCAATTGCGGTTGTTTCCATTCACATTCGATTGCCGCATCGACCCCTGATAGATCTCACTCCCGTCGCGGAAGAGCGTGAAAAGAGCTGTACTCGAGTTGTCGAGCCAGTTGTCATTGAATGATCCGCCAGGTGGTACCGACCCACCGTTGAAGGCGTAGTTCTCAAAGTAGAAATTCGTGAGGGACAGCGTATCGCCAGTCGAGATATTGAAAGTTCCGAAATCGTAGCCAGCCCAGCGCGGATTGGCAGTTCCTATCGTCGAAATATAGGAGGTTGTGCCCCCATTCACCAAGAGAGCCCCTGTCGTCTCAACCACGCCCACATCGGCCCTGGACTCGACCGCCAGAATGCCGATTCCGGCGAAGATCAAGATGCTTCTTTGCTTTGTTTTCATCAAATTCTCGTATGTCTCTGGGGACAAAACCGGTTTAGATAAAAACGATTCTTCAACCCTAATTGTCTGGATTTTGTCGCGCAATTGGGTTGCGCCGAGTGGTCGATACGAGCCCTGCGCCGCAAGACCCCGGATTTATAGAGGGACAGACCCTTCATCAAGTTTCCCCTTGCCTTTTGCCCTCCGT
>CAZMUK010000052.1:14283-19257 GCA_964569415.1 uncultured Luteolibacter sp. | reverse complement strand
CAATGTCTCCGAGGATCGCGTCTTCCGTCCGAGCGCCTGGCGCGCTTTCGGCACGGCCGATGCCGAGGCGGCGGACTTCCGCGCCTGCGCGAACTTCGGCCCGCTCTACGGCAGGGCCTGAAGACACCTCGCAAACACCCCGCCGGATTCGAAACAGCCGAAGGCCGTGGAGTACCGCGGTTGCAGATGCAGCCTGCCGGAGACGGGAGGATGTCCATCATGCCGGGCCCGGAGCCAGGCGCGAAATTGCCGCAGAGGGGTGTTCGGAGGGAGGCAATGCGGAATTCGGAATCCAGGAGGCCTCCGGCAATTCGAGACGGTCCGCAATCCGAACTAACCTTCGAGTGGAAATTCCGAGAGAAAAGAAAACCAATACCCGGTGATTTACAAAACGGATGGTGAATCCGCGGACTAGGCCGCTGTTTGCTTCGGAGACCTCCCGCTGTCAGGCCAATGACATCATTGCCCGCCCGAATGCTGCGAAAATATGTCCGGACAGGGTTTTTTGAAGCGGTGACGCATGAAGTGGAGTCTCGGCTCTTTCGGAAGACTCCTGTCGCAAGAGAATTCCCGGCAACCGGCCGGCAGCCTCACCCCTCGCGGGCAACGGGTTGATCGCGCCATCGCCGGCAGAAGCCGGCCTGCTTCCGTTACCCATGGTATTCGAATCCCACATCCGCTAGAGTTCCTTCCTGAACATCAACCGCCATGACACCTTCCGGGTGGCCTCCGGAAGATAGGATGCGCGCAACAAGCCGCCTTCCCTCACGGTCATCGCGGGCTTGCCGTCAAATGCCGCAGACTCCAGCGCGTATCCCGCCGGAACATGCACGGCCAGTTCATAGCGGTCTCCCCGGATCACCCGGCTCGTGCCGGCGAGAGTCGCCTGTTGCCAACTCACGGCCAGCAGATCGGCACCACCTTGCGACAGATGGCGATTGGACGAAACAATTTGCGGGTGATTTTTCAACCGACGCAGGGCATAGGAGCGCAACTCGCGCGCGCCGGCCTCCGGCAGTTCCAGACGGCCGCGCTGCGTGCCGAGAAAGGTGCCGGTCCAGAACTCGTAGACCAAGTAATCGGCCGCGGGGTCGAGGCCGATATCCGCGAAGGCCACTGTGGTCCCACGCGCCGCGCCGCCCCAGTTGAGTCGGTGCAGCACATCCCATTGGCCGACTCCGGCGATGTTGAACTCGTTGAGCCACCATGGGCAGACTTCGCCCCGATGGTCGGCATCGCACGGGGCCAGTTTGCCTCCGGACCGGATGGTCTCGCGCGCCTGCGTGAGGAGTGTCGCGGACTTCGACTCGTTGTAGTCGTATAACTGGCCTGGCACGCTGAACAGCACGGGCGATGACCGCCGGGCGCCTTCGATGGCCCGGTCATCCCGGTAGATCTCGGGTTTGTCACCCAGCAACAGCAAGTTGCCGGCTATCGATGCCAGCGCGGGGCCAATGACGGGATCGTTGGGGGACTGGGTGGCGGCCGCATTCCTTGCCGCCGGGTTACGTCGGGCGGGTTCGCCGTGCGGTTTGACCTCGACGATGTCGGGATCGTTGCGCCACACGATGCCGTTCCAGGAGTTGTAGCACTGCATGGAAGCCGGGGCGTAGCCGTCGCCGGTGGTGCGGCACGCATCCACCAGCCCCACACCCTCGGGAAGCACGCCCCAGCAGGAAAGGACGAATGTATCCGCGCCCAATTCCTCCCGCGCAGTTTCCAGGTACTTGCGGAACATCTGCGCGGGCGCCGAGCCGCGGGCCCGGCAATAGTCGGGATTGCGGTGGAGGTTGTCGTAGAGATAGTGGCGCAGGAGGTCGATCTTCACATAGGAGAACCCTTCCTTGCGAATGCCCCGGAATGTCGGCCGCACGAGCGCATCCACGGCCTCCGCACTGGTGGTGTCCACGGCGCAGCCGATGAAGCGGCCGACAAAGGGCGTGCCGGTCGCGTCGCGGACAAACCAGCTGGGATGCCGCTGGACCACCTCCCGGTCGGTAATTTGCGCACCGACCCAGATGCCCGGCTCGAATCCGGCTTTCTTGCATGCCGCGGCATATCCGCGGATTCCGGCGGGAAAGTTGTCCTTGCGCCAGACAAGCCAGGTCTCGGGCCCGCGCGAAGGATAAATGCATTTCATTTCCTTTTTCGCATAACTCGGCCGCCTCTGGCCGCGCCCCATTTCATTCTCATAGCCCTCATCGATTTGGATGAACCGATAGCCGAAATCGGCCAGACGCTTTTCCCGCCAGACGGCCAACAGCTCATCGCAGTGCTTCTGCGTGATCGTGTTGCCGTAGGCGTACCAAGAGCACCAGCCGGTGATGGAATCCTCCCGAACATTGTACTTCCATGGCTCGAAGAACTCGATTCCCTTGTGCTTCTGGTAAAAGCGCGGGCGGAACACGAGCTTGATCCTGTCCCCGGATACCCGGAAGGCGAATTCCCGTGAATCGGCAGTCTCGTCCTTCGGCGTGACGCGCGCGTTGCCGATTTCCGCAACCAGTTTCCAGTCCTCCTGACGGTCATAGACCGCGTTGTTGCGCCGGTTGGCGCTCATGCCGTGGCTGGTGCGGATCATGGGGAATTTCTTTTGCGCCGCGCCGCGCGTCTCGGCGGCCAGCATTTGTTTGCTGCCGCGTGCCAAGCCGGAAAGGGTGAGGCCTTTTCCGGAAAACACGAGGGTCTGTTCCAGGCCGGGCTCCTTCTCGATGGTGTCCGTCAATTGAACCGGCCCGCCCGTGACTCTGCCTTCGAAGATCACACGGTCATGGTAGGTCAGGGAGAAATTTCCGTCATCGGCATCCCACAGGACCTGCGCCGGCCCGTTGGGCGGCGCGCCGCGGACGGGCTGCCTGGGGCCGTTGCCGGCGAGTTGCGCGACCTGCGCGGTGGGCACGCGCAGTCCGGGCCCGACAACGCGCTCATCCAATGTTCCATCCGGAGCGGAGCGAGGAATCTCCGTGGTTGCTCCGGTAGTGCCGGAGCCCTCCGCTTCGCTCCGGTTGACAACCATGAAATCGGGATCCGGCGAACATTCATCCCAAGCTTTCGCAGCGTGCAAGCCCACTTCGGGTTGCCACGATCCGACCACGGAAACCGCATTCTCCGCGCGGGCGATCACCGCGGGGAACAGCAGGAAACCGATTGCCAATGTTTTCATGAAGATTTCCCGTCGGCGGGTTTCATCGGGCCGAGAAGGTAGCGCAAGGCTGCTGCGGCATCGACTCGGCTTGCGGCGTGAAAACCCGTTCGACAACCGGGGCGATGACCGGCGGTGTCGCATTTTGAGCAGGTCGGGATTCTTCCGCAGGTGCTGGAGGGCGGTGATGTATCGTTCCGGGATGAGGCTGTGCTTGTCCGCTCCCCCATCAAACAAAACAGGTTGGTGCGGCGCGAGACCGAGGCGAGGCACATCCCGAGCGGTTCCGCATCGGGACGCGGCTGGTCGGTTTCGGCAGGGAACCACTCCGAGCCGATGGGATCGCGGACCTCGCCCGGCAGAGAGTGGTTTTTGTCTTCAATATTGCGCCATTTGACATGCCCGGTCAGGGCGTTGGGCAGGAAGCCGCGACGGGAGAAGGGTGCGGCGTGGATTTTCGGATTCACGTTAGAAAATTTCCCGCAGGACAGGCGAGCCATACCGGCTCCGGAGGGGGGATCTTTCACCGGATGCGCAGGATGGGTGCTGCCGCCCTCCGGCGGGCGGCGCGGCTCATGCCGGGTCTCCGCGTTCGTCGCGCTCGAGTTGGATGCGGTCCTCGAGGTTGCGGGCCTTGACGCGGTGTTCGCGTTTTGCCCAGCGCTCGACGGCCATCCGCCGTTTTTCGGCACGGCGGCGCAGTTCGGCGATTTCGTCCTCGAGGCCGAGGAAACCCGCGTGGCGCGCGGGATCGAGCCTGCCTTCCTCGACCGCCGTGCGGATGGCGCAGCCCGCGTCCGCGCGGTGACTGCAATCCGCAAATCGGCAGGATCCCGCGAGTTGCGCGATGTCGGCGAAGCTCGCACGCAGCATTGCTTCGTCGGTCCACATCCGGATTTCGCGCATGCCCGGGTTGTCGATGAGCATACCGCCGCCCGGGAGCGGCACGAGTTCGCGCGAGGTGGTGGTGTGGCGGCCCTTGCCGGTCGCGGGGTTGACCTCGCCGGTCCACTGCCATTCCTCGCCGAGGAGTTGGTTGACCAAGGTGGATTTGCCGGTGCCGCTGGATCCGACCACGCACATCGTGATGCCCGGCCTGAGGGCGCCCTTGAGTGCGCGCAAGCCCTCGCCGCGCAAGGCGCTCGTGACATGCACCTCGGCATCCGGCGCGATCCGCAGCACCTCGGCCACCGCATCGCGGTTGGCGGCAGCGGAAGAAAGGTCGGCCTTGTTCACCAGCACCATCGCACGCGCACCGCTGCGGGCGATGAGCGTCAGGTAGCGCTCAAGACGGCGCGGGTTGAAATCCGTGTCTGCATCGGTCACCACCGCCACGATATCGACATTCGCGCCGATCACTTGTTCCTGGGTGCTGTTGCCCGGGCTCTTGCGGGAAAAGCAGGTGCGCCGCGGCAGGACCGCGCGGATCACATGATCCCTGCCTTCCCCACCCCGCTCCACCGCCACCCAATCCCCGGTGGCCGGAAGCTCGGAATCGCACGCAGCCTCGTGCCAGACCCGGCCGCACACGATCAGATCGATTTCCTCCCCCTCGGCGGTCAGGCCGCCGAAATTGATCGGCGTCTCGCGGATCAGCCGCACCGGCACCAGCCCCCGCGCGCGATGGGGCGCGAAGGCCTCCTCGAAACGCGGGCACCATCCGAGATCGGCGAGGGTCATCGGATGGCAGGATAGCATGGAGGCGGGCCATGTCGATTCCGGCCTTTCAGGCTTTCCGCCGCCGCGCGGACGGGATTAGGATGCCGCTCATGGATGCGAATGCCGCCGCGCGGCTCGAGGAGTTCATCCGCAGCAAGGGCCTGCGCCGCACC
>CAZMUK010000052.1:0-14273 GCA_964569415.1 uncultured Luteolibacter sp. | reverse complement strand
CCGGCCAGCGGGACGCCATCCTGCGCGCGGTCTTCGCGCGCGACGAACATTTCACCGCCGACGAGCTTTGCGACCGCATCCGCAGGTCGGATGCCGGAATTTCGCGGGCCACTGTCTACCGCACCCTCGGGCTGCTCGTGGAGGCTGGTTTGCTTCGCGAGATCGACCTCGGCGACAATCACACGACCTACGACCCGAATTTCCTCGAGAAACCTTCGCACAACCACCTTGTGTGCATCGACTGCGGAAAAGTGGTCGAGTTCGAGGACTCGCACATCCAGACCCTCAATGACTGCGTCACCCGGCGGCTCGGGTTTCGGCCGGTGAGCCAGTCGTTGCGCATCGAGGCGAACTGCGAGCAACTTCGCAAAAACGGCCGGTGTCCAAACCTCATCGCCGCGCGATTGAGCGGACGAAGGCTGCGCAAAAAGAGGTGAGCAGTCCGCGCCCTCCGATGGGAGACGCGGCGGTCTTTCAGGGAACGCCCCATTGCCGACGGCGCACGGTTCGGGAAAAGGAAAGAGGAACCGCCGGGACGCAGAGAGCGCGGAGGCACGCAAAGGAGAAAGCGATTCACGCAGCTCACCCGGGAAACGGTAGGGCCGGGCAGCCTGCCCGACCCACTTGTCCAGGCAAGGAAGTCCAACCCCGGGATCGCGGGGCGAGACCGGCGGCGATCACCGATCGAAGACCTCGCCGGCGCGGAAGAAGCGCTTGAGTTCGACCTCGGCCGCCTCGACCGAGTCCGATGCGTGGCAGACATTGACCATCTTGTCCTCGCCGAAATCGCCGCGGATCGTGCCCGGGGCGGCGGCTTTGGAATCCGTGGGTCCGAGCAGGTCACGGACGCGGGCGATCGCATGTTCCCCCTCGAGGGCGAGCGCCACCACCGGGGTGCGGCTCATGAACGAAACAATTTCCGGAAAGAAGGGCTTGTCGGCAATGTGCGCGTAGTGCTCGCGGAGCAGACCGTCATCGAGGGTCATCATCTTCACGCCGCGGATGGTGAAGCCCGCGGCCTCGAAGCGTTCCAACACTTTTCCGATCAACCGCTTTTCCACGGCGTCGGGCTTGCAGAGGATCAATGTGGTCTCCAGAGCCATGCCGGAGGCAGTAGGCAGGGAGGGGGCCGGGTGCAAGCCTTTTGAGGGCGCGCACCGTGCCCGGGGGATTCACCGGGCTTCCAGTTCTCCCATCTCGACCTCCATGAATTCCAGCAGCCGCCGCATTTGGTCGAGATGGGCCTGGAGCATTTCCTTGGACTCCGCCTCGTCCGTGCCGCTGCGGGGTTCCGCCTCCCTCGGGCGGGGCAAGGCAGCCTGTCGCTGGAGCGGGCGCGCCGGTTGACTGGCGCGCTGCATTGCCAAGTCCGCCGGAACCGACTCCCCCTCCAACAAACGCCGGACGTCTGCGGCAGGCATGAGGAAGGAACGGGTGCGGTCGGCCCGGGCCAGCGTGATGCCCACCACTTCACCATCGAGGTTCACCACCGGTCCGCCGATCTGGTCCGGCCGGGGACGCATGTCGGTCTGCACTGCCGACCCGAAGGAACCGCGGACGCGGCTGATCGCTCCGCCCATCCGCTCCATCACGCGGAGCCGGCCATCGGGAAAGCTCGGCATTTCGGGCCGTTGTCCGAGCGTGGCCTCCAAGGTCCGTTGTTCCCCCTTCGTCTCCAACAGCAGTCTCACCCGTGCTCCCGGTGCGAGTCCGGCGAGCGAGTTGCGCAACTCGAGAGGACCACTTACCGCGCGATCATCGACTTTCAAGATCACATCGCCCCGCCGCAAGCCCGCTGCCTCGGCGGCAGAGCCTTCCGAAACCATTTCGACCCGCACCCCCTTGCCGCGAAACGCGACATCGCCTTGGACACCCAGGAACGCCTGATCGGATTCCCGCAAGTTGCGTTCCCGCACGCTCACCACTCCGAAGGCCGCGAGTCGTCCGTCCGGTTGCGGGGCGGCGAGGAACCCTCCGAGGTCCGGGAGACGGTCCGACCATTGCACGGGCGTGAGGCCCGTGCCGGTGATTTCCAGCAGCACCAGATCCTCCTCGGGGAACACCCCCGCCACCGTGGCCTGCCGCGCCTCCCCTCCGGAGGCCTGCACCAGCAGCGAATCGCGGAACCGCAGCACCTCGCTCCATTTCGTGAGGATGCGTCTGCCGTCACCGACCACGGTCCCGTAGGCGAGTCGCCGTTTGCCGGCCCAGATCCGCACCGTGGATTCCGCCGCTTTCGAAAGGGCGGGTTGCAAGGCCTGCTGGAAGTCGCCCGACTGCTCGTCGACCGCGCGCCGCTCTTCGGGACTCAGCAGAGGGATGTCCTCCTCATCGGCGCACAGTCCTCCCGTCGTCCCCGCCAGCAGCAGGACACCCGCGCAGCACCATCCCGGAATCGTCGGCTTCATCGCGTGTAGAGATCGGTCCTCCGTTTCAATTCCACATCCACATTGAGTGCGAGTTCACCGCGCCGGATGCCCAGTTTCACCTTGTCGCCCGCCTGCCTCTTCGCCAGAAGTTTCAGCAACTGGGCGCCATCGGCCACCTTGCTGCCGTCGAAATTGCTGACGATGTCGCCCACGCGCACTCCCCCGGCCGCGGCGGGCGAATCGGGCACCACCGACTCCACCAACACGCCACGCAGTCCGCGCCGCATGTTTCCCATGCCGATCCCCAGCACCGGCATCTCCGGATTCGCGAAAGGGTTCAGGGCGAGTTCCCCCCAGACTTCCCCGGCGAGCATGCGATTCCAGTCGGCGCGGAAGCCGTCGACCCCGGCATGGTTGTTGTTCTCGAGCGATTGACCGATCGACGAATGGATGCCCACCAGTTTCCCATCGAGGTCGAAGAGTGGGCCACCCGAGTCGCCGCCGATCAGGGTGCAGTCGGTGGTGAGGAAATTTCCGGGGCCGTCGGAAATCACCCGCCCGAAGCGCACCGGAGGGGTGCGGGTGGCATCGAATCCCGCGGAATGCCCCAACGCCACCACCCAATCCCCGGCGGAAAGATCGCCGGAGATCCCGAGCTTCACGAAAGGCAGGTTCTTTCCGCTCATCTGCACCATCGCGATATCCTTCGAGAAATTCGCCCCCAACACCCGACCCTCCGATTGTTTCCCGTCGGGAAACACCACCTGCACCCTCTCCGCGCCCTGGATCACATGCGCGGCGGTGAGGATCAATCCGTCGGGGGAAACCAACACTCCCGAGCCGGAGGATCCCACCTCGGCCGAGAGCAGCGCCACCGTCGCCGGCAGGCACTCCGCAGCCACGCCGGACACCTTGGCCTCCAGATTCCGGAGATCGGCTGGGGTGCGCGCCGCTTCGCGCGCATCAATCGCGCCGCACAACGCGAAAAGTCCCAGCCCGACACAAACACCCTGCAGACACGAGGTTTTCATGGACACGGGAAAAGCGACGCCGGAACCCGGGTTTGTCTGTCGGCCCGGCGGGGCGGGCGGCGCCGGGGATCATCCCGCCTTTCCGTAGACTTCCACCTCGATGTAATGGTTCATCTCGTTGGAGCTGTTGCCCTTGCTGTGCAGGCGCACATAGCGGCCCTTGGTGCCCTTGCCATCGACGACCTTCCCGAAGCGGTTCTCCGCGTAGGGGCTGTCCGCACCCTTGCCGAGATTGGACGAATTGTCGTAGTCATTGTTGAAGACGGTGGTGACGCCGCTCTTGAATTCCGGATCGTCCGAGATTTGCACGATCACATCGTCGTAGGCGCGGACCTCGGAATGGAAGTGCCAGATCCACACCGCGTTGACCTCGGCGCTGGCTCCGAGATCGATCTGCACCCACTGCGGACCGTCGAAGAGTTCCACATAGTAGCCGTCGCCCCCTTCCTTGGATCCGTCGGTAACGGCCGAGAGTTCGCCGATCAGCGGACCGTCGCCGCTGCAGGTGACCGGTTTGCCTTTGGAAAGCAGGACCGTGCCTTCGGGCGCGAGGAACGACGGTGCCGCCTTCGGAGCCTCGATGAGGCCGGGGCGGTCGATCGCGCGCGGCGTTCCCTCGATGATTTCCGGCGGGAACTCCACCTCGAGTGGCACACCGCCAGCGGTTCCGCCGGACTGCCCACCGGGAGCGGATCCCGCCTTCTTGCCGCAGCAGGGAAGGAACAGGGCCGAAACCGAGAGAGCGAGGGCGGCGAGCGTGGTCTTCATGTTCATGGATGTGGGGATGGTGATCATACGGCGAGGTGTTCGGGGGTGAGGTCGATGGGTTGGCGTTCGCGGGCGGAGGGGTTGATCCAGAAAATCGGCGCCTCGCTCTGGAAGGCATGGCGTGCGTCGCAACGGAGCTTCGCCTTGCCGCGGACCGCGTCGAAGAAATTCTCGAGGTGCGGTTGGTGGGCGGGTTTGTGGAAGCCGCCCGGCAGGTCGAACACCTCGGGCGCCGCCGAGGCGTAGGAGGCCACCGCATCCGCGGACGGAGCGGGGCGTGGCGGCGCCGGTTGGCGCATCAGGAAATTCCGCGCCACCAGATCGTCCCACGGCGGGGCGCTGGCCTCCCGGTAAATCGCGGAATTCGAGGCGATTTCGGAAATTTTCACCGAACCGTCGGTGCCGAGGAAATTCTCCCAGAACCCGCCGCCGGCACTGGTCGTGGTGAGCACTTGGTAGAACGCACGCACCTCACCTTGCGGTGTGTCGTAGTCGAGCAGGCACATCACATTGTCGAACTGCTCCCGGTCGCGGAAGTAGGCGTTGCCGCCGGTGGCGAACACCCGCTTGGGCGCGCAGCCGAGGAACCAGTTGAACACATCGATCTGGTGGGCCCCAAGGTCGGAGATCGGCCCGCCGGAAAGGTCGCGGTAGACCCGCCAGTTCAGGAACTGGTGCATGTCCCGGAACCCGTACTTCGAAAGCACATCCTGCGGCACGGTAAGGTTCGCCGCGATCTTCTCGCCGCCGATGTCCTGGGAGGCGCTCAGCGAACGATTCCATTGTCCGTTGATATTGACGATCTGCCCGCAGATCTTCTTTTCCTTGAGCAGACGGTTGAGCGTGAAGCGGTAGCGGGGATTGCTGCGGCGCTGGTGGCCGATCTGGCAGAGCTTTCCGGTGCTTTCCGCGGCCTTCACCATCGAGCGCGCACCCTCGATGGTATTGGACATCATTTTCTCGCAGTAAACATGGAGACCTGCCTCGAGGCACTTCACCGTGTGGGGTGCATGCCAGAAATCCGGGGTCGCCACGATCGCCGCATCCAGGCCCTTCTCGGTGACCAGCATCTCGTCGATGTCGACATAGCCCTTCGCCTTGCTTTTCTGGTGGGCGTAGATCTGGCCGATCCCGCGCTGGCGGTTGTAATTCGAAATGTCGCACACCGCCTGGAAGTGCAGGCCGGGGATGTTCTTGAGGCAGTTGAAGAGCACGGCCCCCTGCTTGCCGAAACCCACGAGGGCGACATGGATCGTCTCCGGGGAGCCGGGCGCGGCGGCCTTCAGCAAACCCGGCGCGCCGAGCACGAGGCCGGCACCGGCGCCCTTGGCGAGGAAATCGCGCCGACTGAGGCCGGCCGCGGAACTGGGTTCGGGGTTCACCATTTTTTCAAGACTGCTACGCGATTGTATCCTGCGAGCGCGAGGGCGGCGACAATCAGGATGAGGTGCGATGCCAACCAGGCGACGCCGCCATCCTCTTTGATCAGGATCAGGCCCCAGGTGAGGCTGATGTAGAGCAGGCCGAGCAGGAAAAGCGAGGAGCGGTAGAACAAGCCCAGCAGGATGGCCACGCCGAGGATGACCAACGAGGGACCGAGAACCTTGTCGTAAAGCGGCAGCAGCTTCCCGGGCATCAGCGGCTCGGTTTGGAATTTCGAGAGCAACGGAGCGGGCACGCCGTGGTAGTTGGCAAGGGCGTAGACCTTTTGCGAGGCCGCGGCGGTGAGCCCCTCGGCGTTCGGCGTTCCGTCCACTTTCACCACCTCGCTTGATGCGGCCGACCCGGCGTATTTCTCCACGCCGGTTTGCACCGCGCGGACACCCAGCCAGAGCCGGGCGAGGAGGGAGGCATACACGAACCCAAGCGTGTTGCTTGGAGCGGACGGAGTTTCCTGGTCTTCAGACATAGAGAGGGAGAGGAATCGTGGAAAAAAGGCGCCCGTGCTTGGGGAACGGGCGCCTTGATGCTGTCAGGTCCTCTACGAAAGGCAATACCCCATCCTTTCGGATTCTCAGGAAAGATCGGGCTCCCAGCCCTTGCGATACCGCCTTTCGATAAACTTCGCAGCCTCCGGGCAGCCCCGGGCCTCGAGTTTCGCCGAGTCCCACTCGATCTTGCGGCCCAGCCTCAGGGCGAGATTGCCGACCAGGGCGAGCTCGGTGAGCGGACCGGCACTCTCCGCGAAATTCGACACCGGCACCGGGCCCTGTCCGCGCACCGCACGGCACAATTCCTGGGTCGGGCCACCCAGCACCCGCGCGTACACCGGCTTCACCGCCCTCGCCCTCTCGCGGAGCTTTTCAGGATACACGGCCGGAGCCGACCGCCCATAGGGATCCGAAAGATAGAGCGTGCCCTCCGTTCCCACGATCGCCTGCGCGAAATCCTTGGGCAGATTGAGGTCGGCGGGAAGTCCGGGCGGACGGCGGAACCTCTTGTCGGTGTTCGGATCCTTGATGCCGTCCTGCCATACGAACCGCACCGGGCCCCGCGCGCCCCTCGCAGGAAAGCGGTACTCCATCGTGGAAAATTCGGGCGCGGTGGCATCGTCAAAGGGGCCGGAATCGACCAGCTCGACTTCGAAATCACCGCGGAGGTCGAGCGCCCAAAAGGCTTGGTAAAACGAATGGCAGGCGATGTCGCCGAGCGCGCCGCATCCGTAGTCCCAGAACGCGCGCCAGGCGAACGGATGGATCTTGGGGCTGTAGGGGCGGTCCACCGAACAATTTCCCTGCCACACCTCCCAGTTGATATCCTTCGGCACCGGAGCCTCGGGAAACACCAGACCCTTGCCTTGCGGCCAGATCGGACGGTTGGTCCAGTAGTAGACCTCCTTGACCTCGCCGATCACGCCGGCCTCGATCCACTCGCGCGCGAGCCGCGTTCCGGTGAAGGTCGCTCCCTGATTGCCCATCACCGTGAGCACGCCCTTTTTCCTTGCATACTCCGCGAGCACGCGCACCTCCCGGAGGTTGTTGCTCAGGGGCTTCTGCACCATCACCGGCTTGCCGCGGCGGATCGCCTCGAGCGCAATCGCGAAATGCATGTGGTCGGGCGTGGAAATGGTCACGACATCGATCTTGTCGGCGCACTCGGCGAACATCTCGCGGTAGTCGCTGAAGAACCGCGCATCGGGAAACTTGGCGCCCGCACCCGTCGGACCGTAGGCGATCGCGCGGTCGATGTCGCAAAGGAACGCGATGCGGTTGCCGGGGGCGATTTCGGTGGCGTCGCTCAAGCCCTTGCCGCTGCAGCCGATCACCGCGACATTCAAGGGCCGTGCCGCCTCCCCTCCGCGAAGCAGACCGGGGACGAACATCGGAGCGGCGGCGGCCGCGGAACCGCCGAGAAAACGCCTGCGGGAGACGGTTAGCATATGATTCGGAAACCAATACGGCCGGATTCGCCGCTTCAATCGCAAAATCGCCATTCCGCCGTGTTTTCCCGTGATTGACCCCCTCCCGGCGGGTTGTTAGCTTCCGCGCCCCGCCATGAGCGAACCCTCCTCCGGCTACAAGGATTCCCTGATCCTCCCGCAGACGACCTTCCCGATGCGCGGCGATCTGGTGCGCAACGAACCGGCCCGCCTCGCGGCTTGGGAAAAGGCGGGCCTCTACGAGCGCATCCTCGCGAAGCGACGCAACGCCGGTGCGCCGGAGTTCGTGCTCCACGACGGACCGCCTTTCGCCAACGGCGATGTCCACATGGGCACGGCCCTCAACAAGGTGCTCAAGGACTTCGTGGTGAAATCGAAAACGATGGCCGGGCACGCGGCCCCATTCGTGCCGGGCTGGGACTGCCACGGCCTGCCCATCGAGTTCAAGGTGGTGAAGGAGACGGCCGGGCTTGATCCGACGGAGATCCGCCGCCGCTGCACGGAATTCGCCAACCGCTTCATCGACATCCAGCGCGCATCGTTCCGCCGCCTCGGGGTGTTCGGTGATTGGCAACATCCCTACCTGACGATGGACCCGGCCTACGAGGCGGGGATCCTGCGGGTATTTGCGAAACTGGTGGAGTCGGGCTGCGTCTACCAGTCGCGCAAGCCCGTGCAGTGGTCCTACGGCGCAAAAACCGCGCTCGCCGAGGCAGAGGTGGAATACAAGGAAAAGGAAAGTCCCGCGGTATTCGCGAAATTCCCGCTGGCTCCCGCCGCAGACCAACCCTCGCCACCCGCCCATCCGCTGCCTGCCGATGCCGCAATGGTGATATGGACGACCACCCCTTGGACGCTGCCCGCCAACCTCGCGCTGGCCGTGCACCCGGAATTCACCTACGCCGCCACGCGTTTCCACAAGGATGGGACCTCTCCGCAACTGCTCGTGATGGCGCGCGACCTGATCGGCGACTTCTGCAAACGCACGGGTTTCGAAGCGGGGGAAACCATCGCCGAGTGCAAGGGACGCGATCTGGAACGACTCGTCGCACTCCACCCCTTCCTGCCGCGGACCTCACTGGTGATCAACGCACCTTTCGTAACGACCGACACCGGCACGGGCGTGGTTCACATCGCCCCGGGCCACGGCGCCGACGACTACAACGCGGGTCGCCAATACGGACTCGGCGTGCTCTCGCCGGTGGATGACGACGGACGCTTCACCGATGAGGCCGGAATCCCGGAACTCGTGGGCCAGCATGTGTTCTCTTCCAACGAACGCATCATCGACATCCTCGCCGGGACGGATTGCCTGCTCGGAAAGGAAACCCACCGCCACTCCTACCCCCACTGCTGGCGGTCGAAGACGCCGGTGATTTTCCGCGCGGTGGAACAGTTCTTCATCTCCCTCGAAACCCTGCGCCCCACCGCACTTGCCGAAATCGACAAAGTGGAATGGCTCCCGGCTTGGGGACGCAACCGCATCCACGGCACGGTGGAGGCCCGCCCGGACTGGTGCATCTCCCGCCAGCGGACCTGGGGTGTGCCGCTGCCGGTGTTTTTCGATGAGGCGGGAAAACCCGTGCTCTGTGCCGATACCGCGCGCAAGGTGGCCGATGCGGTGGAATCCCGCGGCACGGATTTCTGGTTCGCCCAGAATGATGCGGAAACCACCGCCCTGCTCGGCCTGCCCCCGGCGTGGCGCAAGTGCCGCGATACGCTCGATGTGTGGATCGACTCGGGCTGCTCGCATGTGTCGGTGCTCGATGCGCGGCCCGGACTGCACTCGCCCTGCGACCTCTATCTCGAAGCGACCGATCAACACCGCGGCTGGTTCCAGAGCTCGCTGATGCTCAGCGTGGCATGGCGCGGATCCGCCCCCTACAAGGCGGTGATGACCCACGGCTTCGTGGTCGACAAGGACAGGAAAAAACTCTCGAAATCCGAGGCGGAGAAGGCAGGCAAACCAATCGATGCCGCCCATTTCGTCAACCAGTACGGCGCCGACATCGTGCGGCTCTGGGTGTCATCGGTCGACTGGCAGAACGAGGTTCCTTTCGGTGAGGATCTGTTCAAACAGGTGACCGAGCCGTACCGCCGCATCCGCAACACCCTGCGCATTCTCCTGGGCAACCTCGACGGGTTCGATGCGTCCGCCGCCGATGCCGCGCAACCGACGCTGCTCGACCGCTGGATCCTCGAACGCCTCCACGCGGTGGTCGGGGAATGCCTGCGCGCCTACGAGGCCTTCGAGTTCCGCAAGGTCTTCAACGCGCTCAACCAATTCTGCACCCACGATCTCTCGGCCACCTACATCGATGTGACCAAGGACCGGATGTACTGCGATCCGGCGGACTCCCCGCGCCGGCTGGCCTCGCAACGGGCGATGCACGACATCTTCCTCGCGCTGTCCCGCCTGCTCGCCCCGGTGCTGGTCTACACGGCCGACGAGGCTTGGGAACACGCGCCCTTCACCGATGGCAGTGTGCACGAGCAGGACTTCCCGCAACCGGACCCGGCCTTCGCGCCGGGCGAGGCCACCCGCACGATAGAACGGCTCTTCGAAATCAAATACGCGGTGCAGACGGCAATCGAGGCGAAGGTGCAGGCCAAGGAGTTCAGCCGCAACAACGAGGCGCAGCTGAAGGTCACCGTGCCGGCCGCCGACGCCGCCCTGCTTCCGCTGCTCAACGACCGGGAGTTCGCCACGGAATTCTTCATCGTGGCCGACCTCGAAGCCTCCGTCGGCGAGATGCTCGCCGCCACCGCTTCGCGCAGCAACCACCCGCTCTGCCCGCGCTGCCGCAAACACGAGCCTCCCGCCCCGACCGGTCTCTGCGCGCGCTGCGCCGATGTCCGCGTCACCGCCTGAACCAGCCGCCATGTTCCTCATCTCGGTCGCGGCCCTGAAGCGCAACACCGCGATCCTGCGCGAGGTGGCGCGCGAGGCAGACTGCAAGGTGGCGCTCGCCCTCAAGGCCTTCGCCTGCTGGAAGACCTTCCCCTTCCTCCGCGACGACCTCGACGGATGCTGCGCCTCGGGCCTCTGGGAGGCACGGCTCTCGCACGAACATTTCGGAAAGCACACTCTTGCCTACTCACCGGCCTACGACGAGGCGGATGTGCACGAACTCTGTGACTTCGCCCACCACCTGGATTTCAACTCGCCCTCGCAGTGGAACCGCTTCCGCGGACCGGTCGCGGCCCACCCGCGTTGCCGCAGCGGCGAACTGCTCTGCGGCCTGCGCATCAATCCCGAATGCTCCACCGGCCACACGCCCGCCTACGATCCCTGCTCGCCGGGATCGCGCCTCGGCAGCACCGCCGGAATGCTCGCGCATGCGGACCTCCGCGGAATCTCCGGTCTTCATTTCCACACGCTCTGCGAACAAGGGGCGGACGATTTGGAGACCACTCTCGACGCGGTGCGCGAACGCTTCGGACACCTGCTGCGCTCCCCGCAGCTCACTTACCTCAACATGGGCGGCGGCCACTGGATCACGAAACCGGATTACGATCGCGCACGCCTCGTGCGGCTAATCCGCCAAACCCGAGAGGAGTACGGCGTGGAGGTCTGGCTCGAACCCGGCGAGGCGGTGGCGATCCACACCGGCGTGCTGCGCGCCACGGTGATGGATGTGTTCTCCTCCGGCGGCCGCCACCTCGCGGTGCTCGATGTCTCGGCCACCGCTCACATGCCGGATGTGCTGGAAATGCCCTACCGCCCGAATGTGTTCCTCACGGAAAGAGACGGCTCGGGCAGCGGCCGACCCGCGGTAATGCTGGAAGGGGAATCCTACCACCCCGCAGGGGATCCGACGGCGGAAACCGATTCCTCCTCCGCATGGCCCTGCCGCCTTGGCGGCCCGACCTGCCTCGCCGGCGATGTGATCGGCGACTATGCTTTCCCGCGCCCTCTCCGCCCGGGCGACATCCTGGTGTTCGACGACATGGCCCACTACACGATGGTCAAGACCACCACCTTCAACGGAGTGAAACACCCGCCGATCGCGCTGCAGCATGAGGACGGCCGCGTCGAGGTGGTCCGGCGCTTCGATTACCGCGACTTCCGCGACCGCCTCGCCTGAACCGGCCCGCGGCAACCGCACTCCACCGCTCAAACTTCCACCACCCTGACGAAGCGGCGAATGCCGCTGCAGGCGCCGCTTTCCGCATCCGCATCCACAAGCGCCCCGCACAAACGCACCGGCCCCTTGGCAATCGGAAACCGGGTCGGCAACCCGGTGCGGAAACGCCAGACGACCGACTCGACACATCGCCCCAGCACCGACTCGTCCGGCCCGCACATGCCCGCATCCGTCAAGTACCCGGTCCCGCCGGGAAACACCCGCTCATCGGCGGTCTGCACATGGGTGTGCGTGCCCACCACCGCCGTCACCCTGCCGTCGAGCATCCGTCCCATCGCGATCTTCTCGCTGGTGGTCTCGGCATGGTAGTCGACGAAGATCGGCCCCACCCCTTCGTCCCGCAAACGCAAGGCCTCCTTTTCGGCGGCAAGATACGGATTTTCCAACGGCGGTTGAATGAAGGAACGCCCCTGCACCTGCATCACCGCCACCCGGCCCTTGCGGGTCTCCAACACGACACTGCCCCGCCCCGGCGTACCCTCGGGATAATTGAGCGGACGCAACAAACGCGGCTCGGTCGGGAAATAGTCGACAATCTCCGGTTGGTCCCACACATGGTCGCCGGTAGTGATGACCGCCACACCCGCGCGCAACAGGTCGATGGCGATCCGCGGCGTGATCCCCTTGCCGCCCGCGGCGTTCTCGCCATTGACCACGACGAAATCGACATCCTCCTCCTCCCGGATCGTCGCAAGATGATCGATCACCGCCTGACGGCCGGGCTCTCCGACAATGTCCCCGAGGAAAAGAATGCGGATGCTGGACATGGATGAAAACCGCGGGATCTTCCCGCGGCGCAAAGAATCCACGACCGCGACCCGTACTCAAACCGATTTTCCATGAAACGCACGCTCCAGCCGATCCTGCCTGTGGCGGCCTTGCTCGCCCTCGCGCTGCTCGGCCTGTGGCTGGCGCGCCGCGATCACACACCGGAGGAAAGAAACCCGCCCCGGCAACCGGCCGACTCCCGCGTCACGCCCCTTTCCCCTCTCGCGATGCAACCGGACTGGTCGCGCCTCGACCCGCTTCAGGAATCCGTGACCCGCACGGAATTCGAATCCCTGCTGACCACCGTATTCACCACCGGCGGCGGATGGCGCGAACATATCGAACTCGGGCCCGATTCCGCCACGATCCTCACCGGCGAACCCGCCCCGAAGGATCGCTACCTGCTCCGCTTCGCGAAACCCGGCACCGCCGGAAACATGGCCCGCTACTGGCGCAAGGCCTCCGAAATGCCGCCCGCACCCGAAAACCAGCCCTTGGCAGGCATCCGCATCGCGATCGATCCCGGCCACATCGGCGGATCCTGGGCTCGCATGGAGGAACGCCGCCTTCAGGTGGGATCCTCCGCCCCCGTAATGGAGGGCGACATGACGCTCAAAGTCGCGCAACTCCTCAAACCACGCTTGGAGAAGCTCGGCGCGGAAGTGACCCTCGTCCGCAAGAACGCGGAACCCGTCACCACCCTGCGTCCGGAATCCCTGCAGGAGGAGGCACACAGCGCGCCCGCCATACCGGCAGGCGGACTCTCCCCGCGCAAACTCGCCGAACAGCTGTTCTACCGCACCGCGGAAATCCGCGCGCGCGCCGATCTGGTGAATGAACGCATCCGCCCCGACCTACTCGTCTGCCTGCACTTCAATGCCGAACCCTGGGGAAATCCGGACCAACCGGAACTGACCGATCGCAGCCATTTCCACATCCTGCTCAACGGAGCCTACAGCGACTCGGAATTGAAATTCGCCGACCAACGCTACGCGATGATCCGCAAACTCGCCTCCGGCATCCACCACGAGGAAGCGGCAGTCGCGGGCACCGTGGCGGAGGTCTTTTCCGGTGCCACCCAACTGCCGCCCTTCCTTTACCCGCCCGATGCCCCCAACGCCCGCCCGGTGAATGCAAACTCCTACCTCTGGGCCCGCAACCTTCTCGCCAACCGGCTTTACGACTGCCCGGTGCTGTTCATGGAACCCTATGTGATGAACTCCACCTCCGACCACCCGCGCATGGCCGCAGGCGACTACGGGGGAACCCGCGGGTTCAACGGACGCGAACTGCCCTCGATCTTCCGCGAATACGCCGATGCCCTCACCGCATCGCTCGCGCGCCACTACAGCTCGGCTCGCGGCAACCAGAATACCCCCCTTGGAATCCCGGATTGAATTTCCACGGATCCGGGCTACCTACCGATCCATGAACCATCCTCTCTCAACCAACCGCCGCCTCTTCATGCAGGGCTCCGCCCTCGCCCTCGCCGGAACCTTCCTGACCGGCCGCAGCCCCGCGGCCACCGCCTCCGGCGCGACGCTTCCCGCGCTGCCCTACCCGACCGATGCGCTGGCACCGCACATCGACGCGCGGACCATGGAGATCCACCACGGGAAACACCACGCAGCGTATGTGAAGGGCCTCAACGAAGCGCTCGCGGCGGCTCCCGCCCTTGCGGGAAAACCTCTCCCGACCCTCCTCGCCGATCTCCCCGGAGTCGCTGATGAAAAAGTCCGCACCGCCCTGCGCAACCACGGCGGAGGCCACTGGAACCACAGCCAGTTCTGGGCGGTGATGGCGCCTCCGG
>CAZMUK010000051.1:0-19488 GCA_964569415.1 uncultured Luteolibacter sp. | reverse complement strand
CTCGACCAACGCCTCACCGGCGTCGAACCCGCGAAAGTGGTGAAGGATCTGTTTGCTTGAGGCGGATTTCCCGGAGAGAATTCCCGCAGCCATGAAATTCCGGACGCTGCTCGCCGCCTCGCTCGCCCTCGCCGCCCAGCTCTGCTTCGGGCAGGATCTGCCGCCCGAGCCTTGGAACGATTGGGCAAAATGGGCGGAGGCACGCCGACCGGTGACCGATGCCCAGGGCCACGGACCGGACATCGGCTCCGACGAATGGGCCGACGCGCTGGCACGGAAACTCGGGGTGGTCGATGCGGACGGAAATGGCCCCGCACGGGGATCCGCGGAGTGGCGCAAGGCGGTGGAGGCCAAACTCAAGCAACCCGTGAAACGCGAACTGCTCTCCGAGCACGACACCGAGGCACGCTTCCTCGGAGTCGGGACACATCGTTGCATGGGCCGCACTTCCCTCTGCCCCGACCGCTGCGGCCACTCGGGCAACATGGCTTCCTTCGGGGTGACCAAGTACCTCACCTACCGCAAACCCGGCGAATACGGCGATCCGAAGCAGGAACGCTTCGACATCCTCATCGAGGACAATCTCGGCAATGCGAAAATCCCGCAGGAGCTCCGGCTGAAAATCAAGGACCTGAAGGAAGGCGACCTCGTCCACCTGAAGTGGATCCACGAATACATCGACGACAACGGCTCAATGTATCCGGAACGCAACATCGTGACCCTAGACAAAAAGAAAGCGGATTGATCCCCGAGTCCGTGATAAGTCCGCACCAGCCGAACCGCGGAGTCAGCGGCTTTTCTTTTTCTGAATCTTCGCGAGGTATTTTGCCGGATCCTTCCGGAACTTCTTCACGCAGGGCTTGCAGCAGAATTTCACCTCCTGCCCTTCGTAAACCAAGGTCACCGGCGTCCCCATCGAGCCGAGCTTGTTGTCGGTCACGATGCAGGTGGAGAGCGGATACGGCTTCGTCTCAGCCGCCCCGGCGGATACTGCGCCGAACATCAGCAGGCACGACAACAGGCAATGGAGCGGAGATGCGGAGGATGTTGTTCTCATGGGACGAGAATATGCCGGGTCGAACACAAAGCAAATCCCGGAAGCGCGGGAACTTTCAGAACCTGAATCCCAGGCCCGCCCCCACTCCATGCTCGGAGTGGTACTGCCCGATCAGGGAAAACTTCTTGCTGATCCGGAAGTCCGCGCCCGCCGACCACTCCCACCCGCTCCCGCTGTCGTAACGGACATCCCCAAAACCCGTGATGCGGTCGGTCAACTGCAGGGTCTTGCCGATGCCGACCCTCACATCGCCCTCGCTGTCGACCTCGAGCGAACTCTCGACGAGGTAGGGCAGGCGGTACTCGACGCCGGCGAAGGCCCGGTCCTCTTCCCCCTCACGGTCGGTCATCCGCCAACCGAGCACCGATGCGAGGTCCGGGCTGAACACCCTGCGCCACAGCACATCGGCTTCGTAGTCGAACTCATGATCGTGGCCGTCCCCGTGGTCGTGATGTTCGATTCCCGCATCCCAGCGGAGCTGCAGGTCGTTGCGGGGGTTCATGAAACCGACCATACCCATCGACATGTGGCTCTGCACCGAACCCTCCGTCATGAAATACCAAGGATCCCTCGCGTGCTCGCCCAGCGACGGACGATGACCCTCTCCCTGCCCCTCGTAGGAAAAGACCCGGGCCATGCCGGAATGCATGTGGTAGAGCAGATGACAATGGAACAGCCAGTCGCCCTTCTCGTCGGCCTCGAACTCGATGATCCGTTTCCCCATCGGCGGCACATCGACCGTATGCTTGAGGGGCGCCCGCCCCCCGGCGGAACCCTCCTCGTCCACCACCCGGAAAAAATGACCGTGGAGGTGCAGCGGATGATGCATCATCGTGTCGTTGATCAACTCCAGACGGAGCACCTCCCCCTGTTTGACCCCGATCACGCCGTCCTCGGCCATGGTCTTGCCGTTGAACGACCAGAAATAGCGCGTCATGTCGCCGGTGAGACGCAACTCGACCGTGCGCCGCGGCAGGGAGGCGGCGTACGCGGTGGACACGGCCGCACGCATCCGCCGGTAGGGAGCGAGCGGACGCTCGGCGTTTCCATCACCCTCTTCTTCGTCCAGCGCAGCCATGAGGTGGGATTCCATGTCGTAGAGATCCGGCTTCGGGATCTCCGGCGCCGGATGGGCTTCGCCGCTGCCAATCCAGACCGAGGCGTGCCCCGAGCCATCCTGCGCCGTCGCCCGAACCTCCCATTTTCCGCTCCGGGGAACCGTCACCACCGCATCGTAGGTCTCGGCCATCCCGATCAGAACCCGCTTTTCGGGCAACGGCTTGATGTCCTGTCCATCCCCGGAAACAAGCGTCATCGGCCCGGTGGCGGACTGCAGGTAGAAGTAGGTCGCGGCACCGGCGTTGATGAAACGCAGGCGGATACGCTCCCCCGGCTTGCCGCCGAGGTCGATGGACCGGCGGCCGTTGGCCAGAAACGCATCGTAGGCGACATCCGAGACATCCATCGCGGGCATGCGCGACTTCTCACGATCCCAAAAGTCAGCAAGCGAACCCGCCTTCGCGGCTCCGAGCACACTCTGCATCGACCCCTTGCGGTACGCATACCAGCTGTCGCCGCGCATCAGCGAACGCATCACCTCCTGCGGATGCTCGCGCGTCCAATCGGACAACACCACGACATGGTCGCGCTGCGTGCGCTGCCGCATCCCGGCGGCGGGCTCGATGACGATCGATCCGTACATCCCGCGCTGCTCCTGCAGCCCGGAATGGCTGTGGTACCAATAAGTCCCCGCCTGCCGGACCGGGAACTCGTAGACCCGCGACCCTCCGGGACGGATCGGCGGAGTGTTCACATAGGGAACCCCGTCTTCCGAAGGCGGTACAAGCAGACCGTGCCAGTGGATCGAGGTGTCCTCTCTCTTCAGGCGATTGGTGACCCGGATCCTCGCCCGATCACCTTCGCGGAACCGCAGGGTGGGCCCCGGGATCCCGCCGTTGATCACAAGCGCCCTCGCCGGCCGCATTCCCGGTTCCGGGCTCCAACGGATTTCCGTGACCTCCAGTTCGTACTCAACCAGTCGTGCCGATGCAACGGATGCCAAGGAACCCAAAATGAGTGCCAACAGAACCCGGACCTTATTCGCCGACCCCACGAAGAAGAAAAACCGACAGGAAGGACATGGTGTCAACACCGGATGTCCGCAGGAATCAAACCTGCGGCAGGACCTCCAAAAAACATGATCGTTCCAAGGTCTGGGCTGGTGGAGCGCTCCATCATCGACGCAGGCCGCAAACCATGCAGCATCGCGCAAGGATGACCCTCCCACCCACCCGGATTCTCGTCGCCTGCGACAAGTTCAAGGGATCACTCAATGCGGCGACGGTAACCGCTTCGATCGCCCGCGGACTTGCAATGCGTTTCCCGGATGCATTCATCGATCTGCTCCCGATCGCCGACGGCGGGGAAGGATTAGCCGCCGCACTGGAGGCACCCCTCGGGGGCGCCTGGGTAAGCACCCCGGCGCACGATCCCCTCGGGAGGAGGATCGACGCGCGCTACCTGCTCGCCGAGCGGCCCGAAGGCCGCACGGCCGTGATCGAGATGTCGGAGGCATCGGGGATGTGGAGGATCCGCGGCTCCGGGTCGGGGATCCTGCGCGCATCGACCTTCGGAACCGGCGAACTGATGCGGCACGCCGTGCTCGAAAGCGGTGCCGATCACCTGGTCGTGGGGCTCGGGGGTAGCGCCACCAACGACGGGGGCATCGGCATGGCGGCCGCGATCGGAGTCCGTTTCCTCGACGAGGCCGGCAGTGAACTCGAACCCGTTCCGATTGCCCTACACGGAAAATTGGCGCGCATCGACACGAGCGGGATGCTGCCGATGCCGCAGGTGACGGCGGCCTGCGATGTCGACAACCCGCTGCTCGGCCCCTCCGGCGCAACCGCGGTGTTCGGCCCCCAGAAGGGAGCCGATGCCGACGACCTCGTCGTGCTGGAGGAAACGCTGGCTTTGCTCGTTCGCATCTCGCAAGGGGATCGCATCTCCCGATCTCCCGGGGCCGGTGCAGCAGGCGGACTCGGCTTCGGCCTCATGCAGTTCGCGGGAGCAAGAATGGTCCCGGGCTTTGCATGGCTCGCATCCCTGATCGGCCTGCGGGAGCGCATCGCCGCCGCATCGTGGATCGTCACCGGCGAGGGCTCGCTCGATTCGCAAAGCCTCGGCGGCAAGGGTCCCGTCGCGATCGCCCGCATGGCGAGGCAACTCGGGAAACCCATCACCGCCTTCTGCGGACGCGTCGATGCGGATATCCTCGCCTCAAGGATCTTCGACTCGGTGATCCCCCTGACCAACGCCGGACTCCCGTTGCACGAACTTGTCTCGCGAGCCGCGGAACTGCTCGAACTGGCGGCGACGAAAGCCGATTTTCCCCCGCCCGGATTGTGATCGGGGCCTGTTTCGGAAAATGGTTTTGCCATGCTGTGACCCTTGGGTAGGAAAGAGCCGCCGACTCCCCCCTGTTTTCTCCGCCATGAAGATCGTCATTCTCGACGCCCACACCACCAACCCCGGCGACCTGAGTTGGGCCCCCTTCGAGGAAATCGCCGCCTGCGAGATCCACGCCCGTACCCCGATCGATGAAACGATAGCTCGCTGCCGAGGTGCGGAGATTGTGATTACGAACAAAGCACCCCTCACCCGGGAAATTCTTTCGGCACTTCCCGCGCTGCGCTACATCGGCGTGATCGCCACCGGATTCAACATCGTCGATACATCAAGCGCCAAGGAACGCGGCATCGTGGTGACGAATGTGCCGGGCTACGGAACTCCCGCGGTGGCGCAACATGTGTTCGCGCTTGCTCTGGAACTCCTCAACGATGCAGGCGCACTCTCTGGCGATGTGCGCAGCGGCGGATGGAGCCGCTGCCCCGACTTCAGTTATTGCCGCCGCCCTATTCTCGAACTTGCCGGCAAGACGCTCGGAATCGTCGGCTACGGCGAAATCGGATCGGCGGTGGCCCGCATCGGAACGGCCTTCGGCATGCGCGTGCTGGCATCGCGCAGAAATTGGAGCACCACCCCTCCCGAAGGCGTCGAGACCGCCGATACCGAGCGGATCTTCCGGGAGGCGGACGTCCTCTCGCTTCACTGCCCGCTCACCGACGAAACGCGCCACATCGTCTGCGAACGCACACTCGCACTGATGAAACCCACCGCACTGCTCATCAACACCGGCCGCGGCCCGCTGGTGGATGAGGATGCGCTCGCGCAAGCCCTCCACGCGGGTACCATTGCCGGCGCCGGACTCGACGTGCTGTCTCAGGAACCTCCCGCTCCGGACAATCCGCTTTTCACGGCGCCCCACTGCGTGATCACCCCACATGTGGCATGGGCAAGCCGCGAGGCCCGTGCCCGCCTGATCATGGGCTGCGCTGAAAATGTGAGGGCCTTCCTCTCCGGCAAGCCGGTCCATGTCGTGAACCCCTGAGGCACTCCCGGCGGCAAACCGCGGCGCAAGTGGAATCGGTACCGATTTTTCCAATCCCCTCCATCATACATCCGGCTACCATCCGCCGTACACCGCAAGGCGCCGACACCCGCCCGCCGATACCCGCCCGCCGATACCCGCCCGCCGATACCCGCCCGCCGACACCCGCCATGACGACCATCCTCGCCGACCTCCTCGCCTCCACCCCGCCGGCCGACATGAAATTCTGGGCCTACGCCGGCTTCGTCGGACTGGTGATCGCGTTCCTCGCCCTCGACCTCGGCGTCTTCCACCGCGAGGCGCACGAGGTGTCGATGAAGGAGGCAGGCATCTGGTCGGTCATCTGGCTGAGCTGCGGGCTCGCCTTTTCGTTCTTCGTCTTCAAGGCCTACGACGCCAATTGGCTCGGCCTCGGCCTCGACACTCCGCGCTACAATACCCACGAACTTGCGGGACAGGTCCCCGAACAGCCGATCATCGTGCAGGGAGTGGTCTCGGGCGCGGAGGCGGCGAAACAATACCTCGTGGGCTATGTGGTGGAGAAATCCCTCGCGATGGACAACATCTTCGTGATCGCGCTGATCTTTTCCTTTTTCGCGGTCCCGGCGAAATACCAGCACCGGGTGCTCTTCTGGGGCATCATCGGCGCCCTGTTGATGCGCGGCGCCATGATCGGCCTGGGCGCCGGGCTGATCATGAAATACCAGTGGATCCTCATCGTCTTCGGCGGATTCCTGGTGCTGACCGCACTCAAAATGGCACTCATCAAGGGCAATGACGATCCATCCCAAAACATTGCGGTGAGACTCTGCCGAAAATTCCTGCCGGTGGTGGATTTCTACGACGGCCAACGCTTCGTCACCCGCCGCACGGTCAAGCCGACCTACCGCACCGACCCCGCCACGGGTCGGGAAATTCAGGAACCGCCCCCGCCCGGAACCCTTTCCGCCCGTTGGTCGATCACTCCCCTTTTCCTCGCGCTGATCCTCGTGGAGGTGACCGACCTCGTCTTCGCGGTGGACTCGATCCCCGCGATCTTCGCGATCACGCCGGATCCCTTCATCGTGTTCACCAGCAACATCTTCGCGATCCTCGGCCTCCGGGCGCTCTATTTCTGCCTCGCCGCCCTCATCGCGAAATTCCGTTTCCTCAAGCCGGCACTCATCCTGATCCTCGCCTTCGTGGGAGTGAAACTCCTGCTGCTGAGCGTACCTCCCTACCTCGGTATGGTCGGACTCGAGCCACAGAAGTCGATCAAGATCGACACCACACTATCACTGCTGATCGTGGTCTGCACACTCGTGGCCGCCTCCTTGATGTCGGTCATCCTTCCGCCGCGGGACAAGAAAACGGCGGGATGAGGCCCGCACCGCCACTTCAGAGGGGAAGGTCGTAACTGCGGCCACCCACCCCCTCGAACCAACGGACATAGGCCTGATTGACCATCGCGAAACCACCGGGTGTGGGATACTCGCCGGTGAAATACCAATCGCCGCAGTCCCCCTTGATCGCCGCCTTGAGGTTCTCGATGGTCTGGAAGACGACCTGCACCTCCCCATGCCAATCGGTGCGCTCGGGATACACCATGCGGCTGATCTCCGCCGAGATCTCGTCGCCGGAAAACGCCTCGTACACCGCCCGCACCCGGTTGGTGCGCAAACCGTCGGGCTTGCCCAACTCGGAACGGCAGTCCTCGTAGACCCGGTCGAGCAAGGACTGCCGCCCGGCCCGCCGGTGCAAGGCCACCGCGGCCTGAAAGGCGATGAACTTGCCGAGCTCGGACATGTCGATGCCATAGCAGTCGGGATAGCGGATCTGCGGCGCGGTGGAACAAACGACGATCTTCCCGGGACGCGTCCGCGCAAGGATCTTGAGGATCGACTGTTTGAGGGTGGTGCCGCGCACGATCGAGTCGTCGATCGCCACCAGGGTGTCTCCCGGGTTGAGCACTCCGTAGGTGATGTCGTACACATGCGACACCAGTTGGTCGCGCCCCTTCTCCTGGCTGATGAAGGTGCGCATCTTGATGTCCTTGTGCGCGATCTTCTCGCCGCGTGGCCAGTTGCGCAGGATGAGGTCGTCGACGAGTTCCGCCGTGAGCAATCCGTCCGCGGCGGCCCCAAGCAGCGCGGAACGCACCTGTTGGCGGCGGTACAGGCGCAGGCCGTCCATCAACCCGTGATACGCGGTCTCGGCGGTATTGGGGATGAAGGAAAAGACGGTCTTCTCAAAGGAGCCGCCGATGGCCTCGACAACCTGCGGCACCAGCGCGGCCCCCATGGCCTTGCGCTCGCGGTAGATCTGCGGGTCGTTGCCGCGCGAAAAGTAAATGCGCTCGAAAGAACAAGGAGTGTACCGCTGCGGAACCGCAAACACGGAGTCGAGAACGGTACCGTCGGACTTTACGGTGACCACCGACCCGGGATCCACCGCCCTCACCTCGCTCTGCTCGGCCTCGAACACGGTCATCAAAGGCACCCGCTCGGAGGCGAAGGCCACAACTTCGTCGGTCACCAGCATGTGGCAGGGACGGATCCCGCGCGGATCGCGCATCACGAACATGTCGCCGTTGCCCACCACCCCGCAAATGGCGTAGCCTCCGTCCCAACGACAAGCGGCGTCGGATACAAGCTGCGGAATGTCCAAAGCCCGTGAAATCCTCTCCGGGATGTCCTCGCCGGGAACACCCTCGTCCCGCAACCGGTGGTACAGTTCCGTGTGCGCCTCGTCGAGATGGTACCCGATCTCCTCAAGCACGGTCTGGGTGTCGGTGCCGAACACCGGATGCTGCCCGCGCCGGATCAGGACCTCGTTGAGCTCCGACGCATTGGTCATGTTGAAATTCCCCATGACCATCAGGGTCCGGGTCGGCCAGTTGCTCCGGCGCAAGTAGGGATGACAGGAACCCTCCTCGAAATCGCCGGAAGTGCCGTAGCGCAAATGCCCGACGAGGATCTCGCCGCCGAAATCGAAGTGCCGCTTGACGCTCTCCGGATCATCGGGCCGCAACACGCCCTTGCGGACGAGCTTGGCGTAAGACTTGACCTCCTTGCGGAAAATCTCCGCCAGCGCGTCCTTTTCAATGCCGCGCCGCCGGTGCACATAGGGCAGACCGATCGGCATGCCCAACTTCACGCAACCGATCCCGGTGCCGTCCTGCCCGCGGTTGTGCTGCTTCTCCATCAACAGGAACAGCTTGTTGAGACCCCACAGGCAGGTTCCGTAACGATCGTGATAATACGCAAGCGGCTTGCGCAGGCGCACGGCGGCGATCCCGCATTCGTGTCCGATGAAATCGCTCATGCGGGATGGGTGCTGGCTTCAGGAAACCCGGACCCGGACCCCCTCCTCGGGAACCATGCGTCCGATCACAAATCCCCCGGGACCGGCGGCCACGGCTGCGTCGACATCTCCCCCGGAAACGACCGCGACCCACCCGACACCCATGTTGAGCGTGTGGAAACGGTCGTCTCCGTCGACGCACGCAAGCAACTTGCCGATCCCCGGAAGGTCCCATGGCGGGATCTCAAGATCCGCGCCCATGCCCCGGAACAGGCGCTCGAGATTCTCCGGCAACCCGCCACCGGTGATGTGCGCCATCGCCTTGGGACGAACCCCGGCGGCACGCAACCCGCCCACCACATCGTGATACAGCCGCGTCGGCCGCAACCAGGCCCGCAACTCTTCTTCGGAAACCTCGCCGGGATGCTCCCGCAAAAACCTCCTCACCAAGGACCAGCCATTGGCGTGAATGCTGTCCGATGCATACCCGACCAACACATCGCCGACGGCAACAGTGGTGGGATCGACCAAATCGGCTTTCTCGGCGCATCCAATGCAGAATCCCGAAAGCTCAATGACACCGGTCGGCACGATGCCGGGCATCTCGGCGGTCTCTCCCCCGGCCAGAATACAGTCACAGGAAGACAAGGCATCGGCCATACCCGCCACCAAACGTGTGATCCTCTCCTCGTCCAATGCGGCGATGCCGATGTAATCGAGAAACAACAAGGGATCCCCTCCGGTGGTGAGGATGTCGTTGACATTCATCGCCACGAGATCCTGACCCGCCGTCTCCAACAGATCGTGCTCGAGAAGCAACTCGAGCTTGGTGCCCACTCCGTCGCATCCGGTCATGATGACCGGCTCGCGATACCTGCTCAAATCGTAACACGCAGCAAACAAACCGAAGGCACCCCACAGCTTGCGCTTGGCCTGGGTGCGGGCCACATGCGACTTGATGTCTCCCACCAGGGCGGCCGCCCTCCTTGTGTCCACCCCCGCCTCCCGATACGTAAGCTTGCCTGCCATTTCGCGACGCGGCGGTTCTACAGGCTGACCGCCCGAAGTCGCGAGGAAAAACCAAACGATCCCGGATTTTCGATGCCCATGGGCCCGTTCCGCCGCAAAACCGCCCGGATCCGCCTTGCGCACATGGTCGGATGACGCCACAGGTATCGCATGAGGGCACGCTCGAGCCGCTCTGCCGCCGGATCCCTCCCCGGTTCCGGATCACGATCCACCGCCCGGCTCTGGAGCCAGGCCCGCGCGCTGCCTCTGGCCCTCTGCGCACTCGCCCCTGGTCCCGCAACCGCGGATTTCTCGCTGCCCCGGACCTCGTCGCAGTGCATCGTCGGCATCGCCGGGGACTGGAACAGCAGCCGCGCGCAGCTGCAACGCTACCGCCGCGATGGCGGAAAGTGGAAACCGGAGGGAAACCCTTGGCCCGCCCGCCTGGGAAAACAAGGACTGGTCTGGGGATCGGGACTCCACCCGGTGCCGCAAAACGCAACCCGCAAACAGGAAGGCGACGGAAGAGCTCCCGCAGGGGTTTTTTCCCTCGGCGGCGTCTGGGGCTACGCGCCGCGCATGGAACTCCACCCGGCCCTGCCCTACCGCCAAGTCACTCCACGCGACCTCTGGGTCGAGGACCCGCGGTCTCCACTCTACAACCGCCATGTGGTGCTGCCCCGCCCACCCGCCTCGGAATGGGAACGCAAACAACAAATGAAACAGCAGGACCCGGCCCATTCGCTCAAATTGTTCATCGCACACAACGCAGCGCCCTCAACAGTCCCGGGCGCAGGATCGTCGATCTTCTTCCACATCTGGCGGCAAGACGGCGGAAAACCATCCGCCGGCTGCACAACCATGGCGGAAGCGGAACTGCGCCGCATGATCTCGTGGATCGACCCGACCCGCAAACCGCTCTATGTGCTCCTGCCGCGCGCGGAGTACGGGAGATTCCGCAAGGCGTGGAAGCTGCCCTGAAACTTGCTCAACGCTCGATCCGGAAACCGGCAAGCCCGGCGGGAACGGGCTCGTCCCACACGCGGTGCGACCGGATGTTGCCTGCAACCGGAGAATCGCGGAGAATCGCGCCCAGAAAGGCATCGATCTCCGCCTCTTCACCCGCCGCAAGCATCTGCACGGTGCCGTCCGGAAGATTCCTCACCCAACCCGATACATCAAAGCCGCGCGCGAGATCCTTCACGGTGTAGCGGAAACCGATACCCTGGACCCTGCCCTCGAAACTAAACCTTCTTGCAATCATGGAACCCCGGGTGGCGCAAACGCTCCGCCATGCAGACCCGCCGACGACAACCCGTCGAGAAACATCTGCACGGCAAGCAAAATCAGCAGCAAACCGGTCAGCCTCTCCAACGCAGCGGTACCGCGCCTGCCGATCCAACGCAGGATCCACGGCGAAGCCAACAACACGGCCGACGATGCCGCCCACGCAAGCAACAAGGCCAGCAGGATGGATCCCCTCGCACCGGGATCGCCAGATCCAAGCAGCAAGAGCAAGGCAATCGCCGATGGCCCGGCGATCATCGGCACCGCCAGAGGCACGATGAAGGGCTCGTCCCGCGTGGGATCTTCCAGCAAGGACTTGACCGGAAACACCATGCCCAAGGCGATCAGGAACAATAGAATCCCGCCGGAAATCCGCAAGGTGGCGGGACGAATGCCCAGCAAACCCAAAAGATCGGACCCGACATAAAGGAAAAACACCAACACCGCGAGCGAGATCAACAATTCGCGAACCAAAACCCGGAACCGCCGCTCCTCGGACACGCGCGACAACTGGGTCTGGAAAAAGACGAGGTTGCCGAAGGAATCAAGCACCAGAAACAAGGTAAGCACCATCGATGCGAAACTCATGGCTTTTGCACCAGCCACGCGCCCGCCATTTCCCGACTCGCGGCATTCACCAATCGCACCCGCGTTGGGGAGGGTCGGGAAAAGGCAAGACTGCGGCCCTCGCCATCAAGAAACACCTCGTCGGGACCAACCGCAACTTGCTTCGCTCCCGCGATCCCGCCAATCCATCCGGCCACAAAATCCGCAAACCCCCGGGCCGCCGCCTCATCCGCGAACGCAAGCTCCCACACGACGGCTGCCGACGCCTCGCCATCCGGCACCAGCGCGTAGCGATCGCCCACCCACGATTCCCACGCACCGCACCGCGGCAGACCAGCCTCGCCGCCCCTCACCCCTTCCACGGACTCGATCCACAACCGCAAACCGAGCTGCCCCATGCCCTCGACCAGATACGGCTCCCGCAACCGGGCATCCCACCCTTCGAAAAGCCTCTCGTCCACCACGGCTCCCGGCAACAGGACTCCCGAAGTGCTTCGCGGCGGATCCGCCAACACGGCGTGCACGGACTCCTCACCGCGGATGTGAAGCGTGTCGGCAAAGGCCTTGCCCTCCACCGCGGGAAACATCGTCAAGCCCCGCACGAAGGATGGCAAGGTGGCGAAAAGCCGCGCCGCATCCGGGTTCTGCTTCATCGGCAGAAACCCGACGGTCCGCGCCGCAGCAGAGAGAAACCGCGTCTCCGCACCGGATGCAATCCCTTGGTGCAATGCGTCGAGTGCCCTCGCCTCGTCGTCTCCGGGATAGGAAGGAGGCACCGGGAAGTGCTGGTGGATCACCATCCTCGTGAGCAAGCGCAGGAGGGCCGCCTGCTCGGGAATATCCTCCACCCGGAAATCCGGCGCCACCCAACCCTCGCCCGTGGTTTCATCAAACCACACCCGCGCACCAGTGGACCGCACCGCGGAGAGAAGATGCAGGAGATCGTCCTGCTTTCCCAGAACTCCCAGCAATCGCCAAGCCTCCTGACGGTCATCCGCACCCGAGGGACCCAGCCTGGCCTCAATGGCGGCGGCCACGCGCTCGCGCAACTCTCCCTCGCCTACCCGCCGCACCACCGGGGAACTCTCGAACCGCAAACCACTCTCCTTTTCCACTCGATCGACAAGATCCCGCGGCACGGCAACATCCCCCCCACCCTGCGCGAGGGAACGCAAGGACTCGTTCTCGCGCTTGAGCAGTTGATTTTCCTCCTCCGCCATCCGCAAGCGCTCCTCGAGCGCGCCTCCTCCCCCACCACCCTGCTCCCGCAACTGCAACCCCTGCATCCACCCTCCGGCCCCCAACGCGGCACCGGACAACAAGGAAAGCAACACCCGCGGGGAAACCGTCATCGCTGCACATCAACGGGCCCCGCCACCACCTTCGCGGAAGGGATTCTTCTCCAAAGCGGAGGACTTGACCCCGAACACCTCCTCGAAGGTCTTGCCCGGCAACAGGTTGTAGACGATCGGCGCACTGCGGTTGCCCTGCGCGTCGTAGACATAACACACCCGCTGCACCGGAATCTCCTGCCCGGTCTTCGGATCGTTGCGCACCCTTTGCGCGTCAAACATCCGCTCCTCGACCAGCCTGCCGTCGGACTTGCGGTATCCGTAACTCACCTTGAAAAGCCGCCGGTTGCCCCCGTCGAAAATGTTGCATCCCTTCGGATTCCCCATGCCGTCCATCCGGTACACGGTGACCATCAACAGGGAACCAGTGCCGCTGAAGCGTTTCTTGGTCAAAGTGCGCTCGTCGGGCGATCGGGTGAAAATCGTGCGCCCCCCGTCCTCATGCCGCGTGACCCGCACATTGGGACCGTCCACGGCATCAAACTCCCGGGCCGGCCCGGCTCGGAGATCACCGCAAAACATCGCGGCGAGAAGCACACAGACGAGGCGTTTCCGCATTGCCAGCACCCACATGACCGACAAACTACCGGCACCCTTCCCTCCCCGCAAGCCTCCTCTCGCATACCCACATGGTACTGAACTCCGCGGTGAAATCCCTCGACCTGTCCCGACAGGCACGGATCATGGGAATTCTCAATGTCACGCCCGACTCGTTCTCGGACGGAGGACGCCACCCGTCACCCGAGGCAGCCGTCCAACACGCGCTTGCCATGGTCCGCGAGGGGGCCTGCCTCATCGATATCGGCGGGGAATCCACCCGGCCCGGTGCCCGCCCGGTGGCGGCCGACGAGGAAACGAAACGCATCCTCCCGGTGCTCCGCTCCCTGCGCGCTCTCTGGGACGGCTGGATCTCGATCGATACCACCAAAGCGGAAGTCGCACACGAGGCTCTGCGGGCCGGAGCCGACATGATCAACGACATCAGCGGACTGACCGCCGACCCCGCCATGCCCTCGGTCTGCGCACAAGCGGGATGCGCGGTGGTGGTCATGCACCGGCAGGGAACCCCGGAAACAATGCAACTCAACCCCCGCTACGAAGATGTCGCCGCGGAAGTGCGCGCCTTCTTCGTGGACCGACTGCACACTCTCGCCGCCGCCGGCATTCCGCCGGAACGAATCTGCTTCGACCCGGGCATCGGCTTCGGCAAATCCCACGAACACAACCTCGCCCTCCTCCGCTCGCTCGGCTCACTCGCCCCGGCAGGAAGACCGCTCCTGCTCGGCGCCTCCCGCAAGTCGTTCATCGCGCGAATCACGGGATCCGCGGATCCCGCCAAGCGCCTCTGGCCCACGGTAGCGGTCACCACCGCAGCCCGCCTCCAAGGAGTGATGCTTCACCGGGTGCACGATGTGAGGGAAAATCTCGACGCGCTCCGCGTTACGGAGGCAGTGAACGCCGCCACTTGAAACGGAATGCATATGCAGCCCATCGGAACTTGGCAAACCACCCGGCACGGAAAAGAATGCTCCCGATGAAACGCCAGAAATCCCCCTCGGTGGCAAGCCTGCTGGAGGAACACGGCCCGGTCGACGAAACCGCTGTCGCGGAACGCACCGCAAAAACAGCCTCGCGCAGCATCAAGGGCGCCTCGAAGGATTTCGCACTGCGCCTCGCCGTGGCTATGACCGACCTCACCACGCTGGAAGGCAAGGATACTCCGGGCAAGGTCGAGGCTCTCTGCGCCAAGGCCATCCGCCCCCATGATGCACAAGATATTCCGCCCGTCGCCGCCGTCTGCGTGTACCCTTCGATGGTGCGCTGCGCGGTGAAGGCACTGCGCGGCTCGAAAGTCCGCGTGGCCTCGGTGGCCACCGCCTTCCCATCGGGCCAGACCGACCTGCACACACGCCTCGCCGAGGTCCGCAAGGCGGTCGCGGACGGCGCGCATGAAATCGACATGGTGATCAACCGCGGCGCCTTCCTCTCCGGCCGCCTCGATACCGTGCGCGATGAAATCAACGCGACCATCGATGCCTGCGGACCGGCAACCCTCAAGGTGATCCTTGAAACAAGCGACCTAGAAACACTCGACAACATCCGCGCGGCCTCCTTCCTCGCGCTGCGGCAACTGCGCCCCGGCGATTTCATCAAAACCTCGACCGGAAAGACATCCTCGAACGCCACCCTGCAAAACCACCAGGTGATGATCGATGCAATCCGCGATCACTTCCTCGCCAGCGGCATCCCCATCGGCATGAAACCGGCCGGCGGCATCCGCCACGCAAAACAGGCCCTTCATTTCCTCGTGGCGGTAAAGGAAACCCTCGGCGATGCATGGCTCCACCCCTCGCGCTACCGCTTCGGCGCCTCGTCCCTCCTCAACGACATCCTCCGCCAAACCGAAACCCGGCGCACCGGAGCCTACCAAGCCCCTTGGAATTTCTCGGAACAGAGTGGCGGCTATTGATCGACTTCATGGTTCCCGTTTCACCTCCGAAAGCAGATGCTCCTCCCAGTCGACAGGATTTCACTTTTTCCCGGGGGAAATCCGGCCCGGAGCCGGACATGCCGGAACCGGCCGAGCGGCTGCCGACCCCGCGACGCCGAACACCGAGGGAACACCATGGAACCTGAAGCACGCTGGAACCGGGAAACCGACTGCCGTGCGGATTCCCCCGGCCGGGACCGCTACGGCATCACCTCTTTCGATCACCATGCGGCTACCCACGGACCCCCCGCATCGGTCTCCTCCATGACTCGGTACCGCCACCGGCTTCCGCTTTGATCCCCATGCCCGCCAAACAAACGTCCCGCCGCAAATCAGCCCGCGAACTGCTCTTCGGCAGCCTGTGGGAATTCGATCCCGCCCCCGAAACCGCGCCGGCCCACATCGAGGCGCGCTACGGACTCTTCATCAACGGACGCATGACCGCCCCTCGCTCGGGCCGGCATTTCGCATCGATCTCACCACGCGACGGAACACAACTCTCGGAAATCGCCCACGCGAACCAAACGGATGTGGATGCGGCATTCCGCGCGGCGGCAAAGGCATTCGGATCGTGGAGCAAACTGCCGGATGCCGACCGCGCAAAGTACCTCTTCCGCATCGCACGCCTGCTCCAGGAACGCGCGCGCGAATTCGCCGTGGCGGAAACACTGGACGGCGGGAAGCCGATCCGCGAATCGCGCGACTTCGACCTGCCGATGGCCGCGGCCCACTTTTTCCACCACGCGGGTTGGGCCGACAAACTGGCCTTCGTCGCTCCGGGCCGTACGCTCGCACCGCTGGGACCGGTTGCTCAGGTGATCCCCTGGAACTTCCCGTTGCTCATGCTGGCGTGGAAAATCGCGCCTGCTCTCGCAGTCGGCAATACGGTGGTGATCAAACCCGCCGAGTCGTCGTCGATCACGGCGATGAAGTTCGCTTCGATCCTGGAACAGGCGGAACTTCCCGCCGGGGTGGTGAATATCGTAACCGGCCCCGGGGATACCGGCGCGGCAGTCGTAAACCATCCGCTCGCCGCGAAAGCCGCCTTCACGGGATCCACCGAAGTCGGCAGGGAGATCCAACGCTCCCTCGCCAAATCCGGAATCCCGCTCACCCTCGAATTGGGCGGAAAAGCGGCGAATATCGTGTTCGAGGATGCTCCGCCGGACCAGACGGTGGAGGGAATCATCAACGGAATCTTCTTCAACCAAGGCCATGTCTGCTGCGCCGGATCCCGCTTGCTGCTTCAGGAGGGCATCGCCCGTGACATGATCGCACGACTCCGCCGCCGCATGTCCGTGCTTCGCGTCGGGGACCCGCTCGACAAGAACACGGATGTCGGCGCCATCCACTCGCGCGAACAACTGGCACGCATCCGCGGCTTCGTGCGCTCGGGGATCCGCGAAGGCGCGGACATCCACCAAACGACATGCAACCTCCCGCGCCGCGGATTCTACTTCCCACCCACCCTCTTCACCAAGGTGGCCCGCAGCCACCGCATCGCCCGCGAGGAAATCTTCGGACCCGTGCTCTCGGTCCTCACCTTCCGAACCCCGGAGGAAGCGGTGGAGATCGCCAACAACTCGAACTACGGACTCAGCGCCGGCGTCTGGACCAGCAAGGGATCCCGCATCCTGAAAATGGCCGCGGAACTCAAGGCAGGCGTAATCTGGGCGAACACCTACAACCGCTTCGATCCGGCTTCTCCCTTCGGCGGAACCAAGGACTCGGGCTTCGGCCGCGAGGGTGGCCTCCAAGGACTCCTCGAATACGGAACCCTCGTTTGATCCGTAGCCGCTTCCCTGATGACAACCGAAAACCCGTTTCCCATGATCCCCATCCCGAAAACACCAAAATGCTTCATCGGCGGCGCCTTCGTCCGCTCGGAATCGGGCCGCGTAACTCCGCTCAGCGCCGCCGACGGCACCTTCCTCTGCAATATCCCGCTCTGCTCGCGCAAGGACCTCCGCAACGCGGTGGAGGCCGCCGCAGCGGCAAGTGGCAAATGGGCCGGGACGACTCCCTACCTGCGCGGACAAATCCTCTACCGCCTCGCGGAAATGCTGGATGCCCGCGCCATCGAGATGACCGCCGCCCTGAATGTGACCGACCCCGCCATGGAAAAGAACCACCGCGGCAACGCGCTCGAGGTGCGCTCCACAGTCGAGCGGATCGTGCACTTCGCCGGTTGGACGGACAAATACCAACAGGTACTCGGCACCGTGAACCCGGTGTCTTCTCCTCACTTCAATTTCACCATCATCGAACCCGTCGGCATTGCAGGCATTATCGCTTCGGACGAGGCACCACTCCTCGGACTCCTCAGCCTCATCCTCCCGGCACTCGTCGCCGGAAACACGGTCGTGGCCGTCACATCCCGAACACACCCCCTGCCCGCGATCCTGCTCGGCGAAATCCTCGCCACCAGCGACTTCCCCGCCGGCACGATAAACCTCGTCACCGGCGACCTCAAGGACCTGCTGCCCACCATGGCATCTCATGAACGCATCCGCTCGATCGCGGCGGCAGTCGATGCAAATCAAGCCGGGAAATTGCGCACCACCGCGGCGGACGCGTTGAAACGGGTGCGCATCCACCCGTCCCGGACCGACTGGTCCTCGCCTGATCACAACTCACCCTACGCCATCCGTGACTTCACCGAAGCGAAAACCGTCTGGCATCCGGTTGGGTGGTAAGTGCACGAAGCGGAACCGTGCTCCCCGCTGATACCGTGAAACCCGTTCCCCCCCCCGCATCATGGATCGGGGTTGCAGTCATGGGAAGGCGTCAAAACAGAACGACCGACGGCGTATGTCTTGGTAAGTCGTGTCCGGCAGCGTTCTTTTCCAATCTGATTGCATCTTTGGAGCCGGGATCGCCAAAACCAAAGATCGACCCGTAAACCTTCTCGACACCCGTAAAACCGCAAGAAACAGGATGCGATGGCAATCCATCCACCGAAATTCGGCAATGTGTATTGGAAAGGCCGGACCCGGCGCCAGTACTCCCGAGTCAGTACTCCCGAGCGAGGTCTGCAACCATCCGGCATTCAACGATCCGAAACCCTCGAACCTGTATTCAAACCCGGCTCGGGTTTCCAAAAAATAGGGGAATCGTTCGGCGATGAATACCCCATTGCCAGGCAAGCGGATCGCGGGAAGCGCGGGTAGCTTGGAAACTCGGGTTCCGATGCAGGGCGAGCAACTCTTCGTGAGGATCCGATCCGGTTCATGCTCGCCCGAAATTGTTTCAACAGATGGTTCATGCATCGTGCAACCGCCTGCGCGCGGGCCGTACTGACAACCGCAGCAAGCCGGGGGCCCAGCCTCTGCAAGAGGCGTATTCATTTCCGCCGGACTTGACTGATATGAATAAATCAGGGAGTCGGATTCACGACGTGGTTCTTCCCTTCCTCGTGAACGCCCCGCTCTCGCAATCCCGGACGAAGGCCTCGCCGTGACTTTTCAACTGGTCCCAGCATATCCGGATCTCGGATGCTTCCTTCGCATTTACCGTGAGGTCGTCTGCCGCGTCGGTGATCCGTTCCAGCAATTCCGAAAAGCGCCCGATCATCCCCTGGATGCCGTCGAGCACATGATCGCCACTATCGTCGGTCACCGCCGGGTCGGGAACGAAGGAACCTCCCCGTTGCCGACACAACCAGGAAACGATCAGGTCGCTATTGCTTAAGGAGAGCAATTGCGCGGTGCGGCGCAGGGGGTTTCCCTCGTCCCCGGAATCCATCCACTTGTACACAAGGGACAACGACACCCCCATTTCCGCCGCCACCGCCTTGGCCGTGGTATTGCCGAGGGCCTGCTTCAGGACATCGTGACTCTCCATGGCGGGCAGACTGCCGGAAGACCAGTCTGGAGAAAAGCCTGCAATTACCTCGCCCCAGAGCGATGAAAAAATAAAGTGACGCTGTAACTATACAGGGTGACAGACATTTTGTATTCTCCTGTATTCTCCTACCCTTTTCCCCGTATCGCCC
>CAZMUK010000050.1:0-19816 GCA_964569415.1 uncultured Luteolibacter sp. | reverse complement strand
CGATGCTGCAGGATGTGGCCGGGGGCGCGGCGGCGCGGCCCTTCGAGACGCATCACAATGCCCTGGGCATGCCGCTCACCCTGCGGATCGCGCCGGAGTTGTTTCTCAAGCGTCTGCTGGTCGGGGGCTTCACCAAGGTCTTCGAGCTCAACCGCAATTTCCGCAACGAGGGGATTTCCAGGCGTCACAATCCGGAGTTCACGATGCTGGAGGCCTACGAGGCCTTTGGGGACTTCGAGCAAATGGCCGGGATGGTGGAGGAGTTGGTGTGTCACCTTGCGCAGACCTTCTGCGGCGGCCTGCGCATCGAGCACAAGGACGAGGAGGGTCAGGTGCTGCGCACCATCGATCTCACGCGGCCTTGGCGGCGTGCGGCGTACCACGACCTGGTGCGCGGGGCGGCGGGGGATGATTTCTTCGAAATCTCCCCGGTGGAGCGGCGTGCGCGCTGTGAGCGGATGGGTGTGCAGATTTCCCCGGAGATGGAGGACTACGAGGTCATCCAGCAGGTCTTCGAGAAGAAGGTGGAGGAGCATACCTTCGACCCGTGTTTCGTGACGCGGGTTCCCTCCGAGTTGATCCCGCTTGCCAAGCTGAGTCCCGGCGGCAGGACGGTGGAGGTCTACGAATTGATCATCAACGGCCAGGAGATTTCGCCCGGCTATTCCGAGTTGAACGATCCCGACCTGCAGCGCGAGCGTCTGGAGCACCAGGCGGGCGGTGCGGAGGAGCAGAAGATCGATTACGACTTCATCGAGGCCCTCGAGCAGGGCATGCCGCCGGCGGGGGGCATCGGCATCGGTATCGACCGCCTGATCATGATGCTCACGGGTGCCCCGACGATCCGCGATGTGCTGCTGTTCCCCTTGCTCAAGCGCAAGCGCGACGAGGGCTGAGCATGCCGGCGGCCGGGTGCGGGCGAGCGGCTCTGCGGCGGGTGTCAGCGGCCCGGTTCCGTTTCCGCGAGGGCGGCGTAGGGGGCTTCCTGCAGTGGCGAGTGCCGCGGGTTGCGCAGGATGGCGATCCAATGGCGGGCGCAACCGGCGACGATGATCGTCACGGCGCAGAGGAAGAGCGTGACCACCGCGATGTCGAGGCGGGCGTTGAAGAGGGCGGATTCAAGCTTTGCGAGGGTTTCGGGAGGCGGGTTGGCGGCGATCTTCTCCTTGGCGCTTCGCACGGCGGGCAGGAATCCTGCGGCGGTTTTCGAGAAGATCTTCATCCAGCCTGCCGAGAAGGTCACCACGATGAGCAACGCGAGTGGTCCGAGGGTCACCCAGATGTATTTCCTCTTGCCCGATTTGAGCAGCAGGGTGGTGCCCAGGCAGAGGGCGATCACGGCGAGGAGTTGGTTGGCAATACCGAAGATGGGCCACAGGCTTTTGGCGATGCCTTCCGGGTTGATCGCGCCTTGGTAGAGGAAGTAGCCCCAACCGCCGACCAGCAGCAGGGTGGCGAGGATGTTGCCGAACCAGTTGCGGGTATCGCCCAGTGGTTTCCATACGCCGGCGAGCAGGTCCTGCAGGATGAACCTTCCCACGCGGGTTCCGGCGTCGAGCGTGGTGAGGATGAACAGCGCCTCGAACATGATCGCGAAGTGGTACCAGAGCGAGAGGGCTGTGTCGCCGGGGATCACCCGCGCGAACATCGACGCCATGCCCACGGCGAAGGTCGGTGCGCCGCCGGTGCGGCCGATGAGGGTGGGTTCCTGCAGGCGGTGGGCCAGTATGTCCATCTCCTCCTTGGTGACCGCGTAGGCCGGGCCGAGGGCGTTGATCGTCTCGAACTGCGCGGCGACGGCGGCTGCGTCGTGGGGGTTCACCGGCGAGTTGATCGCGAAGTATTGCCCGGGCGGCAGGGCGCAGGCGGCGATGATCGCCATCAGGGCGACGAGCATTTCGGTGGTCATCGCTCCGTAGCCTACGAGGCGGATGTCCTTTTCGCGGGCGAGGAGTTTCGGGGTGGTGCCCGAGGAGATGAGGGCGTGAAAACCGCTGATCGCCCCGCAGGCGATGGTGATGCACACGAAGGGGAAGACCGGGCCGGGGACCACGAAGCCCGATCCGTCGATGAAGGGCGTGACGGCGGGCATGTGCAGGGCGGGCATCGCGATGACAATGAAGACCCCGAGCACGGCGACGGTGCCGAGCTTCATGAAGGTGCTCAGGTAGTCGCGCGGGGCCAGCAGCAGCCAGACCGGCAGCACCGATGCTGCGAAGCCGTAGATCATGATCGCCCAGGCGAGTTTGTCGGCCTCCCAAGTGAGCGCTTGGTTCCATGAAGGTGGCAGGTACTTTCCGATCACCACCGAGGCGAGCAGGCCGAGTACGCCGAGCACCGACACGCCGGTGACGCCCATTTTCCCCGACTTGAGCAGCAGGCCCATGATCATCGCCAGCGGGATGGTGGCTGCGATGGTGAAGAGTCCCCAGGGGCTTTCCGCGAGGGCCTTGACCACCACGAGGCCGAGCACGGCGATGAGGATGGTCATGATCGCCAGCAGGGAGATCATGGCCACGAGTCCGATGAAGGGGTTGATTTCATCGCGCAGCATGCGGCCGAGGGATTTGCCGTTGCGGCGCATGCTGGCGAAGAGGACCACGGCATCGTGGACGCCACCGCCGAGGGTGGCGCCGATGAGGATCCAGAGGGTGCCGGGGAGGTACCCGAACTGGGCGGCGAGCACCGGGCCCACCAGCGGGCCGGGGCCGGCGATGGCCGCGAAGTGGTGGCCGAAGACGACCCACTTGGGCGTGGGCACGAAGTCCTTGCCGTCGGCGCGCGTTACGGCGGCGGGCGCGCGGGTTTCATCGATCGTGAGCACCTTGGCCACGAGCCAGGCGCTGTAGAAGCGGTAGGACACCGCGAAGGTGCAGACGCCGGCCAGGACGAGCCAGATGGCGTTGACCGGTTCGCCGCGCTGGAAGGCCGCCACGGCCACCGAAGCGGCACCGAGGAGGGAAATGCCGAGCCAAAGCAGGATGCGCAGGAAGCGGGGCATGGGCAGGGTTCCTAAACGGGCTGGGCAACCGTGCCAAGAAGGAAGCGGCGGCTCTTGGCGGGCCAACGAAGGAAATTGGAAAGGGATTGAGATCTTCGGCGGGCGTGTCACCATCGACGGGTGAACTTCGGAAAGCTTGCTGCTTGCGGGGCACTGCTGGTTCTGACTGCGGCGCAGGTGGGCGGGGCGCAGAAACTGGTGTTTGATTTCCGGGGACCGAATCCGGCGGGTGCCTTGCCGTGGAAGAAGACCTCGACGCTTGCGGAGGGCTGGAGCACGGGAGGCTGGGTGTTCGGGGACGGGATTGCGGGCCGTGCGCCGCGCGCCGACCGCCTCGTCTTCGGCATCGACGCGGGGGCGGAGTTGAGCACGCTGCGGGAATCGATTGCCGCGCAGAGGTATCTGGCGGTTTCGGTCCGGGGCCCGCAACTGGGCGGCAGCAAGGTGGAGTTCCGCATCCGACGGGAGAGTTTTCACGCACCGTTGCGCTACGCGTTGCGCTGGAGCGTGGACCGCTTCACCTCCGATCTTTTTCTCTCCCCGATGCTCGAGCCTGCGGATGCCGCGGAGGACGACTTTGCATTTCTGCTGCCGCCGGATGTTTCCGCGACGGGCATGGTCGAGTTTCGCATCTACCCGCATGCGGCCCGATATGCAGGTCATGAGGCCTCGTTGGCGGCCTTCTCCATTTCGCATGCCGGTGAGGCGTGTCGTCTGCAACTCACCGCGGGCAAAGGCGGCATCGTTTCTGCGGATCCCGCGCGGACACTTTTCGAGCAGGGGGAGAGCGTCCGGTTGATCGCCAAGCCGTCCAAGGGATACCGCTTCGGAGGCTGGAGGGGCGATGTGCGGGGCTTTGGCAATCCGCGGACGGTGGGCATGTCCGGCGAAAAGAAGGTGCGCGCGAACTTCATCCGCAATCGGGCGGAGGGCATGTCGCTCGGAGGCAACCCCGATGCGGTGACCGACTACAGTACCGCTTGGGTTTTCAGGAATTGTTTTCTCATGGCGCGGCCTTGGCTGACGCGCGAAGTGGGTGACGCGGCTTGGGAAAGCGGCGGGACTCCACCGGTCGATGCCGACGGCTGGCCGACCGTGGTGCCTTTTGTCGCACCGGGAGCCGGTCCCCGGATCGTGCACACCCTCGTCCCCTTGTACGGGCCGGGGAAATACGAAATGCGCTTCGAGGGAAGGGGTCGCATCCGGTTGCTGCCTCTAGGAGGAAAGGCTCTGCTGTGTGAAAGCGGAGGAGGCGGCTTCGTGGGCGATTTCACGCTTCCGGCGACCGAGCAGGGCCGGGTGCTGCTGCTCGAGATTCACGAGTCGGCCGCCACAGATCCGGTGAGGCGGATCGAGATCCTCGCTCCCGGGCAGACGCATGCCGACGCGGTGGCGCAGCCGTTTCATCCCGTTTTCATCGCTTCATTGGCGCCGTACCGCGTGCTGCGGTTCATGGACTGGCAGCGCACCAATGGCAGCCGCGTGCGGCGTTGGGCCGACCGCACCACGGCCACGCACGCGACCCAGGCGCGCGACGAGGGAGTCTCGCACGAGATGATCATCCGGCTCTGCAACAGGGTTTCCAAGCATCCTTGGATCTGCATCCCGCATCTCGCGGATGATGTCTTCGTGCGCAACACCGCGAGACTGTACCGGGACAGACTGGAACCCGGGCTGGTGTTGCATGTGGAATATTCCAACGAGACTTGGAACAGTCTCGCGAGTTTCACCCAGACGCCCCATGTGATGGAGCGCGGAACCGAACTGGGTCTCTCCGCGAACGCCTGGGAGGCGGGACAGCGGTATGTCGCGCGGAGGTCGGGCGAAATCTTCCGCATCTTCCGCGAAGAGTTCGGCGCCGCGCAACGCCATCGCGTTCTGTGCGTCCTTGCCTCGCAGGCCGCATCGGCCGCTTCGGTCACCCGGATGCGCATCGAGGGAATGAACGATCCGCGGGTCAATCCCGGCGGACATCTCCCGGACGCTCTGGCGATCGCCCCGTATTTCGGGGTCAACTACGAGCCTGCCGATCCGGGCGCGGGTCCGGATGTTGATCCGTTGCCCGCCGTGGACGACTTGGTCACCTCGCTCTCGCGCAGGGCGATCGGGGAGGCGGCGCAATGGGTGAGGGAGCATCGGCGGCTCGCCGATGCGCAGGGTTGGCGTTTGCTGGGTTACGAGGGAGGGCAGCACTTCACGGGCGTTTTCGGTGCCGAGAACGACGACCGTCTCACCGCGCGCCTCCTCGCGGCGAATCGTGACCCGCGCATGGAGACGCGCTATCTTGAATACTTCGCGGCTCTCGAGGACGCGGGCTTGCATTCGCTCGCGCACTTTTCCCACATCGGCGAGTGGAGCAAGTGGGGCTCGTGGGGAGTGCTGGAATTCCAGGATCAACCCGCGTCCCGGGCACCCAAGTGGCGTGCCTTGCTCCGGCATTCCCGCCGGGTCGATCGCGGGGCCGCGCGCTGAGGACCCTTGCTCAGCCCGGCAGGCCCTGCAGCCATTCCCGCAGAGCTGCGGGATCTGCCGGCATGGCGATGGCGGACTTCGGTTTGTCCGCGAGAACGGCCAATCGCTCCGGAATCTCCACCGCGCCCGGACCGAGTTCGGCATCCATCACATCGGGAAATTTCGCCGGGTGGGCGGTCTCCAATGCAATCGTGGCCGCGCCGGGATGTTTCGCGCGCCATTCGCGTGCCGCGAGCCAACCCACCGCGCCATGGGGATCGATCGTGTACCCGTGTAGCGATTTCACCTCGCGGATCGCCGCGCGGGTTTGCCCGTCGGTGAACGATGCGCCGCCGATTCCGCTGCGCATTTCCTGCCAGGAGCCTCCGAACAGGGCCTCCATGCGCACGAAATTCGACGGGGCTCCCACATCCATCGCGTTGGAAATCGTCGCGAGGCTCGGTCGCGGCCGATAGAGGCCCGTGCGAAGGAATTCCGGCACCACATCATTGAGATTGGTGGCCGCGACGAAGCCGCCCACGGGCAGCCCCATCCTCCACGCGAAGAGCCCGGCGGTCAGGTTGCCGAAATTTCCGGAGGGAACGACGAATACCGGCAGCACCCCTTCCGGCAGTTGGCGCGCGGCGTGGAAATAATAAAACGACTGCGGAACCAGCCGCGAGAGATTGATCGAATTCGCCGAGGTGAGGTTGAGTGACTCGGAGAGCTTGCGGTCGAGAAAAGCGGATTTCACCATCGCCTGGCAGTCGTCGAAGGATCCGTCCACCTCAAGTGCCGTGATGTTTCCGCCGAGGGCGGTGAGTTGTTTTTCCTGCAGGCCGGAGACCTTGCCGCTCGGATACAGGATCACCACGCGTGTTCCGGGAACCTGATGAAAGGCCGACGCCACCGCGCCCCCGGTGTCGCCGGAGGTGGCGACCAGCACGGTGAGTATCGCACCATCATCCCGGGTGAGCCAGGCCATCAATCGCGCCATGAACCGCGCGCCGAAGTCCTTGAAGGCGAGCGTGGGCCCGTGAAAGAGCTCGAGCACATGATCCCCCGGCCCGAGGGTCACCAGCGGTGCGTCGAAGGACAGGGTATCGGTCACCATCCGGCGAAGGTCGTCTTCCGGGACCTCGTCGCCGAAGAATGCGGATGCGACGGCGGTGCCGATTTCCGCAAACGACCAATCCCGCCAGGATTCCGCGAAACACCGGTCGGGCCCGGGGAGTTCGCGCGGCATGTAGAGCCCGTTGTCGGGAGGCAGCGAGCGCAGCACGGCCTCCCTGAGGTCGACGCAGCGGGCCGGGTTGTTGGTTGAGCAGTAGGGCATCTTGGGCCGCTCCTCAGGAGGCGGGGGCATCCACCTCGTGCACGCCGAGCGGATTGATCCGCGAGACATAGGCTTGGGATCCCAGCGGAATGCCTGCGAAAACCCGCGATACCGCGTCCGCCGCCTTGCGTGCCGTTTCCTCGCCCTCGCACAGCGCGAAAACCGACGGCCCCGCGCCCGAGATCGAGAAGCCCAAAGCCCCGGCGGCAAGTGCGGCGCGTTTGGCTTTGTAGAAATCCGGGATCAGTTTCTGCCTCCGCGGTTCGGCGATCACATCGTGGATCGAGCGCGAGATGAGACCGTAGTCCTCCTGGATGATTCCGCAGAGCAGGCCGCCGAGGTTGCCGATTTGTTGGGTGGCGTTTTCGAGCGGGATTTCCTTGGGAAGAATCTCCCGCGCGACCTTGGTGAGGATCTCGATGTCCGGATGGACCACCGACGCCCAAAGGTTTCCCGGCGCGGGAAGCTGGGAGACATCCAGTTCCTGATTGGAGCGGATGAAGACGATGCCGCCGAAGAGGCAGGGTGCGACATTGTCCGCGTGCCACGCGCCGTCCGCCGAGGCCTCGCCAGCCATGGCGAAGGGAAGCAGTTGGCGCTTGCTCAATGGGTCTCCGATGAGGCGGTTGACCGCGAATGCGCCGGCCACCGCCGATGCGGCGGAGGATCCCAGGCCGGAGCCGAAGGGCATCTTCTTGTGGATCTCCATCTCGATGCCGCGATCGGTCATGCCGAGGTGCTTGAGCAGGTCGAGCGCGGCGACCCCTGCCGTGTTGCGCGCGGGATCCTTCGGCAGCTTGCCGTCGTCGCCGGTGATCCGGGTGATGCGCAGTCCCGGTTTCTCGGAGTGGCGCACCACCACCTCGTCGCCCGGCGAGTCGATGGCAAAGCCCAGAACATCGTAGCCGCACGCCACATTGGCAACGGTGGCGGGTGCGAAGACGCGGACTTCCTTGCTCGGGACGGCCATGGCGCTGGGTGCGGTCGGACTGCGGAGGATCCTGCCCCCGCGGGGGCGCAACGAAAGTCGGATTGGCGCAGGATTCAAGTTCAATCCGGGGCAAGGCCGGAACCATCGCGACCCGAACGGACCGGCTCCGGGAAATCCTTGCCAAGGAAAGCCTGCGGCGCTACCCATCCCGTCCCGCCGCAAGGCGGTCCCGTGGTCCAATGGATAGGACGATGGCCTCCGAAGCCGTAGGTTCAGGTTCGATTCCTGACGGGACCACCAGCACCTGACGCGCTTCAAAGGGGGGCGTGCGTCAGTGGAAAGGGCGGGTGGGCTCTGCCTGTCTCCCGCCCCTGACCGGTACCCGCCAGACCTCGGCGGGTTCCGCGTGGTCTCGGAAAGATCTCGACAAGAAGTCGAAGAATCGATCGGAGGGCAATGCAAAGACCCTCCGACACCCGGAGAGCGTTTCGGAAATCCGTGCGATCCTGGGCCTCCCCGCGGAGTAAGGCCCGAGGCGGACCGGGTTTCGCGGGTTTCGTCATCGGGCAATCTGCCGAGCCCGCCCCTTCCGGATCCCCCGCGTACGAACCGATGCCCCTGCCACCCGGGGACCACGGGCTGCCGCCCGACTGGCAAAGCACCGCGCCCGTCCCCGGGTGCCGCCCGATGTCGGCAATTCCATCCCGGCCGACTCCGATGCTTGCCAAGGGAGGCAAGATCGCGCAATTTCCAGTCCCCGGATGGTTCTTGGCTCCGATGCCGGGGCCATCCCAAAACCCCGCTCTCTGCAATGCAGGAGATCACCGAAAACGAACTTCCCCAGACGCTACGCACCCTCTGGCTCAAGGCGCTCACCGCCGTGCAGACGGGCAATCACGATTATGCGGTCACCCTCCTCAAGGCGGTGACGGCGGATGCACCGGGATTCTTGGACGGACGCAAACTGCTGCGGAACTGCTCGATTCGCCTCCATGCCGACGAGGCACCGAGGAAGGGCGGGCTTTTCGGAATCCAGGGGGCGGGCATGGGCGCGATGAAAATCCAAAGCCTGGCCAAGAAGGATCCCGCCGCGGCCCTCGCGATGGTGGAGAAGGAACTGGAAAAGGACCCGCTCAACGAACAATACGCGGAACTCCTCTTCGACATCGCCCTCAAGCTCGAGATGAAGGGCACGGCCACCTTCGCCCTAGAGACCGTACGCACCCACCGCCCGGACAACGCGCGGCTGCTCCACCGCCTCGCGGAATTCTACATCACCCACGAGGCTCCGGAAACCGCGGCGGAGGTCTACAACGAAATTATCCGCCACCATCCCAACGACGGCAAGGCGCTCAAAGGATCGAAGGATGCCGCCGCCCGCGCGTCGATGGTCAAGAACCGTTGGAGCGAGGATGCCGACATGCGCGCATTGATGCGCAACGCAGGTGAGGCCGCCGAACTGGAGAAGGAGTCCCGCAGCGGACTCACCCGCGAGCAACTCGAGGAACGCCGCGACCGCATCGCGGAGAAATACAACCAGAACCCGAACCACCTCCAGACGGTGAAGGAACTCGCCGCCGTCTACGAACAACTCGAGGACTGGCACAACGCGCAGGCCTTTTACGAATGGGCGCACTCGATCAGCCAGGGCGATGTGGCGCTCGCCAACCGCGCCTCGCAGAAGCGGGACCGCGCGATCGAGCACGACCTGCGCGCATTGGAGGCGGCGGCCGCCGCCGACCCTGCGAACGCGACTCTTCAGGACGAGATCCGGCAGCGGCGCAAGGACCAACTCGCGGACAAGGTCAGCGAGTCCCGCCGCAAGGTGGAGCAGAACCCCACCGACCCGCATCTCCGCTACGAACTCGGTCTCGCGCTCCACAATGCCGGCGATTTCAGCGGCGCGATCCCCCACCTCCAGCAGGCCACGCGCAACCCCCACATCCGCACCAAGGTGCTGCTCCTCCTCGGCCGGACCTTCAAAGCCAAGGGGATGTACGACCTCGCGGTGAAACAACTCTCGGACGCGCTGGCCGACCTCCACGCGATGGATTCGGTCAAAAAGGAGGTGCTCTACCAGAAGGGCCTCATCCACGAGGACATCGGCGACGCCGCCGCGGCGCTGGAATGCTTCAAACAGATCTACGAGGTCGACTACGGCTACCTCGATGTGGCCCGCCGCGTGGAGTCGTCCTACGCCTGATTCGTTCCGCGCGCCGCGCGCAGCGATCTTACCGCGGCATCATGGTCATCCGGAACCGGTCGTAGCGGTCGTCGGGGCGGAAAAGCCAACCGGGCCGGGTGTCGAGCAACTCGAAGGAACTGGGAAGGAACTCGGGAAGGATCTGGTTGCTGTTGGGGTCGTACACCTGCCGCCCGGTGAAACGGCCCCGGATCCGGTATTCGAAATTATTATCAAATCCGTATCTCCCGCCCGGCGGGCCGGTCTCCGGAAGGCGGTCGGGCACGCGCACAAGGTCCTCCCTCATCATCACCAGCTTGGCACGGCTCCACGGCTGACGCGGCTTGCGCAAGTAGCCCCAGAACCGGGTTTTCTCGACATAATACCGCCGCCCGTAATGGAAATCTCCGGTCGGTTCGCTCGCGATGGCCGCGTTGCGCTGCTCCACACCCGGTCCGCCGAGGTTTCCCGTGCCGATTCCGCTTTCGCATTGTGAAAGAACGAGCGCGCCCAGGAGCGCGGACAAGGCCCGCCACCACCCGTATCCACACCACGACATGCGCATCGGGGCGGACCATAGGCAGGCAGGGCCCCGCAGGCAACCGGATTCACGCTCTGCTGCGCGTGCCGGGCGGCCCTCGGAGATCAGCGGCACGCGGCATCGGCCACCCGCATGCCGTCGAGGGCGGCGCTGACGATTCCCCCGGCGAAGCCCGCACCCTCGCCGCACGGAAACAATCCCGCCACCTCCGGATGCTCGAGGCTGTCGTTGCGGCGGGGAATGCGCACCGGCGAACTGGTGCGCGTTTCAAAGCCGATCAGGACGGCGTCCCCCGCCGTGTAGCCGCGCATCCGCCGCTCGAACAACCGCAGCCCCTCGCACATCCGCGACCCGATCCACCGGGGGAGCAACTCGTGCATGGGCGCCGACCGCAAGCCCGGAAAATAACTGGTGTCGGGCAAATGGTCCGATATCCCGCCGCGCAGATAATCCCCGACCCGTTGCCCCGGCGCGGTCTGCCCGCCGCCGCCCGCGGCCTTGGCGCTTTGCTCGATGGTTTTTTGAAACACCAGACCTGCAAGAGGTCCGTGCTCGCGCGCGAGTTCGCGCAAGTCTTCGGGTTCGACCCCGCAGACCAAACCGGAATTCGCATACGGGGAATCGCGACGGGACAGGCTCATGCCGTTGACCACCACCTCGTCGTTTGCGGTCGCCGCCGGGACGATCCAGCCGCCGGGACACATGCAGAAGGAATGCACGCCCCGTCCGCGCACCTTGGTGGCGAGTTGATAGCTTGCCGCCGGAAGAAGCGCCGGCCTCGCCACACCGGTGCCGAGGTGGTACTGGGCGCGGTCGATGAATCCCTGCGGATGTTCGATGCGGAAACCCACCGCAAAGGGCTTGGGCTCGAGCAGGATGCCGCGCGCCGCGAGAAAGCCGTAGACATCGCGCGCCGAATGCCCAGTGGCGAGGATGACCGCATCGCCGACAATCTCGCCGTCATCGGCCGTGCGCACGCCACGGACACGGCCCTGCGAAACCAGGAGGTCGGCCACCTTGGTCCGGAAGCGAACCTCGCCGCCGGCTTCGAGGATCGAGTTGCGCAGGGCTTTGACGACATTGGGCAGCAGGTTGGAGCCGATGTGCGGATGCGAGTCGGTGAGGATCCGCGCCGGGGCGCCGTGGGCGGCGAGGATGCGGTACACCTCAGCCACCGGCCCGCGCTTGGTGGCGCGCGTGTAGAGTTTGCCGTCGGAAAAGGTGCCGGCACCGCCCTCGCCGAAACAATAGTTGGAGTCCTCGACCACACGCCCCTCGCGCAGGATCGGCGCGAGGTCGAAACGCCGCGCGCTGGCGTCCTTTCCGCGCTCGACGACGATCGGCCTCACGCCGCGCTCGAGACAACGCAACGCAGCGAACAATCCCGCCGGCCCGCTGCCGACGATCACCACCGTGCGCGCCCCGGCCGGCAACCCGGCCGCCGACCACGACGGGGCTTCCTCCGCGGGCAGGCTGCCGTCCACCGCGACCTCGACGCGCAATCGCACTTTGATATCACGATGCCGGGCATCGATCGAATGCTTGCGCAGGCGCACATCGCCGATGCGGCAGGGCGCGCGGCCGAGCGCGGCGGCCGCGGCCAAGCGCCATTCGGCGGGATCCTCGGATCCGGCGAGCGGCAGGATGATGTCGGCAATCAGGACTTGCATCGGTTCTCGCTGGAAAAGCGCCCGCAGCGGACGCGGATCACGGGTATCGCGACGCGCGCGCTCAACCCATCACCGGGGATTTGTTTCCGGCTTCGTCCACATTCACGAACGACACACGGGTGGAAAACACCTGCCTTGCGCCGGCCCGTTCGTCCGTGACCTCCACCGCGTAGGTGACGCTGGTGGTGCCGGTCCGCTCCGGGGTGCAGCGGATTTTCAAAATGGTGCCCTCGCGCACGCTGTGGTGGAATTCCACCTTGTCCATGCCGATGGTGATGAAACGGCAGCGCGGATGATCGAGGCTGGCGGCGATCCACGAGGCTTCGTCGATCCACGCCAGCAGGCGGCCTCCGAAGAGAAACCCGAAGTGATTGAGATCCTCCGGCAGAACGAGTCGGTGGGTCTCCATCATTTGGGAATCCGCAAACGATTCATCCCGGTGCGCGCGCCGATCCAGGCATCGACCGAATACCTGCCGGCTCCCGCGAGAATCAGCACGAGCATCGGCACAAGGTAAAGCAAGGCGGGCTCCTTGGCGCTCGGAACCCCGGGCTTGAGAAACCATGGATCCGCACCATGGATGTCAAAGGCGGCCACGGTCATCACCAAGCCGAGCACAAAGGCGGCCGGCCGCGTGCAGAGCCCCAGCACGAGCATCGCCGACGCAACGACCTCCGCCGCGATCGTGATGAGCAGGCTCGCCGGCGAGGACAGGAGCCCCTCGGGCAGGAAGCCGGGCTTCGGGAAATGCGGGGCGATCGCGCCGTAAGCGGCGATTTTCGGGATGCCGTGGCCCACCAACATCATGAGGCCCGTGCCCACGCGCAGCAGAGCCAGCCCCGCCGAGGCGGTTGTTTCCCGGGTGCCGCTGTCGAAGAGAACCTGTTTCATGACCCTGCCTGCGGAGGATGCTTCGCGGAAATCGTGATGCGCTTGAGCCGTTGCTCGCCCTCGGGCGACTTGGTCTCGATCCCGGGATCCGCGGAGAGGATGCCGTAGACCAGCCTGCGATAATAGGCGTTGAGCGGACGCAATTGGTGCGGCCGACCGGTGGCCTTCACCCGCTCGGCGATTTCCCGCACCTCGCCTGCCATCATGTCTTCCCGCATCGATCGGAAGTGCTCGCAATCCACCCGCACCCGCGCGGCCTGCGGAAACTGACGCAGCAGGATGCGGTTGACGAGGTACTGCAGGTCATCGAGCCGCTCGCCGTCGCGCCCGGTGAGCAACCTGCCCTCGGTGGTGCGGATCTGCAGGCAAGGTCCGCCGGCACCTTCCTCGCGATCCACCGTCGCAGCTACCCCGAGATGCCCGAGAAGGGTATCGAGAATCCTCACGGCTGCCTCCTGCTCGTTCACGAGCCCGAGTTTAGGCGGGATGTACCCGCGGTCAACTCCCGGTGAGAGAGGAGAAACGGATCGCAGTCCTTCCCCTGGCCGCAGCCCCGGCCGCTTTTCCGCCTTTACTCACCGCGCCCGGTGGCGAACTCCCGCAGTCGTCCGGCCACCACCGGCGGCACCACCGCCCGCACGAGGATGTCGTCCCCATCATAGCCGGTCGAAAGCACCTTGGCCTCGCGGTGCAGCAAGCCGAGCAAATCGGCCCGGCGCTGCGGGATCCGGTAGTCCCGGTGCCTCACGCGGTCGGCCAAAACCCCGCTGCAGGCCGCCAGGAGGTCCGGCAAACCCTCCCCGGTGAGCGCGGAAACACGCAGCGCCCCGCGAAAACGCCGGTCGAGAAACGCCAGACGCTCGGGATCACTCACGGCGTCGATCTTGTTGAGGACGGTGATGACGCCCTTTTCGCCCGCCCCCAACTCGTCGAGCACCCGCAGGGTGGTGTCGCCCAAGGCCTCGATCTCCGGCGAGGTGGCGTCGAGCACATGGATCAGAAAATCAGCCAGCACCGCCTCCTCCAGCGTGGCTTTGAAGGCCTCGACCAGCCGGTGCGGAAGGTTGCGCACGAAACCGACCGTATCGGTGAGCAACAAAGGCTGGCCGTCCGGCAGGTCGATGCGCCGCGTGGTGGTGTCGAGCGTGGCGAACAACATGTCCTTGGCGAGCACCTCGGCGCCGCTCAAGGCATTGAGCAGCGAACTCTTGCCCGCATTGGTGTAGCCGACGATGGCCGCATGCGGAGTCTCGAGCCGCTCGCGCTCCTTGCGCCGCGTCCGCCGCTGCTTGCGCACAAGCTCCAGCTCGCGCTTGCAACGATCGATGCTCAGGTTGGCCAGACGGCGGTCGACCTCGATCTGCTTTTCCCCCATCCCGCGCGCAGCACCTCCCCCCATGCCGCCGCCGGACCCGCCTTCGCGGTCGAGGTGCCCCCACATCCGCGCCAAGCGCGGCAAGGCGTACTGCATCCGCGCCAACTCCACCTGCAGGCGCGCTTCCCGCGTCTGTGCCCGCTGCGCGAAGATGTCGAGAATCACCTCCTCGCGGTCGATCACGCAAATCCCCGAGAGCTTCTCCCATTCGCGCTGCTGCGAGGGGGCCAAGCCGTTGTCGACGACGATCACATCGCAGTCGTGCGCCTCCGCCAGCCCGACGATCTCAGCCGCCTTGCCCGTCCCGCAGAGGAATTTCTTCTGCATCTCCCGGCAGCGCGCCAGAATCTGATGCTCCACCCCGATCCCGAGGGTCGATACCAATTCAGCCAACTCAGCCAGCAGGGCGGCGTCTTCCTCCTGACGGGCGGATTCAAAGGAAAAACGAACCAGAAGTGCCCGCTCGACCTTTTCCGGCTTCTCCTTTACATCGAACATCGCAAACCCGGGATAGCACCGATCTCCCATCCCCGCCACGGGAAACTCGCAACCCTCCGGTCGAGAAACCGCACGGAACTCGGACGAAGCACGGATGACGCACCCTCGCCGGGATCGAACCGATGCCGGCAAGCATCACGCGCGGTGCTTTGTTCTTCGCAGCGCCCGCGATGCCCGCAGGTGTTCCCGGACCTTGTCCCCAACCCGCAACGCACAACCCGTCTTGCTCCTCCCCACATCGGGCTTTCTCCACTCCTCCTTCCACCCGTTTTCCCGGGTATCGCTGCATTTCCGCTTCCCAGATGATCCCCGGTGCTTCACGATCGGGCGATGTCGATGGGCTCGGGGAAGGGGGGGCGTGGGTCCGGCGGCGGAGACTTCCCCGAAGAGCGCATGCGTGAATTGCAGCGACTCATCGAGCATCACAATCGCCTGTATTACACCAAGGCCGCGCCGGAAATTTCCGATGCCGACTATGACCGCCTTTTTCGCGAACTCGAGCAACTCGAGGCGGCCCACCCGGGGCTGGTCGATCCGGAGTCGCCGACGCGGAGGGTGGGCGGGGAGCCCATTGAGGGATTCCGCCAGATCCGCCATGAGGTGCCGATGCTTTCGATCGACGATGTTTTCGAGCTCGGGCCCGAGGCCATGGTCGAGGCCGGTGCCGCGCGGCCGGAGGAGGAACTCGTCGCCTTTTACCAGCGGTTGCGCAAGAATCTCGGCAAGCAGGACATCGTTGTCACCGTCGAGCCCAAGATCGACGGGGTGGCCGTCTCGCTGATGTATCGCAATGGCAAGCTCGCCTACGCCGCCACGCGCGGAGACGGCAGCACCGGCGACGACATCACGCACAATGTGCGCACCATCCGCAGCATTCCGCTGGAGTTGAAGACGGCCGAGACATTCGGTCAAAGTATCATTCCCTTCCGCCTTCCCGCCACCCTCGAGGTACGCGGCGAGATCTTTATGCCCAACGAGGCCTTTGCGGCGATGAACGCGCAGCGCGACGAGGAGGGTTTGCCGACCTTTGCCAATCCGCGCAATGCCACCGCCGGCACCCTCAAGCAGCTCGATCCCAAGGTGGTCGCGAAGCGGCCGCTGGCGTTTCTCGCACACGGCATCGGCGCTTACGATGGCCCGGAACTGGAGACCGAACACGATTTCCACCGCCTGCTGGACGGCTTCGGCATCCCGCGCAACCAGCCGCTTCTCAATGCATCCGACCTCGAGGAAATGCTGGCGCAGGTCGCCGCGATCAACCACGAACGGCACTCCCTCGGCTACGGCACCGATGGCGCGGTGATCAAGGTGCTCGATCACGCCGAGCGCGCGCGGCTCGGGTTCACCTCGCGCGCACCGCGCTGGGCCGCGGCCTACAAGTTCCTCCCGGAACAAAAGGAAACCCGCGTCAACGACATTGCCATTCAGGTCGGCCGCACCGGCGTGCTTACTCCGGTCGCCGAACTCGACCCCGTGCTTGTTTCCGGCACCACCGTATCGCGCGCGACGCTGCACAACCAGGACGAGATCGACCGCAAGGGAATCCACATCGGTGCCACGGTGCTGGTGGAAAAGGCCGGTGAAATCATTCCGGCGGTCGTGAAGGTGGTCCGCGCGGTGCCGGGAGCGCCGCCGTTTTCCATCCACGCCAGCACCGGCGGCAAATGCCCGTCCTGCGGCGGCCCAATTTCGCAGGAGGAAGGCTTTGTCGCGTGGCGCTGTACCAATTTCGCCTGTCCCGCCCAAGCGGTCACCCGCATCAGCCACTTCTGCTCGCGCAAGGCTCTCGATGTCGAAGGCCTCGGCGAAACGGTCGGCGAAGCGCTCGTTCGCCACGGACTCTGCACATCGCCGCTCGACCTGTTTTCCCTCACCCGCGACCAGCTCGCGGACCTCAACCTCGGAACCGACGAAGCCCCGCGCCGCTTCGGCGAGAAGAACGCGGACAAGGTCCGCAAGGCACTCGACGCTGCCCGCGGCAGCCCGTTGCAGCGCTGGCTCTATGCGATGGGCATCCGCCAGGTGGGCGAGTCCGCTGCCAAGGAGTTGGCGAGACTGCACGCGTCCCTCTCCGAAGTCGCTTCCTCGCCGATCCTCGCGGAACTGCTCCGTGACACGCGGCCGGATGCGAAGAAACGCAACGAACTCCTCGCCCCGCTCGGGATCTCGGGTGATGTCGGCCCCGCGGTGGCCCAGAGCGTGACCGGGTTTTTCGGGTCGGATGCCGGACGACGGGTCCTGGAACAGCTTCGCGCACTGGGCATCAACCCCGTTTCCCCCCGGCGGGACCCGGCGGACGGAGGCGGACCGCTCGCCGGGAAGACTTTTGTCATCACCGGCACGCTCTCGATCGATCGCGATGCGATGAAGGAGCACATTGAATCACTCGGAGGGAAGGTCAGCGGTTCGGTTTCCTCCAAGACCGACTACCTCCTTGCCGGGGAGGGCGGTGGTTCGAAACGCGACAAGGCCGAACAGCTCGGTGTGAAGATCCTTTCCGAAGAGGAACTCCGCAGCTTGGCGGGAGGCGATTAGGCGTGGGATCCGCCCGGCATGCCGCGCGGCCGGGTCAGAACCACTCCTTGCGGTTTTCCACATAGAGGCGGCCGAATTCCTCGTCCGACTTGGTGAGATAGATGATGCCCTCGATCAGGCCGATGATGGAAATCACCGGAGCGGCGATTCCGCAGCTGAGTACCGAAACCAGCAGCATGATGAGCCCGGGCCCGGTGTAGCCGAGGACGAACTTGTGGATACCCAATGCGCCCAAAAGGATGCCGCAGATCCCGGCGGCGAGTTTGGTCGAGGAATGGGGAGAAGGGATGAGGGTTCCGGCCGGTGGAGGACTCGTCGCAAGGCCTTGCGTTGCGAGGGTGGGGGTGAATTCGGGAAAATGCCCCAAGGGGCGCCAGTCCGGCGCTCCGTCCAAACGGGCAGAGGTCATGCCGTTGCAAAGACCGGCGCGAATCCAGTCGATGATCTGCTCGCGGCTCTCCGGACCGTAGGTGCGGCCGTCGGAACCGATTACGAAATAGCGGGGCGCTTCAGGCGGGGGGATCATGGTGGTGCTCTGTGGATGTCTTCACGAGGCCTGGTCCGGGCGAGGTGGCTGGGATTCCAAAGGCCTCTTCACATTCATAAGAAAACCCGGCCGAAGGTTACAGCCGAATAGTTGAAGGTGGCAGGGCGGGCATCCCGGGACGGGCGTGTTCTCCGCACCTGCACGGGAGAGTCCTCGGATCGACCGTCGGCGGGAGGTCTCAGTCCAGTTTCGGCTTGCCGGCGCGGCGCACCGTACCGAAGCGCTTCTGGAACTTGTCGATCCGTCCCTCGGTGTCGACGAATTGCTTCTGACCCGTGAAAAACGGGTGGGAGTCGGAGGTCACGCCGATCGAGATCACGCTGTGTTCCACTCCATCGATCACCTCCTTTTTCTCCGATGCCTTCGTCGAGCGGGTGATGAAACGGGCTCCGGTCGTCATATCCACGAAGACGACGGGATTGTACTTCGGATGAATCTCTTTTTTCATGGTCGGGGATGGTTCCGGGACGTTTCCGACGCGCCGGGGGGCGGATTTTTGGGGAAACCGTGGATTTGTCAAGCTGCCGGTGGCTCTCCGCCCTGCTTTTCGGCCGGGGCATGACGGAATTTCCCCCGGATTTTCCTCGGATTCTGCGGGTTTCCCTCATTTTCCAGTCGCTTTTTCCGAGAGGCGGTGTAGGGTCGTGGCGTTATGGCAATTACCACGAAACGCACCCGGTTCTCCCGCCGCCTTCCCGATCATGTGACCGACGAATTATGCGTCGTCCTCGCTGAGAAGAAGGTCTTTGGATTCAATGAGCTGTTCGAGCGGGTTTTCGCCAACCTGAAGTTACGCAATGCGGTGAGCGGTGGCGAGGAAATGCTCCGCCTACGTGCCTACGAGAAGCTCCAGAATTTGGTCACTCGCGGATTGGTCGAGAAGATCGGCAAGGAGTACAAGGGCACCCCGAGAGTCCACGAAGCCTCGAGTTCCTTTGCCGCTGCCCAGGAGGCCGCCGCCGCGGAAGAGTAAGCGAAAGCCGCTCCTCAGAGGATGGTCTCCGACCGTCAATTCCCACAAAGCCGCTCCCTCATCGGGGGCGGCTTTTTCGTGTCGCATTCGCCCGCGCCTTCAGGGCGTGGGTTAGCGGCGGCGGGACTCCTCTTCGAGGAAGATTTCCGCGAGGCGGAAGCAGCGCTTCGATAGTTCGCGGGCGTCGGAATCGGCGGTCAGCGCCACCCCTTCTTCGCTGATTTCCGAGAGGTAGATCTTCCAGGCGAACTTCGCGAGGCGTTCCGGATCCGGCTTGAAGCGCGAGCCGCGGGGTTCCTGAGGACCGCTTTCCGCGCCTTGGGGCGGGCTGCGATCCTCTGCAGGGGTCGGCTCGCCGCCACGACCCGCCGGCCCCTTGCCCTTCCGCCTGCGGCGTTTCCGCTTTGAGGGATCGGTGTTCTCATCATCGCGGTCGTTTTCCTCCTCCCCATCAGCCGACTCCTCAGAATGCGGGGGTGAAGTGGGTGAAATCGCTGAGCTGGGTAGGGGATCCTCGGTGGGTTTCTGCTGCGTGGGTTTCTCCTGCGTTGGCTCGTTTCGTGGGGGTCTTTGCTTCGCGTCCCTTCGCATTGGATTGCTTGAGGGAGTTTCCCTTGCCGCCTTCCCTTCGCTACTCTCCGGCTTCCTGACGGTTCCGTCGCCGATTCCACCAGCGCCCGGTAACGATTGCGGTCCAGATCCAGATCCAGATCCCTCTCGCCCTTCTCGCCGCGCCTCGCCTCGCTGTTGCTGATCTTGCTGTCCTCCCTCGCTCATATCCTCGCGAGAAAGCCCCGGAAACATCACAGAGTCGAGAAGAATCCGGAAATTTACACAAGGTGACAGACATTTTGTGTTCTTTTCCCTTGCCTGTGGGGCGGATTT
>CAZMUK010000049.1:0-19889 GCA_964569415.1 uncultured Luteolibacter sp. | reverse complement strand
CTTTGTGGTGTGCGAGATGACTCTCTTCGGGAAGCTGATGAGCCACTCGGCATCCTCGCAGAACTCGCATCCGAAGACCGCCCGCACATGGGGTTGCAGGCGCGAACCTTCGAGCAGTGCCTTGAGTCCGGAGGAAATGACATAGTGCTCCACGCGGATGCCGGCGGCCTCGTGTTGCGGTGCGAGTGCGACCTTCGGCAAGGCGTCGAAAAGCTCGGGGACTCCCGGGAAAAACCGCAGCCCCGCGCCAAGCTCGACGAGGCGGCGGTTGGTGACTTGGTCCATGCCGAGGTAGTCAAGCAAGCACTTCATGTACGCGAGTTCGCCATCCCATTTCTCCGCAGTCACCAAGTGGTTGCAACGCTTCCAGAACTGCACCGGATCGATACCGAACTCGGGAAACAACACATCATCCTGCATGTAGCGCGGGCTGAGTGTCTGGTCGTAGTCGTAGACCAAGGCGATCGTGTTCTGGTTGGCGGCCATCGGGACGGCACGAGGCTTGCAACGCCGCGGGTGAGGGACAAGGCGGAAATCCCCGGAACACGAGGCGCGGAAATGGGCTGCCAAAGCCCGTGCGGATCCTGTGGCGGGGCCGAAAGGTCTTGCCTTTGCCGTTCACCGATCCTATCCGAAGCGCCGTCGGCGGGAGCCGACCCTCTTCCGGAGGTCGTGCCGTGTGGGGCGGCCCTCCCGGGGAAGCTGGTGAAAATCCAGCGCGGTATCGCCACTGTGACTCCGTCGCGGCAACGCGGCGGACAGCCAGATCGCCGACCGGAGGAGGATGTTCAATCGTCTGCGATCTACAGACCTTGAATTCCATGACATGCCGTACCTTCAAGCGCCCTTCACGGGCATGCTGCGGAGTGCCGCCCTCCGGGTAGCGCTCGGCTCTCTGGCAAACGCCGAACCCGCGACCGAGTCCGCCATGGATCCTCTTGTGGTATCCGCCCTGCGGATCCCCCAGCGGGCCGGCATCGTTTCGTCCTCGGTGACGGTGCTCGATCCCGATGAGCTTGCACGCGAGGGTCTCCTCACCCTGCGCGATGCGCTCAACGCGTCACCCGGAGTCGTTTCGCTCTCCACCGGAGGCCAGACCGGAGCACTCGGATCCCTCTTCATCCGCGGCACGCCCACCGGTTATTCGCAAACCGTGGTCGATGGCGTGCGGCTCGGAGACTCCACCACGGCGATCGGAAACTTCCTTGCGGCAGGCCGCACCGCCGACCTCGGCACCATCGAAATTCTGCGCGGGCCGCAGGGTGCGATCCATGGCGGCGAATCGGTGGGAGGTGTGCTTTGGCTGGAAACACCGCGGGGGCAAGGCCTACCGGCGGCCTCGCTCACAGCGGAAGGAGGTTCTTTCGGTTCGCTTTCCACAAGGGGCGCTGCCCACGGCAGCGAGCGCGGGATTTCCCATCATGCCGCGGCAGCCTACGAACGCGGCGACAACGATGCCCCGGACCAGGACTTCCACCAAGGATCCGCCGCGCTGCGGCTCGAGGCAGCCGCCGGAAGCGCGTGGACCCTCGGCACCACCCTTCGTGCCATCGATGCGTTTTACAACAATTCCGGGGCCTCCGACGACCGCTTTGACGCTCGCCTGCACACGCTCTACGCGCTCGGAGAGATAAGTCCGGCATGGACTAGCCGCGTGACCGCCGGGTACTACGAGGAGTCGTACGACAGCGACTATGTCTTCGGCGGGGTTCCCGGAAACTACGGGACCGATATGCGTGATCTGAGCCTTTCCACCGATCAGGAGATCCGGATCGGCGATGATGCCGGACGCGTGCTGGCCGGTGCTTTCGTCCACGGAAACTCCTTTTCCAATACGATCGGAACCGATGAATCGCGGACCCGATTCGGGGCCCATGCGGCGGCCGAGTGGAATGCCGGTGACCATCTCACGGCAAATGCCGCGCTGCGGTGGGAGGACTACGACTCCTACGGCGACGAGTTCACCTGGCGACTCGGCGCGGTGCAGCGCTTGCGCGATGATGCCACGCGCCTGCGCGGCGGAATCGGCACCTCGTTCCGCACGCCCACCTATCTCGACTTGTTCGGATCCGATTTCGCAGCCGGCAATCCCGCTCTCGAGGCCGAATCCGCCATCGGCTGGGATATCGGCATCGACCAACCGATCGGAAACAATCACGAGATCGCCGCGACTTTCTTCCAGAACCGCATCGACAATGCCATCATCACCTTTCCGGCGCCTCCGGTGAACGGCAGCGGCGAGTCACGCACCGAGGGAGTGGAACTCGGCGCGCGGGGCGATGGGTGGGACGGCAGGCTCGGCTACCGCCTTGCGTGGACCTGGCTGCACAAGAGCATCGGCGGGCAGCCGACCAATGCGGCCAATGCCTCGCTGCACTGGAAATACGGCGAGGACCAGCTTGCCGGGGTCGGTATTTCCCGGCTTTCCGCCCATTCGTGGGGAGGCGCTCCGCTGGACGGTTACACGCTCATCAGGCTCTTTGCCAGCCACCGGCTCAACGAGCGCGTCACCCTGCACGGCCGGATCGAGAATCTGTTGGACGAGGAATACGAGTTGTCCGGCTTCTACGGCACCATCGTCCGCGGTGCGGGGGCCGGGCTGTACGCGGGCATCACGGTCGACTGGTAGCCAGCGCGGGCGGGTTGGGCCAGCCTTGCAGAGGCGGAGCGAATCCCCTATCCACCAATGACTGCAAGTTTTCCGAAAAACGACCGTACCGGACACAGCCGCGCCGTTCTGTTGGAAGGGCCGCCGCATTCACCCGCCAATCCTCCGTTCCCGCTCATGAATCTTCGATCAAACCCGCCTTGTTCGAGTCCCGCGCCTTTTTCTGCTCACTCCGCGTATGTGCCGAGGATCCGCTCGATCCTCACGGCTGCCTTGTTTCTGACCTCGATCGGCGCGGCACCTGCACGCGAAGCCGCGGAGGACGGTACCTCGGCCGACATGTGGGGCACTCAGATCGACCGCAAGGCGGCATTGTCGAACGGCACCTGGCTCAAGGATTCCCGTTTTGCCATGTTCATCCACTGGGGGCTCTACTCCGAACTGGCGGGACGATGGAACGGCAAGACCCACTACGGCATCACCGAGTGGATCATCAACCGCGCACGGATCCCCGCGGAGGAATATCGCAAGGTCGCATCGCGGTTCAATCCGCAGCATTTCGATGCGCGCGAGTGGGTGCATCTCGCCAAGGATGCGGGAATGCGCCACCTGGTGATCACTTCCAAACACATGGACGGATTCGCGATGTTCGACTCGGCTGCCAGCCCCTTCAACATCGTGGATGCCACACCCTTCAAGCGCGACCCGATGAAGGAACTGGCGCAGGCCTGCAAGGAGCAGGGACTGCGGATGGGCTTCTATTACTCGCAGACCCTCGATCTCACCGAGCGCGACGCGATGGGAAACACTTGGGACTGGCCGAAGGAAGGTCGGGACTTCCCCGGGTACCTCAAGCGCAAGGTGGTGCCTCAGCTCGAGGAACTGCTGAAAGGCTACGGGCCGATCTCACTGGTATGGTTCGATGTCCCGGGCGAGATCACCCGTGACGAGTCGAAGATGCTGGTCGATCTCGTCCACCGCCTGCAGCCGGGGTGCCTGGTCAACAGCCGCATCGGCAACGGCCTGGGAGACTACGACACGCTGGGCGATCAGGAAATCCCGAGCCTGCCGCGCGCTGGCGTCTGGGAGTCGATCGACACGCACAATGATTCCTGGGGCTATGCGTGGTATGACAGCAATTGGAAGAGTGCGCGGGAGATCGCCGAGCGTCTGGTGCGGGTGGTGAGCCGCGGCGGCAGCTACATGCTCAATGTGGGGCCCGACGGCGATGGCAGGATCCCGGAGGCTTCGGCGCGGATCCTGCGCAAGGTTGGACGCTGGGTCCATGAGCACGAGGAAGCCATCCATGGTGCCGATCCCACGCCCTTCGGCCCCTTGGCGTGGGGCGAGTGCACGCGGCGCGGGCCGAAGCTGTTCCTCCATGTGTTCCAGTGGCCTGCCGATCGAAAGCTTATCGTACCCGGCCTGAGGGCCAAGGCCGTCTCGGCGCGCATGGGAGGCACCGGAGCCCTTCCTATGGAAACCGACGACGATACCGTCACCATCACCCTGCCTCCACTGCGGCCGGATTCCCTGATCCCGGTGGTGGAACTGCTGCTGGAGGAACCGTCGGCTGCCGCACCGCCGACGAACACAAAGGAGAACGGCCCCCGCGCGAAGGCCCCGGAGACCGCCGACCGCGCCCAGTATGTGCTCGGCGGTTTCGCCCAACGCCTCGAGAGCGGAGTGGCTGCGGCGAAAGACTGCAAGCAGGAGAAAGCGCGCTGGATGGAGAAGTTCGGCGACTGGAAACACCTTGACTGCCTCACCGGGTGGAACGGGCCGGGCAGCTCCGCCACTTGGGAGTTCCGGACCGTCGCACCGGCTTCCTTTCACATCGCCATCGAATACTCCTGTCCCGAGGAAGCGGACTACTCCGAGTGGCGCTTGAGCATCAACGGCGTCGAGCGGACTTTCCCCCTCATCGATACCGGGGAACGGGCCGCCCGCAAGGTGTTTGATGCCGCGCATGGCGGTGCCTTCCCCCGTTTCCGGTTGTACCACGGCGGCATGGTGGACCTTCCCAGGCCGGGCGTGCAACAGATCACCATCGCCCCAACCGGGAATGCGGGCAAGGGCGTGCGCATCGCATCATTGGTCCTCACCCCGGCCGATTGAGCGAGAGCCACGCCTCCGCAGACAGATCATTCATCCGAATCAACCTCGTCGTCGAAGAGCGGCGCATCCACGGTATCGAGGATAATTTCATGGAAGGAGAGCTCGAACCATTCGGAAAACATTTTGAAGTCCCGGTTGGCAGGCCAGCCATCAGGGTCGGTGTGCCACTCATTGAGTTCGTTCTCGAACAGCGGCGGAAAATTCCGGCGAATGAAGCGCTGGAGCCCGTCTGAAGTATCGGCGATTTCCTAGGGAACAAGATAGACGGTACGGGACTCGTTAACATCCTCATCCCCGTAAGGGGTTTGCTCGGATTCGCCGCAGGTTTTTTGAAGCCACTCGATGGCAGGAGCCTTCCATCTCAGAATGATTGCGGAGCGGTTGATCATGGCATGGTGTTTGCAGATTGATAAGTATATTTGATAATACTTTTCATGCCCCAGTAACGCGGCGATCAGAACGGATCCTCCTCGCCCGATGTCGCGTAAGGATCGACCTCCCAGCGCTCCATCAGGCTGGCGGGGATTTCGGTGAGAAACGAGGAGGGGCGGCAGAAAAGATCCCCGCTGTAGGCCTTGGGATTCATCATCGGATAGCAGAGGTAGAGTTCGTCCTTGGCACGGGTGGCGGCGACATAAAAAAGCCGGCGTTCCTCCTCGAGCAACTGCTCGTCGAGGGTCTCGAGCACCCGGTTGTTCGGAAACTGCCCCTCCGCGAGCCAGACGACGAACACCGACCCCCATTCGAGGCCCTTGGCCTGATGGACCGACGAGAGGGTTACCCGCTCCTGCACCCGTTTCTCCTCGGCGGCATCCGCCTCGCCGAGCAGGGCGAGTTGTTCGAGAAAGGCGTGGATGTCCTCAAAGCCCGCGGCGAAGGAAGAGAGTTGCTCGATATCCGCGCGGCGCAGGTCCGCATTGTCGTAGCGGGCGCCGAGATGGTCGTCGTACACCCCTTCGAGGATGCTGAAGATCATGTCGGAGGGCCGCGCGAAGGACCCGCCGGGCGTGAGCTCGTCGAGGGTATGGCAGAGCTGTTCCCAGTAGCGTGCGGCCTTGGCAGGGACCTTGAAGCGCAACAGCAGCTCCGACCACTTCGCGGGAGGCGCAGGAGCATTCGACAGACCGGTGGCCATCCACTCGCCCCACAGTTTCGCCACGGTGGCGGGGCCGCATCCCGGCAGCAGCGCGGCCATGCGCAGGAAGCTCACTTCGTCACGGCGGTTCGTCACGAAGCGCATGAACGCGGCGACATCCTTGATGTGGGCCTGCTCGAAGAAGCGCAATCCGCTGGTGATGCGGAAGGGAATGCCGCGCGCGGTGAGTTCCATTTGGATCTCGAGGCTCTGGAAATGGGCACGATAGAGCACAGCCACCTCCTCGGCGGAAGTGCCCTCGGCGAGCAATTCCTCGATGCGCTGCGCGACAAAGGCCGCCTGCGCATCGGGATCCGGCAAGGGGACGAGGGCGGGCAGGTTTCCCGCCGACGCGCGGTGGGCGACGAGTTCCTTCTCGTGGCGCATCTGGTTCATCCCGATCGCGGCGTTCGAAAGTCCGAGGATCTCGGGAACGCTGCGGTAGTTGGTGCGGATGGTGTGCACCGCGCAACCCGCATGGCGGCGCGGGAACCCGAGGATCAGCTCCACATCCGCTCCGCGCCACGAATAGATCGACTGCGCGTCATCGCCCACCACCATCAGGCTGCTGCCGTCGCCGGAAAGCAGATCGATCATTCTGCCCTGCACGCAGTTGGTGTCCTGATACTCATCGACGAGGATGTGGCGGAACCTGCGGCGGTAGGCGGCGAGCACATCCGGGTGCTCCTCGAACAGGCCCACGGTCTTCACCAACAGGTCGTCGAAGTCGAGCGAGTTGGTCTTTTCCTTGCGTTCGACATAGCCGTCTCGCACCTCCGCGATGCGTTCGGACCATTCGAGAAACCGCGGGTAATGGACGGCCACCACCCCGCGGATGTCGTTGCCGGTGTTCTCGGCGAGGCTGAACATCGAGGCAAGCACATCGGCCTTCGGGAACCGGCGCTGGCTGGTGTCGATGTCGCAGGCGGTCACCACCGCCTGGATCATCGACTTCTGGTCGTCGCGATCGAGGATTGAGAAGGCCGGGGTGTGGCCGATGAGGTCGGCGTGACGGCGCAGGATGCGGCTGCCGATCGAGTGGAATGTGCCCGCCCACAGGTCGGAGGTATCGTCGCCCACCAGTTCGCGCACCCTGCCGGTCATTTCCCGCGCGGCCTTGTTGGTGAAGGTCAGCAGCAGCACTTCGCGCGGGCGCACTCCCTGCGCGAGCAGCCATGCGACGCGGTAGGTCAGGGTCCGGGTTTTCCCGGAGCCGGCACCGGCGATCACCAATGCGTGTCCGGGCGGGGAAACGACCGCGGCGTACTGCTCCTCGTTGAGTTCGGCGCGAAAATCAATCGATGGAGACGCCCCGCCCGCGGGACGGTTCAGGAAGTATTCGCGCGCCATCGTCGGCAGAATCTTGGCAGGCTTTCCGCGCGGATCAAGGGGACAAGGTGCGGGAGTTCCGCAACGGATCCGGCGCGCTCATTCGGGCAGCGATTCGTCGGGAGACGGCGTGGTGTCCGTGCCTTCAGCGGGAGGTTCCGCTTCTTCGGCGGCCGGTTCGTATCCGCTCGCTTTGAGGATGCGGCGATCCATCTCCTCAAGGTCACGAGGGTCGGAGGGCTGCATCATCACGCGAATCGGACCCGGAAGAAAACTGAGATAGCGCGCGGTGGCGTTGAGCATCTCTTCCTTTTGCTTCGGATCGGCCAGCGATTTCATCCAGGAGTGGGCTGCAGCCGGATCCTTGAAGAGCCAGGTATCCAAGAGGCCCTGCATTCCCTTGTCGCGCAGCGATCCGTCGGGAAGGGACAGGACCCACGCACCGGCTTTTTGCGGCTCCTTGTTGGCCCAGAGGCCCAGGACTGTTTCAGCCAAGGGATCGAAACCCGCCGACAGCGCACCCTCTTTGCGCAGCAGCTCATCCACCAAAAGGTCCGTTTGCGATTCGGCGCAAGTTTCTATCACCTGATCGCTGGCGTTAAGGCGGTCGGCCTCATCGGCAAGGCCCTTCGCCCAGTCGATGGCGGCAGCGGGGTTGTTCCCGGCGAGAGCTTTCCCGTAGTCGCGGATCAGCAACTCCCGTTCGGCGCTGCCGGGCTGCAGTTGGGAGATCGCCTGCCAAGCAAGATCCAGCCGTACTCCGAGCATCCGGTTCGCCAGATCGGCGAGGGCCTTCTGCCGCTCCTCGGCGGATCCGGCGGACATCGCCTTGCGGAGGTCCGCATCGAAGCGGGTCTTCGCCGCCATGGCTGCCTGCCGAGCCGAGGGGCTGGAGGCGGATGACTGCCCGTCCGCATCCGTGCCGCGCGAACTCGGTCGCTCCCGCTTGCAGGCCGTCAGAGCCGCGCCCGCGAGCAACACCAATCCGAAACGGGTCGCCGGGCCCATCCTCCTCTTTCGCTCCTCCGCGGACTTCATGTTTTCTCGTACCACAAAAGAGAGGCGGACTTTCGTCCGCCCCTCAAACCAATCAACCCGATGCAGGAAGACGTTCTTACCGGCGACGTCGAAGGAACCCGAGGGCGCCCAGTGCGCCGATCAAGGCCACGGAAGGTTCAGGGACCGGGGCCGCAAGCTTCAGGGTGTTGTAGGTGCCGTTCGCACCTGTACCCGGATCACCGGTGAAGGTATCGAAGGATCCGAGGCCACCGACAGGAATGAAGGAGGCAAAAGGGTTGGCATTATACTGGGCCTCGAGAGGATCGTCGTCTGAGTAGGTACCTACCTCTGCCAATGCGAAAAGAGTTGACGCTGCGAGCGTTGAGGCGTTCCCCACGAACATGTACACACTGGTGCCAATCAACGGATCCGCACCAGTGACCAGCGGACCTTGGACCGGGTCGGCGACCCCGGGGGTCGAAGGATCTCCGTCAACTTGAATATACCCCGGGAAAGAGCCTCCCAGATCGATACTGAAACTGCCCGTCAAACCGGAGGCCAGCGAATTGAAAGTTGCAAGAAGCGTGGCGATGTCGGATACATCCGGGGTAACTCCACCAAAGTTGCCAAGAGCGACAATACCACCGTCCAGGAGGGTTCCATCGCCATCCTCAAAGAGCCAGTCGTTCGTATCACCTGTGATTACATTGTTCACATAATATGTTGCTCCTTGAGAGAGGGAAGTGAGGCCTAAGAGGGCGGCGGCGAAGGGAAGCAGTGTTTTCATAGTTTGTTGCTTGAGAAATATCGATTCGTCGGGAGGATGTGATGAGGGTGGCGATCAGAGTTCCGAATATCCGACCGGAACATTCATGTCGAGGTTCGTCGGTGCCGCGGATTTGCGTTGGATTTGAAACCCGGGCGAGAGCGCCACGGCTTCCGCCTGTGCTTGAGTAAGGGTGATATTGGTTCCGGAGACCCTCCAACCGGCTCCGGCGCCGCTGCGGCGGAAGTACCTGATGTAACTGAGGTTTGACTGCTGGACCCAGACCTCGTCCGCGGAACCCGAGCTCAGGGCCGCCTGAAGATCATCTTCCAGACCTGCGTTGAAGAGGTTCAGGCCAACCGGAGCCACGGAATTGAGAAGATTGAACCCTTGGTTCAGTACCGAGTTCGTTCCCACCGTCTTCAATTCCCCGACCACCGTCAAGGAAGCGGCCGAGGCGCCTTTCTTCTGCACGAAAAATCCGTCAGCATAGACGATCGGAACCCCCGGGGTCAATGCGTTGGTCGTGGCGTCGCGGAAGGCCGGCGTTGCGCCGGAACGGAGGTAGTACTTGCTGTAGACACCCGCACTTATCGGGATCCAGACGATATCGGCCGAGCCGGCGCTCAGGGCTGCCTGCAAGACCCCGCCGCTTGAAAGCGGAGTGGTTGTGAACACTTCTTCCAGCGTCGGGGCGATGCGGAGCTTGTAGGTGTCCGAGGTGGTGACGCCGAGAGCCACCAGATCCGTTGCCGGACTTGTGATCACCGAAATCGTCGAGCCCGAGATGTTGGCGGCCGGGATTTCGAAGATCGAACCGGTCTGGGTTCCGCTGGTCATTTCAAGCACATAAGTGCGACCGGCGATGGGGGCGTAGGTCACATCGCTGTCGGTGAGCGATGTGGCACCGACAGTCTCGAATGTTCCGGCGGCGAGCGTCGGGGTTTGAAGGGTAAGGCCGAGGGCATTGTATCCTTGCCTGAGGGTGTGGGTCACATAGCCCACGGGCGTGGTCGTGGCGGTGGTCTGTGCCGAGGCCACCCCGGAAAAGACGAGCGCGCCGAGGATCGATGTAGAGACGAATAGTTTCATCGTAGTGTCGGGGGGATTGGGGTTTGGTTGCCGTTTCCCGGAAAAACTTGCGGAGCAACTCCTACGGGAAACACCCGGAAATTGACTCCGGACACCCTGCGGCTGCAACTAAAAAAATTTAGTTTGAACACATTTTCCCGTAAACCATTTCGCGTGAATCTTCACTCCCGATTCGGGAAGTTTCCGGCGCCTCAAGATGCCGTCCAGGCCCGCGGATGGGTCGGGCGGGTAATGTGAGGGGGACGGAGGTACACCGGTTGGGGTTCGCTGGCAGCCCAAAGAGCCCGCTGCGCGGCCCCGGACGCCAGCCAAGCGGTGTGGAGTCTGGCGGCAGTTGGCTCGGCGAACGCCGGCCTCGGGTACCCGGGAGGAACGGGCAAGAAGTCCGGAGCTTCCAAGGAAAACACGGGGATTTTCAGCTCTGCAGCCTCACGAAGCCGCATCTCGAACGCCTCCTGATCGCCGAGTTCCGGATCGGGGAGCGGGGCTTCATCGCCAAGGCTCATCCACCACCAGGCGCCGCGCCGGGCATCCCCCACTGCGAGACTCGGTCCCGTGAGGGCTGCGGCTGTCCCGAGCACCGATGGGATTGCGGCGCAGGGGCAGGAGGCCACCAATGCCACGCCTTGGGCGGCGGCGATGCCCACCCGGGTACCGCTGTAACTGCCCGGGCCCGTGCCCACGAGCACCAGACCGATTTCCGCGGCGCGGCCGTCGATCAACTCGTGCAGCGGCGGGAAGAGGGCGGAGTTGTGCGAGCGGTCGCTGCGAAAGAGCCTTTGTTCCACCGTGCCATCCGCGGCGATCCACGCCACGGAGCCCTGGGGAGTGGAGGTCTCGATCGCAAGGACCACGGGTCGCTCCGCTCCGGCGGGGTCAGGGGTCATGGTCATCTCCTCGGGCAGGGTGGCGGTCAGTCCACTGCCTCCCCCGCGGGTTCCGTTTCCTCGGGCTCCAGTTTGCGGAAATGGATCTGCCCCACCCGGCGGCCGTCGGTGCTTGTCACGCGCGCCTCGTGGTCGAGGATGCGCAGGGTTTCGCCCGACTGCGGGAAGCGGCCCAGTTGTTGGGTGATGTAGCCGCCGACCGTGGTGACCTCGCCGCTTTCGAGGACCAGTTCCGGCACATGGCCGCCGAGGTCATTGAGGGTCATCGCGCCCTCGACGACAAACTCCGCTTCGTTGATGCGGGTGAAGGCCGGGCCTTCGTTGTCGAACTCGTCCTGAATGTCGCCGACGAGTTCCTCCATGATGTTGTCCAGGAACACGATGCCGGCGGGGGTGCCGAACTCATCGACCGCCATCGCGAGGTGTGCGTGCTCGCGCAGGAAAAACTTCAGCAGCGTGTCGAGCGGCATCGTGTCGGGCACCACCTTGAGTTCGCGGCGGATGCGCATCAGGTCCGGGTCCGGACTATTGATCAACTTGAAGAGGTCCTTGATGTGGATCAGCCCGATGGCGTGGTCGATGTGGCCCTTCACCAACGGGAAGCGGGTGTGCTTGCTGCGGATGGCGGTCTCGAGGGTTTTCTCGAAGGGATCGTCGGCATCGAGCACGATCACCTTGTTGCGTGGCGTCATCACATCGCGCACCCAGAGTTCGTTGAGGCCGAGGGCGTTGATGAGGATTTCGCGTTCGGTCTCGGTCACCTCCTGCGACTCGCCGCTCTGGGTGACGAGCACGGCGAGTTCCTCGGCCGAGTGGATGTGGGCGCCTTCGGAGACCGGTTCGATGCGCAGCACATGCTTGAGCAGCCAGTTGGCGGTGCTGTTGAAAAACGCGATCACCCACTGGAAGCCCTTGAAAAACAGGTGGAGCGGGCCCACCAGCGCCATGGTCACCGCCAGCGACTTGCGGATCGCCACGGACTTGGGCACCAATTCGCCGAGCACCACGTGGAGGAAGGTGAAGCAGAGATAGGCGAGCACCAGCGAGGTCCAGTAGATGCCCTTTTCCGGCATGCCGGTGAGCGCGAGCACGGGCGAGACGAGCGCCGAGACGAAGGGTTCGCCGAGGAAGCCCAATGCGAGCGAGGAAATCGTGATGCCGAGCTGGTTGGCGGACAGGTAGCTGTCGAGGTGGCCGATCACATGCAGCGCGAGTTCGGGGTTGCCGCCCTTTTCGCGGGCCTCGGTTTCGATCTGGCTGCGCCGCACCTTGACGATCGCGAACTCGGAGGCGACGAAGAACGCATTGAGCAGCAGGAAGAAGAGGATCCCCAGCAGGTAGAGGATCGATTGGCCGGCCGACGGGAACACATACGGCCCGGCGGACGCGGCAAGCAGCGGCAGTTCCGCGTTCATGGGGTCAGAGTTTCTCGTACACGCCCCGCTCGCGTTTCTCGAGGACGGTGAAGCCCGCCTTCTTTGCATCGGTGACCGACAGCGGCTTGGTCAGCACGGGGGAGCTGACGCGGGAAATCATCTTGCGGACCGGGTGGCGGCAGAGCGGGCAACGCTCGAGGGGCGCGCGGTCGGCCGGGCGGCGCAGCTCGAAGCCCTTGGCGCAGACGCGGCACGATCGGCCGGGATCTTCCGGGGCTTCGGACTGGTATTCGTAGATCGGCATGGAGGGGGCGCGGGGCGGGAGGTTTCCGCGTCGCGCCACGGAAAACGGCAGATGCCGTGCCAGTTCACCAACTGGACTTGGTCACCCCGGGAAGCATGCCGGCGGACGCCATTTCGCGGAAGGTGATCCGGGAGAGCCGGAAGCGGCGCAGGAAGGCGCGGCGGCGGCCAGTGACCTCGCAACGGTTGACGAGACGGGTGGGGCTTGCGTTGCGGGGCAGCATCGAGAGGCCGATGTAATCCTTCTCCTCTTTGAGCTTGCGGCGCAGTTCGGCGTACTTGTCCACGGTCCGCTGTTTGCGTTCGTTGCGGGCGATCCAACTTTTCTTAGCCATGATTCGGGGCGGCGGAGATAGCCGAACGGGGGCGCGATGCAAGAAAAAAGACGCTGGTGAAGGCTTCGGGGGGCGGAAAACCGAGAAATTCCCGGGAAACCTGCCCGCCCGCGCGGTTTTCAGCCGGTTTTCCCGAAGCGGGGGGTGCCTGGCCTCAGGCCGGAACCTTGGGCAGAACCCGAACGAGACGAAAGCGGTCGTGGTAGGTGCCGCCGTTGTGTTTGCGGCAGCAGGAATAGCAGGCCACGGCACGCTGGAAGGCCCGTACGCGGTGGATGGATGTCCGGCAGCAGGGGCACTGGTAGACGAAGTTGCGTTTGATGCGGCGGCGCTTGAACGGCAGGTTGTGGAACGGTTGCTCGCCCGGGATGCCGAGGTCGGCGCAGGCGGCGCGCCACTCGGGGCCGTGCGCATCGATGTGCCGACGACCGCAGCGTTCGTAGGCCACGAGGTGCGCGAGTTCGTGGCGGAGGGTGCGCCAGAGTTCCTCCTCCGGGCATCCGCGAAGTTTCGGGTTGAGCTCGATCACCCGGTCCGGCCACCACGCGCGACCGGCTGTGGTCTGCATGCGCGGATTCCACGAAACGCGCACGCGCCTGGCCAAACCGGGGAGTCCGAGATGGTTCGCAGTCTCCGCGCACCACGCGGTGAGACCTCCATCAAGCCGCAGCGGAACCGCCGCCGGCATCGTTCGCGGACGGAGCAGCAAGGACCAGGAAGACCATCCGAAGTCGAATGCCGACAAGCCGCGCGCCATGGATGCATGGTTTGTTAGCAATTCCCGCGCCGATGTGCAAGATCCGTGCGGAAATTTTTCACACGCGCGCAGTGCGCCGCCTCGCCGGCGGATGCGGCGACCCGGGATCAACGATCACCCGGCGCTCCATCGACTGCGAAGCGAACAATCCGGCACGCGTGGCCGGTGCTGTCCGGATCGCTTCGCTCCGCGATGCGCAGGCGCAACGTGTGGCGGCCCGCGGAGAGCCCCTGCGCGAGAAGATGAAACACCGGACGGTGAAACTGCCGGCAGTACCCGTCGTGCAACTTGCGCGCGCCCAACGGGATGCCGTCCACACTCACCTCCAGCGTCCCGGCGTCGAAGCCGGCGATGGCGTCGATCCCCACGCAGCTCCCCTCGAAATCCAGCTCCAGCTCCGCCCCCGGGCGCAGCGCTTCGAGCACATCCGCCCTGCCGTCGAAGTTGGCGGCCTTTTCCGCCTTCCACCCGGGATGGGGCTCCCATCCGTGAAGAATCCGCGCCGCGGCGTAGGGCACAAACCGGCCGGATTCGAAGCAACGGCTGTCGAGCGGCGCGGGCAAAGCGGGGGCGGCAACAGGCTCGCCCGGCGGACCGGCCCAGGCCGTCGCGAGAAACCGCCCGAGTCGCGCCGCGTACAAGCCGTGCCCGTCCGGCGTGGGATGACAGCTGTCGGTCGCGAAGTCCTTCCAGCCGATCGTTTCCGCATCGACAAGCCCGGCAACTTCACGCGCCTGATGCACCACCGGCAGCCCGTAATGCCTTGCCACCCGTTCGTGATCCGCGATCACCGGGCCATCCTCCCCCTTGCGGAGAAACGCCAGGTTGGTGGTGTCGGCAAAGTACTGAACGACGATGTCGATCCCCGGGTTGAGGGTTCGTGCGCGGCGGATGATGCCCTCCATGCCGCGGAGGCGGTCCTTGTTCGTCTTGTCGTTGACCGCGAACTCGAGAAACAGCAGATCCACCGCGCCCCGATGGAATCCATCCTCCTCGAGACGGAAGGCTCCGTACGCGGAATCCGTGCCGCCGATTCCCGCATTGATGAAATCGAAGGCGCAATCCGGAAACATCCGGTGCAGGTCCTCGCAGGTGCGCACACGCCAGCCGTTCTGCCAAGTGATCGAGCCACCGAGAAAGACCACCCTCCCCTTCTTTTTCTCAAGGAAACGAGCGCGCGAGCGGCCGAGACCCTGCCCGAGCCGGTACCATTCGCCCACGGGTTGCGCAGCGATTGCGGCGGCCATTCCTTTGGCGAGGACAGGTTCTTTCGCCGGAGCCATTGGCGGGAATACGCACATCACGGCGAGTGAAGTCAATCCCCGAAACGCCATGCCCCGCTCCGAAATACCGCGGAAAACCCGGTTTTGAAGGCATTTTCTCCACGCGCTCATCCCAGCACGGCTCTCCAACGGAGCACCTCCGCACCGACATTTTCCGGGGAAGGAGCCCCTGGATTGGTGCGCACCGCCAGCGCACGCTCAAGGACGAATACCCCCTCACCCACGCCCGCAAACGCAGGATCCACCGCCCGCAGATCGATCCGGTCGAGGGGCTCTCCCGAGCGCAAAGATTCGGCGACGGCCTTGCCCACCAGTTCGTGGGCGTGGCGGAACGGAACACCGGCCTTGACCAAGGCGTCCGCGAGATCCGTGGCCAACAACATCGGATCCCCGGCCGCGGACCGGCAACGATCCTCGCACATCCGCATCGCGGCAATCATCTCGGCATTCACCTCAAGCATCGCGGAAAGGGTGTCGACCGAGTCAAACAAGGGCGTCTTGTCCTCTTGCAGGTCGCGGTTGTAGGTGAGCGGCAGACCCTTGATCGTGACCAGCAGGTTGACGAGATTTCCCACCAGCCGTCCGGCCTTGCCGCGGGTAAGCTCGCAGACATCCGGGTTTTTCTTCTGCGGCATCAACGAGGACCCGGTGGTGTGCGCGTCGGACAACACGGCATACCCGAACTCGGTACTGCACCACAGGATGAGATCCTCGCTCAAGCGTGAAAGATGCACGCCGCACAAGGAAACCGCGAACAGAAGCTCGGCGATGAAGTCGCGGTCGGCGATCGCATCCATCGAGTTGTGCGTCACTCCCTCGAAACCAAGCTCAGCGGCGATGGCGGCACGGTCGAGATTGAGGGTGGAGCCGGCCAAGGCCCCCGATCCCAGCGGGGACACATTGAGCCGCTTGCGACAGTCGGACAGCCGGGATTTGTCCCGTTCGAGCATTTCGACATAGGCAAGGAAATGGTGGCCCACCGTCACCGGTTGCCCGCGCTGCAGGTGGGTGTAGCCCGGGATCGGCAGTGCCGCGTATTCGGCGGCCCGGTCGACCAATACCCGCTGCAAGGCGGCAAGTCCTCCCGAAAGCCGGTCAGCCGCGTCCCGGCAGTACAACCGCAGGTCAGTGGCTACCTGGTCGTTGCGCGAACGCCCGGTGTGCAGCTTGGCACCCGCCGCGCCGATCCGCCGCGTGAGTTCGGCCTCGATGTTCATGTGGATGTCCTCCAACCCGCCGCGGAACTCAAAGGCCCCCGCCTCGATCTCACCGCGGATCCCCCGCAAGCCGTCCTCGATTCGACCGAACTCCTCCTCCGTCAACAAGCCGGCCCGCAGCAAGCCGCGGGCGTGCGCGACCGACCCGGCGATGTCCTGGGCGTACAGCCGCCAATCCTGGGAGACCGACTCCCCGAAGCGCTGCACCAACGACGAAGTTTCCTCGGCAAACCTTCCCTTCCACATGACGGGGCCGATTGGAAACCCATCGCCGCCCCGAGGAAAAGGCAATTCCCGGCCGGGCCGGGGACACCAGCCCTCTCATTTCCCTTGGCCTGCCGCGGCAGAGGGGCTATCACACGCCCGGCCATGACCCGCGCCTCCATCGAACTCGCCATCAAGATCTTCGTCGTAGCCCTCGTCGCGACCTTCACCTACACCGTCGTGAAGGTGCTCGCGATGCTCGGGTGGATTTGAACCGGGCCCCACGCCTGTGCGTTGAAAGGCAGGACGGCGGGTTCCTGCGGGCATGCGGACAGCCCGTCCACGGTCCGGAATCCCGCACACGGGCGTCCCTTTATTTCCAGTCCACCTCGACTTCCAGCACCTTGCCGCTGCGGTCGGGATAGCGCAGCCGCCCCTCGGCCAACGCATGCTCATGCAGGCGCCGCGTCACCTTGACATCGTGCGCGCAATACTCGGCGATCTTCATCAAGGGCTCGGGATCCCCGCCACGCTCGTACTCCTGCCACCACACCAGCGCCTGCAGGCCGTCGGCGGTCTTGCGCTCGCCGAGAGTGGCCGATGCCACATCGCCCAAACGCGGGCGGAACCCGATGAGTTTCTCCAACTCGAGCATCATGTCGAGGTTCACCGTGCACTCGTCCAGCGTCGGCAACACATGCGGCTGCAGGACCGGATAGTCGAACTGCACATGGTTCCAACCCACCACCAGATCGGCGCGGATCAGCTCGGCAGCCAAAACCTCGAGGTCGTTTCCGGAATACAACTCGTAGCCGCCGCGGACCGTCGAAAAGGTGCCCGCCACCGATACCCCCATCCGTCCCTTGTGGGCGGCCCCGCCGACATCGTGGAAGCTCAAGCGGGTTTCCAAGTCGAAATACACGATGTTGCGCCCCGCCACCCCCGCTTCCTATGACCACCCCGCCACCCCCGCAAGCCCCGCTTTCACACACCCCGTTTGACAAGCCCTCCCCCCGGCAGCTAGGGTGACCCCCCGCCCCGCTTCGCCCCTTCCATGAACATCACCGTCGAGAAACAACCGAAATGCCTCGCCACCCTGCGGGTGGAAATCCCCGCCGACCGCGTCCGCGGAGAGCGCGACCGGATCCTGAGCGACTACACCCAACGCGCCCGCATCCCGGGCTTTCGCCCCGGCAAAGCCCCGCGCCCCGTGGTGGAAAAACGCTACGGCAGGGAAATCAGCGCCAATCTGGAGGAAACCCTGGTCCGCGAAGCCTTCGGCGAGGCCCTGAAACGCGAGAACCTCCGCGTGCTGGACTTCGGATCCCCCCTCGACCTCGCCGCCACCCCCGAGGGCGGTCTCGCCTTTACCTCGAAACTCACCCTCGCACCGGAAGTGACCCTCCCGGAATACAAAGGCATCCGGCTCCGCGTGCCGCCAATCACGGTCCGCGAGGACGAGGTGCAGGCGGAAATCGAAACGATCCGCGAACAAGCCGCCGACTACCGCAACATCACCGACCGCCCAGCCGCGACCGGCGACCTCGCAATCATCGACTACAGCTCCACCGTCGAGGGAACCCCCACCGACGAGTTCCTCGGCGAGGAGGGCGGCGCGCTGTCCGGACGCAAGGGCGTGCCGGTGCGCATCGACGACAAATCGTTCCTGCCGGGATTCTCCGCGAATCTCGTCGGCATGTCGCCGGGCGACTCGAAGGAGTTCACGGTCACCATGCCCGGGGATTTCCAGGTCGAACAGCTGCGCGGACGCGCCATGACCTTTCAAACCACCGTGCACGGCATCATGGAGGTCACCCTTCCCGAAACGAACGACGAGTTCGCCGCAAAGGTGCTGCCGGGCGCGACCATGGAACAACTCACCAACCTGATCCGCTCCCGGATCGAAGCGCGCGAACAACAACGCAACCACGAAAGGAAAATCGACCAGATCGTGGAGCACTTCAACCGGATCGCCGATTTCGAACTGCCCGACGACCTCGTGGCCGCGGAAACGCAGAACAAGGCCGATGCGCTCGTGAACCGCGGCGTGGAAATGGGCATGAGCGAGGAGGATATCGCCGGCAGGCAGGACGAAATCGTCTCCAGCGCCGGACGCCTCGCGCTCCTCCAGCTCCGCTCGGATTTCATCCTGCGGGAAATCGCCAGGCAGGAGAATATCACGGTCTCCGAGGAGGAAATCTCCCGCCACATCGCCCGCGCGGCCGAAGCCCGCAAGATGCCGGTCGCCAAACTCGTCAAGGACCTGCGAAAGTCCGGCCGCATCCCGGCAATCCACAACTCGCTGATGACATCAAAGGCGATTGACTTCGTCATCAGCCATGCCGAGCTTGTGGAAACTGCGGAGGAAACGACCGCCGCTCCCGCACCGGAAGCCTGAAACCGCCCATGCCCGCCCTCATGACCCCCGCCGCCCCGCGCAACAGCTACTACGTGCCCGTCGTCATCGAACAGGACGGACGCGGCGAACGCTCGTTCGACATCTACTCGCGCCTGCTCAAGGACCGCATCATCTTCATCGGAACACCGATCGACGATTTCGTGGCCAACTCGGTGATCGCCCAGTTGCTGTTCCTCCAGATGCAGGACCCGAAAAAGGACATCCACATCTACATCAACTCCCCCGGCGGCTCGGTGACCGCAGGCCTCGCGATCTACGACACGATGCAGTTCCTCACCTGCGACGTGAACACCTACTGCATCGGCATCGCAGCCTCGATGGGATCGGTGCTGCTCACCGCGGGCACGAAGGGCAAACGCTTCTGCCTGCCCAACTCGCATGTGATGATCCACCAAGTCTCCGGCGGCGCCCAAGGCACCGCCTCGGATGTGGAACGCACCATCGGCTTCATGTTCAACCTCAAAAAACGCCTCAACGGCATCCTCGCCAAACACACCGGAAAATCGGTGGAGGAGGTGGAACGCGACTCGGACCGCGACAACTACATGTCTGCCGAGGAATCGGTGGCCTACGGGCTGGTCGACAAGGTTCTCGAAAACCGAAAAGAACTCCCGGGCGGCGGCAGCCCGCCGCCCGCCGAAACCGGCAACTGACCCCGAACCCCGACCACCCCGCGCCCATGGCCCGCGCCTCAAACCTCACGATGTGCTCATTCTGCGGAAAGGGCCACTCGGAAGTCAGGAAACTGATCGCCGGCCCCGGCGTCTACATCTGCAACGAATGCATCGAGGTGTGCTCGAGCATCCTCGAAAAGGAACTCGGCGGAGCCCCAGCCAAGGGAAAGACCGCAGCGGAAAAGTCCGGCTTCAAAATCCCGTCCCCCGCGACGATCCTCGCGAAACTCGACGATTTCGTGGTTGGCCAGGAAAACGCGAAAAAGGTGCTCTCGGTGGCGGTCTACAACCACTACCAGCGCCTGCGGCAGGACCAGACGAAGCTCCCGGAGGAGTTCCGCGATGTGGATATCGAAAAATCCAACATCCTCCTGCTGGGCCCCACCG
>CAZMUK010000048.1:16441-19895 GCA_964569415.1 uncultured Luteolibacter sp. | reverse complement strand
TGCATGCCGCGAAATGCAGGATGCCTACGATTTCCTCCACCGGGTCCGCAACGAACTCCACTACCACACCGGCAAAGCCACCGACCAACTCACCCTCCACCTCCAAGGAGTGGTGGCCACCGCGTTCAACTACCCCCAACGCAACATCCTCCGCAGCACCGAGGCCTTCATGCGCGACTACTACCGGCACACAAGGCACATCCACCGCCACACCACCTCGCTGATGGAGGTGTTCGAAATCGAGGAGGCCGCCGAGGCCGGGTCTGGCTTCGCCTCCTTCCTCACGCTGAGGCGCAAAACCCGCGAGGAATTCGACGGCTTCGTCGCCCGTGACGGCCGCCTATTCCCCGCCAACCAGGAAATCTTCCGCGATGACACGCACCGGTTGATGCGCTTGTTCCGGCACTGCCAACAGCGGAATCTGGGCCTCAGCCCGCAGTTGCGCCGCCTGATCGCCGCCCACTGGGAGGATATCGACCGCAATTTCCGGGTCGCCAAAACAAACCGCGAGATCTTCCAGTCCATCCTCGAACGCAAGGGCGAGGCCGCCCGCATCCTGCGACTCATGCACCGCATCGGCTTCCTCGGCCGCTACCTGCCGGAATTCGGCGCGCTCGACTGCCTCGTCCAGCACGAGTTCTTCCACCGCTACACCGCCGACGAACACACACTCCGCTGCGCGGAACAACTCGACCTGCTCATCTCGGGCAACGAACCCCGCCGCGGCATCTATCGGCGCATTTTCCACGAAATCGAGGATCCCTACGCGCTCTACCTCGCCGTCATCCTCCACGACACCGGCCGCGCGGAAAATGTCCGCGAACATGTCGACGGATCCGCCATCCTCGCCAACAAGGTCTGCAACCGCCTCCAAATCCGCGGCGCACGCAGGTCGCTGGTGCTTTTCCTCGTCGACAACCACCTGATGCTCTGGCGCTTCGCCACCTCCCGCAACCTCGACGACCCCGAGGTGATCGCGGAGTTCGCGGCCATCGTGAAAAACCGCACGAACCTCGACGCCCTGCTTCTTTTCACCTACGCGGACTCGAACGGAACCTCGCCCGAGGGTTGGACCGGATGGAAGGAAAGCCTCATGCTTCAGCTCCACAGCGCCACCCGCCATTTCCTCGCCAGCGGACGCGAGCAGTACTCACGCAAGCTCGACGCCGACCGCAAGGCGCTGCTCGCCGATGTGAAGTCGCTCATGCGGGAGGACTACCAACCCGATGTGGAGAGGCATTTCCGCATGATGCCCGCAAACGCCTTCAACTACCGCCAACCACCCCACATCGTCACCCAGGTTCGCACCGTCAGGCATTTCCTCCAGCATGAGAAGGAATCCGGCGATCCCTTCGCGTTCTGCATCAAGTGGATCGACCACTCGTCCCAAGGCTACACCGAAATCGTGCTCGCCTCGCGCGACCGGCCGCTTCTGCTCGAGAAAATCTGCTGTGCGCTGGCGTCGGAGCAGGTGAACATTCTCTCGGCCGACCTCTTCACGCGCGAGGACGGCATCGTTGTGAACATCTTCCGCGCCTGCACGACCAACTTCGAACCGGTGGCGGACGCGGCGTTGCGCAAACGCATCCTCCACACCTTCGGCACCATCCTCGCCGCCGAAACCTACGATCCGGAGAGCTACCTGAAGCGGCGCGCCAACTTCCTGCGTCCCCGCGGCGGCGACTCGCTACCGGTGCCTGTCCGGGCCCGCGTGAGCAACGAACTCCACCCGTCCTGCACCACCGTCGAGGTCCAGGCTATCGACCGCATCGGCCTGCTTCACGACCTCTTCCACACGGTGAACCTCCACGGACTCGAAACCGCCCATGCACGGATATGCACCGAAAAGGGCGTGGCAATGGACACCCTCTACATCACGACCCGCGAGGGCGGCAAGGTGACCGATCCCGCCCTGCTCGCGCAGCTCGACGCCCGGTTCTCGGAACTTGTGGGCAGACGGGAAACGGTGGAATGAGGTGCGCAAAACCCGAGCCCGCCACCGGAACCCGCCACACGGAGCCCGCAGGATCGTGATCGCGCGAACCGGCCGGACCGGCCCACTCAGCCGAGCACCTTCAACTTGTGGACTCCGTACACCGCTTCGTCGCCGAGTTCCTCCTCGATGCGGAGCAGTTGGTTGTACTTCGCAATCCTGTCCGAACGGCTCATCGAACCGGTCTTGATCTGCCCGCAGTTCACCGCCACCGCGATGTCGGCAATCGTGGAATCCTCGGTCTCCCCCGAGCGATGGCTCAGCACCGCCGTGTAGGAATGCTCCTTGGCCAACTCCACCGCGTCGAAGGTCTCGGTAAGCGAACCAATCTGGTTCACCTTGACCAAAATGGAGTTCGCCACGCCTTCGCGGATCCCCTTGGAGAGGAATTTCACATTGGTTACAAACAGATCGTCCCCCACCAACTGGGTGTCGCCGCCGAGCTTCTCGGTGAGCGTCTTCCAACCGGCCCAGTCGTTTTCGGCGCAGCCGTCCTCGATCGAAATGATCGGGTACTTCTTCTTGAGCTTCGCATAGTAATCCACCAACTCCGCGGCGCTGCGCACGGACTGGTCGGACTTCTTGAAGACATACGCCTTCTTCTTCTTGTCGAAGAATTCCGAGGAAGCCACATCGAGCGCGATCGCGACATCGTCGCCGACCCTGTAGCCCGCCTTTTCAATCGCCTGGCAGATCACGCCGAGAGCGTCCTCCGCCCCCTTGAGGGCCGGGGCGAAGCCACCTTCGTCACCCACTGCTGTGGAAAGACCGCGGTCGTGCAAAACCTTCTTGAGCGCGTGAAACACCTCGGCGCCGCAACGCAGACCCTCACGGAAGGTCGGCGAACCCACCGGCATGATCATGAACTCCTGGAAATCGATGGGAGCATCCGAGTGGGCGCCGCCGTTGATGATGTTCATCATCGGCACCGGCAGCACCTTGGCATTCGGTCCGCCGAGGTATTTGTAGAGCGGAATCCCGAGCTGGAGGGCCGCCGCGCGCGCGGTGGCCAACGACACGCCAAGCACCGCGTTGGCACCGAGCACACCCTTGTTGGCGGACCCGTCGAGAGCGATCATCGCCGCATCGACCGCCGCCTGCGAGGTGGCGTCGAATCCGAGCAGCGCCGGGGCGATCTTGGTGTTCACATTCGCGACGGCCTTGAGCACGCCCTTGCCGAGGAAGCGCTTCTTGTCGCCGTCACGGAGCTCGACGGCCTCATGTTCTCCGGTCGAGGCACCGGAGGGAACCGCCGCGCGGCCGAGAGCGCCGCCGTCGAGCAGGACATCGACTTCGACTGTCGGGTTGCCGCGCGAGTCGATCACTTCGCGGCCGCGGATTTCAATGATGGTGGTGTAGTCCATGTTGTGTGCTTGTGTGGAGAGAGGGCGGAAGACTCAAGACGGGAGGTTTCAAGACGCAAGAGAAGAGGGGGAAACGATGAGTATTCAGCAGAAAAGG
>CAZMUK010000048.1:0-16431 GCA_964569415.1 uncultured Luteolibacter sp. | reverse complement strand
TGATGGTGGTGTCCATGGTATGCAGTGGTTCGGATGGTTGGCGGAAGAAAGCGGGTGGTTCGCATCAAGCCTGCGGCGGGACCCACGCGCGGACGGAGGCGATGGTAAACGGACTCAGGGCGCCGGTGGCGGGATCCGGCACCTCCACCGAGCTCCCGGGAGCGCGGTCGACAAGGGCCTTGCCGACCTCGGAGAGATAGGAGACCACGCCGCGCTCGGGATCCGAATCCCACGCGCCGAGAACCGCTACTTCGCGGGTGTTTCCCGCGCCGTCGCTGAGCGTGACCACGGTGCCGACATTGACCTTCGAGGTGTCGGTTCCCTGGAAATCCGTTCCGCGCGCACGATGGATCTCTTTTTCCAGCTCGGTCTTGCGAAACATCAGGTACTTCTGCAGGTCCCTCGCGCTCTTGTACTCGAAATTTTCCCGGAGGTCGCCGTACTCGCGCGCGATGGAGATGTCCTTGGTGTTCTGCGGGATGCGCACGCGGACGATCTCGTCGAGTTCGGTCTTCTTGCGTTCGAGGCTTTCCCAGGAGACCAGCAGCACTTCCTCGCGCGAAGCACCTTCGTCGGACACCAGTTCCGCGGTTTCGGGCCTCACCTTGATGATGCGCGCCATCAGGGACTTCTTCTCGAGATCGCCGAAGACCGGACACTCGAGCATGCGTCGCGCGAAATTTCGGGCCTCGTTTGCATCCATCCGGCCCACGAGATCGGCCAGCAACGCGCGGTCGTCGTTGAGCATTGATTGCAGGCGGCTCGTCTTGCGCGGACCATCGGAAAGGTGGTCGTTTTCCAGCAGGTTGAGGATGGAGGCGCCGACCTCGCCGCTGAAGACCTCGGCTGCATCCGCAGACCGCTCGCGGCACACCCAGATCAGCGCATCGACCCCAAGGCTGCGGCGGCTGATCGACGACCGGAGATGGGTAAGCAGGTCGGCGAGAAACCCCTCTTCCGAAAGCATTCGGGCGATTTCCGCACCGCCCCGCGATCCGGCCCGCTCGAAGACCTTGACGATGCGGGAAACCCAGTCGCCGCCGAAGGCCGCAGGAAACGCGCGGAACACCGCCCGCTGCCGCGCCGCCGGCAACCCGGCCAGTTCGTCGGCCAGCTTCGACGGATCGGCCTTCTGCACCAGATCGCTCAGGCGCAGCGCATTGTCCGGCAAATCAATACCGGACGAGGAACCCACCACCTCGTCGCGCGCGGCGACCAATTGCAAAGCGTGGCCGAGTTGCACCCGGGCCGCCTTGCTGGCTCCTTCGTCGATCTGGCCGAGCAATTCGGAAAGTTCGCCACCTCGCTCCGTGAACATCGGGATGTCCGCGGCGATCGCCTCCAGCGCCCGGATCATGCCCCTGATGTCGCGCGCCGCCTGGAAATCGGCGATCAACGCACCTGCCGGATCCTCCACTCCGGCGCGCAGCGACATCGCCTCGGTGCGCCGCGACGGGACTGTCACGCGGCGGCTCTCCTTGAGTGCCTTGCGTACGCCCTCCCACCATTTGCGGAAGTCCTGCTCGGGCACGACCGTGCCGCACAACTCCTTTTCGACAGCCTCCTGGCTCATCGAGCCGCCGTGGCTCTCCAGCAAGTGGACCACCAGCTGCACCGGATCGCTTTGGGAAAGGGATCTCAGCACCTCGGTTTCCTCGATCTTGCGGGCGCGGAAATCATCCGCCGGAATCCATTCCGTGCGCTGCATCGCGAAGGCCAGGTCCATCTCCTGACCCGGAGACTTCTCGAAATCGATCACCACCCGTTTGGCGGCGAGGTCCCATGAGACCACTTTCCCCGCACCGAAGGACTTGTGCAGGCAGAAACTGCCCGGCGACACCTTGGTGAGCTTCTCCCCGACGGCGGGCGGAATCCTTCCGGCGTCGATCAATTTCCTAACATCCGGATGCACGGCGCGGAACATGGGAAGAGTCCCGCGAAAACGCAAGGCATTCCCGAACGAAATGCGCGCGCTCCCTCATTCCGCTCAGCGGGAGCCCGCCCCCGGACTCGAAGGACCCGCCACCGCGGGTTTGACCACGGGTTTCGGCGGAAGCACGCGCGCACGCGGCACCCCGGGAACCAATCCCTGCGCAAGCTGGTGATCCAAACCGCGACACAGCATCTTCACCCGTTGCCTCCATGCCTCCGGGACCGATCCGTCACCGCCATGCTCCGGGACGGTTCCCTCGTGCCGCACCGTTCCGGTTCCGTCACTGATCTGGAACGCATAGCCTCCGGGAACCTTCCGCACCTCGAGTTGCTCATCGCCCTCCCGGTAGAATGCGGTCCGGTCTTCCATGCGGATCAAACGGATCGGGCGGTCGGTAGCGGAGGGCACCAGGACCCCTTGCACGATTTCCTCCGGAACCGCGCCCTTCCTCCCCGCCGCGTCTCCCAGAACCAGCGGGAATTCCACCGCCTTGCCGGAACGGAAACCAGAGAGAACCACCCGCGACCCGGGCGGGGAAAGCCGGAGCAATGCCGCAAGCTGGCCTTCGTTGACCAGCCATTGGTCGTTGAACTTCCAAACAATGTCGTACGCACGCACCCCGGCTTTTCCGGCCGGACCTTGCATTTCCACCGACCGCACCACGAATCCAACCCCCGCGGGAAGACTCGGCAACTGACGCGCCACAATCGGATCCGGCTTTGCTAGATCGAGACCCAGCCAAGAACGCGGCGCATCCTCAAGCCATTCTTCTTGCCGAACGGATTCCGCAAGAACCGCAGGAACCGGCACGAGAGCGAGCGCCACCAGACACGCCCGAAGGGCGCGCGACGGAAACTTTGTACGGCGGCGCATCATGGTCAGAAACTTGTCACCGGCGTGAGCAGGATTTCCTCGCGGGGCTGCCTGAGGGTCATCAACATGCCGGTCTCGGCATCGAGAAGCTCGGCCTCCTCCACCACACTCAGGCGGACGGTATGCAAAGCGGATCCTGTCTCGTCGGTACTCCACCCGATGTCGTCCACGGCATCGATCCGTCCGCTGTGGGCGACCAAGCGGAATCCCTCCGCAGGGGCGGACACGACGCCCGGCGGCAAAGTGCCGTTGCCGTCCCGCCGGTCCCAGGACAATGCCGCCAGACAAAGAGCGGCCGCAGCGGAAAACGGGAGCAAAAACCGCTTCCGGCTTCCCCCGACCGCACGCGCGGGGCGCGGCTGCGTTGCCGCAGCACTCGGAGAAAGCCCGTCGAGCATGGTACCGATCGACTCGGTGGCCTCCACGCTCAGCGCCGTAGGCACCAATTTGCCCAGTATGGCCTCGATTTGTTCAGGCGTCTTGTGCATGGCGGGGTTCCTTGCGTTGGCGGAGATCGCGGGAAAGCTGCTCGAGCGCGTAGCGGTAGCGCGAGGCCGCGGTATTCGGCGAAATGGCAAGCGCTTCGGAAATCTGCTGGAAGGTGAGATCCCCCCAGATCTTCATCATCACCACCTCGCGAAGCTTCGGACTCAATTCCCTCACCGCGTCCCGCAGCAACACCGCATCCTCGTCGTCCTCGGCAGCGGGATCGAGCCACACATCGCGGAAATCGTTGAGATACACCACCGAGTCCTCCCTCTTTCTGCGCCGGGTCTCGCTGCGGTGATGGTTGAGCCCGCAAAACCGGATGGTGGAAAACACCAGAGGCAGGTCCGGCGGCCCCCCACCGCGCTCGGCTTGGTGGTGCCACATCCGCAGCACGGCCTCCTGCACAAGGTCCTCGGCATCCTCGCGCGATGGAGCCCAGCCCCGGGCGAAGAGCAGAAGTTTGGCGCCGTGGTCGGAGAGCCACTCTTTCCACAACGCTGATGGGTCCGGATCCATGTCCGAGATAGAATGCCGCAGGATCGCCGATTTGTCAGTGGGGATTCGCGCCCCGCTCACTCGACAAAACGGATTTTCCCGGGAATCGGCGGAAGACCGCGGGCCATTGCCTCGTGCTGTTCATCCGTACATGCGGAATCGATCGGCGCATCCGGCGCGGCCTCGCTGTGCTGGAGGTAGCCGTTGGCGATCATCCAAGCCTCAACCTCCTCGCCGCTCACATCTGCCAGCATGTGTCCGTTGACCTCGACGCAGGGCGACAGCGACTGGCCGCTGCGCTGTTCCATCTCCCACCGGAACGCGGGATTTTTGATGATGTCCTTCTCCTCGTAGGCAAGACCGTACTTGCGCATGATCGCGCGCACGCCCTCGCTCCAGCCGCAGAAGGTTTTGAGATAAGCGGTGATTTGGGGTCCTTCGGTGCTCATGGCGGTTTCGATACGGCCGTTTTCTACCCCGGGAAATCCGCCCGCGCAAGCCCGCGCCCGCATTTGCCTTCCCAGACGGCGGTGGTCGGCATACATCCTCGCCCCATGAGCGACGCGGTGCTGCTGTTTTCAGGCCAAGGGGCCCAGAAGGTGGGCATGGGAAAGGATCTTGCGGAGCAGTCCCGGTCGGCGGCGGATCTGATTCGTGAGGCCGACCGCATTCTGGGATTTTCCCTCTCGCAAGTGATGTTCGAGGGGCCGGATGACGAACTGACCCGTACCTCGCGCTGCCAACCCGCGCTTTATGTCCACAGCCTGATGGCCCTTGCGATGCTGCGCGAGAGGGTCCCTTCCGTGCGACCGGTGGCGGCGGCGGGCTTGTCGCTCGGCGAATTCACCGCACACGCGGCCGCTGGCACTTTTCCCTTCGAACAAGGGCTCCGCTTGGTCGGCCGCCGCGGTTCACTGATGGAGGAGGCCTGCAAGGCCACGGCAGGATCGATGGCGGCGATGATCGGTGGAGAGGAAGAGGATGTCGCGAAACTGGCGGCGCAATGCGATGTCGATGTCGCCAACCTGAACGCGCCGGGACAAATCGTCCTCTCGGGCACGATCGCCGGTATCGATGCCGCGGTAACCCGCGCGAAGGATTTCGGTGTCCGCAAGGCGATCAAACTCAATGTGGCGGGGGCCTACCACTCGCGCCTGATGTCCCCCGCACGCGAGGCACTCGCCCGGGAACTGTCCGCGGCCGATCTGAACGGCCCGTCGATCCCGGTGGTCTGCAATGTCTCGGCTCGGCCAGAGGCGGACCCCGCGGAAATCCGCCGACTGCTCGCCGAACAGGTGACCGGGACCGTTCGGTGGTCGGAATCGATCCGCCACCTGCGCGACCAGGGGCACCGGCTCTTCATCGAACTCGGTCCCGGCAAGGTGCTTGCGGGTCTGGTTGCGAAAATCGATAGGGACGCAATCATCCACTCGGTGGAAACCACAGCCGATCTCGATGCGCTCGCGGCTGCCCTCGGAGGCTGATTCCTGGTGCCTACGGGATGCTCCCGCCGTCGGGTTTCAGGATCCAAAGGCGTCCCCGGCGTCCTGTTGCTCTCCGGGCCAACCTCTTGCGGCAAGCTCGGCAAGACAACGCTTCCGGCGCGGAATCCAGATTCCTTCGCGGGCGATCTGCCTGCCGTCCCGGGGAAAACCCGCAGCCGGCAACTCGGCCTCCGCGAGGTGCAGGCAGTACCAGGCGCGCCAGGCCCGCAACTCGCGGTGCGGACCGCGCACCCGCGTGGCGAGATGCTGGAAGTGCCTCACCGGGTTGCCGAGAAACCCGCGGGTTCCGTCCGCCGCATGTCGGACGATCCATGCCAGCGCACGGTACGGATCCGCACCGCATCCGCGAAACTCCCCGCCGGTCTCCGGGCCGCATAACCATGCTTTGTCGATCTGCAAAACGGCCTGCGCCGGTTTCCCCTCCTGCCAAAGGGACTGGGCATATCGCAATGCGTCGAGGGCAAAGCCCGCACCGCGATCGCCCGCATGGCGGCGCGTGATCGTGTAGTCAAGACGCTGCGACACCTGCGGCAAGTGGGGACAGGCGGGGTTCACGGCCGCGACATCCCATCCCCGAACGCGTGCCTTTTCAAGACTTGCATCCCCAGCCACCGGACCGGATGGTGCCGGTCGTCATGAGCCGTTTGGAAGGAAAAGTACTGGTGGCACAAGGAGGAGGTCCCACCCATGTGATCAATCAAAGCGTGGTCGGCGTCGCCCTCGAGGCGCGCAAGTTCACCCAAGTAAGCGCTGTCTACGGCGCGGTGCACGGGGTGCGCGGAATCATCGAGGAGAATTTCGTAGACCTCACCCGCGAGACCACCCACAACCTCGAACAGGTGGCGGACACTCCGTCGTCCGCACTTCTCTCGACCCGTGACAAACCGGACGAGGAATACTGCGCCCGGATGTTCAAGGTGATGCAGGCCCACGACATCCGGTACTTCTTCTATGTCGGCGGCAACGATTCGTCCGACACGGTGCGCATCGTCAACGAACAGGCCAAGGCGGCGGATTACGAACTCCGTGCAGTGCACATTCCCAAGACGATCGACAACGACTTGATGGAAAACGACCACTGCCCGGGCTACGGTTCCGCCGCCCGCTATGTGGTGCAGGCCTTCACCGGGGTGAATCTCGACAACCGCGCGCTCAAAGGGGTGTACATCGGCGTGGTGATGGGACGCCACGCGGGCTTCCTCACCGCGGCATCGTCGCTGGCCCGCAAGTATGTCGACGACGGACCTCATCTTGTCTATGTGCCGGAACGCGCCTTCGACACCGAGCGCTTCCTGGCGGATGTGGACCGCGTTTACGCGGCACACGGGCTCTGCACGATCGCGGTTTCCGAGGGGATTTCCGACAAGGACGGGACGCCGATGATCACCAAACTGATGGGGCAGGAGGAACGCGACGACCACGGCAACCTCCAACTCTCGGGCACCGGAGCCCTCGGCGACCTGCTTTCGGACACGATCAAACGCGGCCTGGGCATCAAGCGGGTCCGCTCGGACACCTTCGGCTACCTCCAGCGCGCCTTCATCGGATGCCGCTCGGACCGCGACGCGCGCGAGGCGCGCGAGGTCGGGGAAAAGGCGGTGCAATTCGCGATGTGGGACAATGTGGACGGCTCGGTGGCGATTCGCCGCCCGGTGCTTGACTACAGCGTGGATTACGAACTGGTGCCGCTCAGGAATGTGGCGGGAAAGACCCGCCACATGCCCGACGAGTTCATCAACGCGGAAGGCAACGGCGTGACCCAAGCCTTCCATGCATATTGCCGGCCCCTGCTCGGATCCGGCCTGCCTGAGGCGCACCGCATCCGCGCACCGAGAGTTCCGAGGATTCTCAATCGCTGATCCTGCTCAGCGCCGCCCCTCCGCAACCGCTGCAGAGAGTCGCGCAGCCACGGCCGCAAGCACCCGGCCGCGCCTGCTTTCGCCGTCACTCGTTTCCCGGGCCGATCCGACCCACGCGAGAATCCGCTGGTCGGCCTCCGCGCGTTCGCGAATCGACATCGCAGGGCCCTCCGCGGAAACAAGCCGTGCTCCGCGCAGCTGGTTGCCGTTGGGAAACAATTCCGAAAAGTAGGCAAGCTCGCCCTCGCCCACCGCCGGATCATCAAGATAGGCAAGCAGAGACTCCCCTTGGCCCGCGACCAAAGGATCCAGCCTCGACATCAACGAAGCCCGGCGGTCCGGACCCAGCCCGGACAATCCCTCGTGGCCGGCACCCAGCAGGGACGGATCCGCCTCAACCATCCGGTCCATCGCCACGAAACAGGCTTGGGTCAGCGGCAAGCCCGCACCTGCCCCCGACGCAAGCCGCTGCACATCTTCGAAGGCTGCACGGTTGGCGAGAAACACCGCGGTGTCGAGGGCCTCGAGGTATCCCGCGGTGGGGCTGGCCGACCACGCTGCGTTGCGCGTCATTTCGCCGAAGCTCCGGCCGAGTTCAGCGCGCAGGTTCCCGCCCATGTCGCACCACGCGAGGTTGCGCATCGCCAAGGCGTACTCGTCCGGGCACCGCGCTTCGCCAATCACCGATCCCGCCACTTCCACCGCGAGATCCGGGTCGAGTCCGGGAAGCCATTGGAGAAGAAACACCCGCAGCGTGGGCGCCGAGGAAAGCATTCCGCCCGATCCCACTTGGAACGGGAGCAAAGTCGGAGCATCCTTGCCGGTTGCAAGAAACCCTGCAATCTGCCGGGCCGCCAACATCCCATCCTTGCCGTGGATCCGCTGCCTCAAGCGCTCCAAACAGGCCGCCGCCTCCCGCGGATCGCGCGCCTCGCGCAAGTCAATCAGTGCCGACTCCAGTTCGGCCGAAAGATCCCGACCCTGCGATGCGGTGCCGCCGGCACATGCGGTCGACAGCTCATTCCTACCATCCTCTGCCCGCCGATGCCTCTGCGTCAGCGCCAGCAAACCGATTCCTGCCAGAAGCACGACCGCCGGAACACCGGCCCGGCGCAGCATGGGTTTCGCAGTCATCCCGTGAAATCACACCGGCACCCTCATACAGCAAAATTCACTCACGGCGCCGAGACTTGCAGTTCCGCTCCTTGCAGAAAGGCACGCCCGCCGCGCGACCGCATCTTCAACTCCCAGACACCGTTGGCGGAAGATCCCGCCATCAAAGCGGAAAGGTCCACCGCGCCGGGAACACCCGTCTCCCCGCTGCCCGTGCCGTTGCGAACAATCCATGCGACGCGGCCCGAGGGAGCTTTGAGAAACAGATCCGCGCTTCCTCCCTCGATCCGCCATTTGAGGGCCGCCGCCGCGACCTTTCCGCGGTGCCCCTCCACGGCAAACCGCCGCGTTGCAAAGGTGTCGCGCGGCAGGGCCTGCGACCGTGCGCCGATCACCCGCGACAACCGCCGCACCTCTCCCAATGCCTCTGCACTCAAGGATGCAGTGGACGAATCGGTCGCCACCACCCCGACCAATCGCCGCAACCCCGCAACCAAAACCCCGGCGAACAACTCATCCCCTCCGGCAGGATCGGCGAGAAACACCGGACCCCCGCTGTTCCCCGGCCCGGTGGAAACGCCTTGGATCTCGTGGTATCTCGCGAAGAACCGCTCCCCGCGCAAATTGAAGGATGGCGTGGAATGTTGATAATAAAACCCGCTTGATCCGTCGATATCAAGATATGCCGGATAGCCGACGATCCGCTTCGTCCGGTCCGACCGGATGTCCGCACCGCTGTCCAACGCGGACATTACCGGGATGCCGAAACCCCCGGTCGTGTAAATGACCGAAATGTCGGAGGAAAAGGCGAAAGGCGAGTCGCCGCCGAAACGATCGGCGATCCGCGAGTAGCGTACAAAGGTATAAGATCCCCTGCCCTCCTTCGCACCGGCGGGACCCGGCCGCTTGCGGTCGTTCCACCCCGGGCGAAACCGGTAGCGGGTGGCCCAACGCCCGGAATCGTAGAGCATGTGGGCACAAGAGAACAGCAGACGGGAATCATCCACCACCGTGGCGCTGCCCCGATACCAACCTCCCCACAATCTCGTTTCCAACAACCCCACCGAAGGATGCGCCGCCGTACGCTCGGGAACCAACACCTCGGCACACACCGCGGATGCGGAAACACAGAGGGCGGCGATCGCGGAAGCGGCCCGCGGAAGGCCGCGCATCGGAAGGCGGTTGATCGGAAGATGCATGGACTGTCAGACGGGTTCGAGGCGATATCGCTTCACCGCGGGATCGACCTCCGCGCTCCATGCGTCGATCCCGCCGCGCAATCCGTAGGTCCCGGACAAACCATGGCCACGGAACCACGCCACCTGGTCCAGCACACCGGCCCCCATGTGGTCGTAGAGCAGAATCGGCGCATGCCTGGGACCGGCGAACAACTGCTGCTGAAGATCCTGGGTGAAAAACTCCGATCCCGCGATTCGCACCGCCTCGTACTCTTCCCGCGTGCGGAGGTCGACAAAGCGCAAAACATCGCGCGCCTCCCAAGCCCGGCGGGCATCCATCAGCAGCGCCTCGTCGTGCCGTTCGCTCTCCAGCAAGTGGGCCAGCACCTCCCGGGCGTCAAAACCGTTCCGCGTGCAAAGTTCAGCCAGCGTCTCGTCATCGGCAAACGCGCAACTCCGGCAGCCGCCCAGATGATAACGGGCGAACAAGGCCCGGCGGGCCCCGGGCAGACGGCCGAGCAAATCCCGCATCGGGGTGTCAATGTCGACCGCTCCTGTCTGCACCCTCGCAGAATATCACGGAATAAAGGGTTTCCAAGCCTCATTTTGGCCCTTTCCGCCCGGGATCGCGTGGGATAGGGTCCCGCCCATGCCGCGCCGCAACGAAGACGAGGAGGTCAGGATTTATTTCCTGCCCAACCTGATGACGGCCTGCAACCTGGCCTGCGGGTTCTTCGCCGTGTTGATGATATTCAACGGGTTGAAAATGGTGGAGGTCCAGCAATTCACGCAGGGCCAATTGACACCCAAGGAGTACTACGCCATCTGCCACCGCTACTATGAATACGCGATCCTCCTGATCTTCGGTTCCTGCCTTTTCGATTTGCTCGACGGCCGTCTCGCGCGCCTCGGCGGGCAGGATTCCCCCTTCGGCCGTGAGTTCGATTCGCTGGCCGACATCATCTCCTTCGGCCTGGCCCCGGCGATGCTGGTGTCGCGGGCGGTGCTCTACCCGCTCGGGAAACTGGGCTGGGCGATCGCCCTGGTGTACCTCATCTGCGGCGCGATGCGTCTGGCACGCTTCAACTGCCTGGCCATGCTGCCGCAGAGGAGCACGCGCGGCGACTTCCGCGGACTGCCGATCCCGATGGCCGCCGGCTTCATCGCGTCGCTCACCTTCCTGTTGGTGGACCTTTACAAGAACGACCACGACCTCAGCCAAAGCTTCTGGCGCTATGTGCTCGCCGGAGCGATGGCGGGGTTGTCCCTGCTGATGATCAGCGACATCCGCTATCCGAGTTTCAAGTACATCAGCCTGCGCACCCGCGGCACCTTCGGCGCGATCGTGGCGGCCGTGCTGTTCCTGTTTGCGACCATCGAATTCCGCTACGTGATGCCGGTGGTGCTTTTCAGCGTGTACCTGCTCTACGGTCTGGTGCGTCCGTGGACACCTTGGAGGATCGCGGAAAACCGCGCGACCGCGAATATCCCGGCCGGCAGACACAGGGACCACGAACGGGAACCGGAGGATCGGTGAGCGAGGAAACCGTCAAAGCATCCCGATGGGTGCGCGTGCTGCTGGTGCTGCTGCCGGCATGGCTGGTGGTCTCCGGAACGGTGGCGGTTTGGAAATTTGCGAAAAAGGAACAACAAAAGGCCACGGCCCGGCCCGAATGGTTCGCATCTCCGGTATCGTCGGATTCGGTGCGCGACGACCTCGGCAAACTGATCCATGTGGTTGGGGAACGAAACCTTTCCTCGGCAGATGCCACCCGCAACCTCGGCCGCGCGGCAGCGATGATCGAGGGAAGCATGGGCCCCTCAAACACCGGCTACCTCATCCGCAAGACCGAAGGACCCGCCGGGTTTCCCCTCATCGAAGCGGGCCCCGATGCCGTGGGCACGGATGCCCCGGCGGTCTGGATCCTCTGCGCCTACGACAGCCGACCCGGCAGCCCCGGTGCCGAAGCGAACGCATCCGGCATCACCGCCGTAATGGCCGCCGCACGCACCCTCGCAGGTCAGCCCGGCAAACGCCCGGTGCGATATCTTTTCCTTCCCCACGGCCACGACCCGGACTCGCCGCTCGCCGAGACCCTGCGCCTCGCTGCCGCAAGGTTCACCCGTGCAGACATCGTGCTCTGCGTGGAGGCGATGGGCGCGGAAGACCCGCTCTGGCTGAGCTCGCGCGACACCACCGCGATGGCCCTCGCCCTCACCGAGGGCATCGGCGAGGTAAAAGGAAGCGAAGTGGTCTGCCTCGGGGAGTTTGCCGACCTCTCGGCACTGATCTTCGATCTGGGATTCCCGGCAGTACGGGTTGCGACCCGCCCGATCGTACTCCCCACCGAACCGGATACCGAGCCGGCCGATCCGCTGAAACTCGCAGCGTCCTCGACCCGCCTCGTGGAACTGATCCGGCGCTGCGCGGCCCTTCCCTGAAACGGATTGCCATTTGCCTTTCCGGGAAACGGATCCAAAGTCCCCACCCACCGACCATGCCCGAAGACGACCTGTCGCCCTCGTTCCGCTCCCACGCCCCCGGATACTGGCAGGATACCCCCGCCGCGCTCTGGAACGACCCGAAGTGGCAACTCCGCAACCGCGTCGACTCGCTCGCTGCCCTTGAGCAACTGCTGCCTTTGACCGACGAGGAACGGGCCGGGGTCCTGCTTGCAGGCAACAAACTGGCAATGGCGATCACGCCGCATTTCTTCAACCTCATCGACCCCGCCAACCCTGATTGTCCGATCCGCCGCCAGGTGATCCCGCGCATTGAGGAGGGCTGGAACGCCCCCGAGGAAACCGGAGATCCCTGCGGAGAAGACGCACACATGCCGGTGCCCGGCCTCGTGCACCGCTACCCGGACCGGGTGCTGTTCCTCGTCACCGACCGCTGTGCGTCCTACTGCCGCTACTGCACCCGCTCGCGCGTGGTGTCGGGCGTGGGAACGCAGCATCTCGAAACAAGCTGGGAACCGGCTTTCCGCTATCTGGAAACCCACCCGCAAATCCGCGATGTGCTTCTTTCCGGGGGAGATCCGCTGCTCCTTTCCGATGACCGGCTCGACCGCATCCTCTCGCGTTTGCGTGCGATCCCGCACATTCAGTTCGTCCGGATCGGCAGCCGCATCCCGGTGTTCCTTCCCCAACGCATCACGCCGGAGCTTTGCACGATGCTGCGCAAGCACCACCCGCTGTTCATCTCGATCCACTCAAACCACCCGCGGGAACTCACCTCGGAGGTGCGCGACGCGCTCGGCCGACTCGCCGATGCCGGAATCCCGCTCGGAAACCAAAGCGTGCTGCTCCGCGGAGTGAACGACCACCCGGATGTCCAGAAGGCCCTCGTCCACAAACTGCTGATGTGCCGGGTGCGCCCTTACTACCTCTACCAATGCGATCTGATCCACGGCTCGAGCCACCTCCGCACACCGGTGGCCGACGGCCTTCGCGTGATTGAATCCCTCCGGGGCCATACCACCGGCTACGCGGTCCCGCAGTTTGTGATCGATGGTCCCGGCGGAGGCGGAAAAATCCCCCTCCAACCGGAGTACCTGCTCCACCAGGAACCGGGACTGGTCACGCTGCGGAATTTCGAAGGCAAGGTCTTCGCGTACCCGGACCCCTCACCCCTGCCGGCTCCCGCGCTCGAGGAACTCCGACGCCAAGCGCTCGCTGCCCATTGAAACCCGGGAAAATCCCCGCCGCTCCGCAAGTCGTGCCTTGCACCCCACGGCCCGCTGTGCGAAACCTTTTCCGGCGGCCGGTGACATGAGGTCTCCACCGCCCCCAACCACCATGTCCCAAATCGACCCAACCACCGCGGCTCTCGGCCCCGATGAAGACTTCGTCGGCGGTCCCTCCCTGTCCCACGCCGCCAAAGAATTCCGCGCCGCAGCCGGCGTCAAAGCCGCCGACCTCAAGGAGCGCGCACTCGAGTCGGCCCACCATTTCCGCGAAACAGCCGCGGAAAAAGCCGCCGCCCTGAAGGCCACCGCCGCGGAGAAAACCCAGCACCTGCGCGAGTCCGCGACGGAACATTGGGAGGAAACCCGCGTCCGCGCGAAGGAGATCCATCGCGATGCCGAGGAGTATGTGCGCCAGAACCCGACGAAGTGCATCCTCTGCGCCATCGGCGCCGGTTTCCTGATCGGCCTCATCGTCCGCCGCTGAACCGGCACAGCCCGCCTTTTCCCGCCTCCCGATGGATTCCCGAACCCCTGCCGGCCAAAGCATTGCCGGCGCGGGCCCCGGCGGCGATTCGCAGGATCCCGCACATGAGCCCGGCGAAAACTGGCGCAAGGCCCTGATGACTCTGATCGCGTCCCGCATCGGGATTTTCCGCATCGAGTCACGGCAGGCGGCACGCGTCACGACCCGCCGCTCGCTCCTCTTCGTCACGGCATTCCTCTGCCTGCTCTTCGCCTGGGCGCTGCTGCTCTGTGCCGCAGTCCTCTGGTTACCGCAACAAACCGGACTCCCGTTGCCGGCGGTGGCCCTGCTGCTCGGCATCGCCCACCTCGTCGGCGGAGCCATCCTCGTGCTCATCGCACGACGCAACACCGATCCCCTGTTCCCCACAACCCGCTCCGAGTTCCTCAAAGACCGCGCATGGCTGGAAAACCTGCAGAAGAACCAGAACTCCTGAACCTGATCCGTGCCGCGGAATCGTCGCGCGCCTTCCTCGGAAACGAGGCCGCCGCCCTGCAGCACAAACTGGATGTGGCCGCGCGCCTCAAAGGCTCGCTCAAACACCACCCGGGGCAATGGCTCGCCGGATCCATGGCGGCCGGACTCGCCGCCAGCCTGCTGATGCGCCGACGGCCCGCCCGATCCGAACGACCCCGTACCGGATTCGTCTCGGGTCTCGTCTTGACCGCAGCACGGCCGCTCCTGACATTCCTCATCGAGTCGCGGATGAAGCGATGGCTCGGCCAGTCCCGCGGGGATGGCCCCACCACGTTCTGAACCACGCGACCGCAAACCCAAGCGCAACGATGGCGGAGCATCAGGTCCTTTCCCATGTCGACAATTACCTGGCCCTCGGCCGGGAATATGAGTGCTCGGACATCCACCTCGCCACCTCCTTCCCGCCGGCATGGCGCCGCTTCGGCCAACTCCAACCCATCTGGGAAGACCACCCGCCCCTGGGCCCGGAAGATGCCGAGCGACTCGCGAAATCATTCCTCGGCAAGGCGGAATGGGACCGCCTCCAGGTAAAAGGCGATGTGGACTTCGCCTACGCGGCCGACGGAGCGCGCTACCGCGCCTCGGTGGTGAAACAACGCCTCGGCTACGACATGGTGTTCCGGATCATCAACACAAGGATCCGCTCGATCGACGAGATCGGCATGCCGCTGGAACACATCATCCCGCTCACCCGCTACCAAAACGGGCTGGTGCTGGTCACCGGATCGGTGGGTTCCGGCAAGTCAACCACGCTCGCCGCCCTCATCGATTTCATCAACGGCGACCGCGAGGACCACATCCTGACGCTCGAGGACCCCATCGAGTATGTGTTCCTATCGCGCAACTGCCATGTGAACCAACGCGAAGTGCATTCGCACACGGAGTCCTTCGGCAAGGCGCTCCGCGGAGCACTGCGCGAGGACCCGGATGTGATCATGGTCGGGGAAATGCGCGACCTTGAAACCATCCAACTGGCACTCACCGCCGCGGAAACCGGCCACCTCGTGCTCGGCACCCTCCACACCGGCAACGCTCCCCGTACCCTGGACCGCGTGCTGGATGTGTTCCCCACCGACCAACGCGACCAGATCCGCATCATGGTCTCGGAATCGCTGCGTGGCATCCTCTCGCAACAACTCGTCCCCAAGGCCGACGGCACCGGCCGGGCAATGGCGCTCGAGTTGCTCGTCAATACCCCGGCGGTGGCCAACTGCATCCGCGAGGGGAAAACCTACATGCTCCCGGGCGTGATGCAGACGGGAAAAAATGTGGGGATGATCACCATGGACGAAAGCCTCCGCAATCTCTACATCCAGGGAATCATCACCGCGGAGGAAACCCTCTACCGCGCCGAGGACAAGGCCCAGATGCGGGCGTTCTTCCAATCCTGACCCGCCATGGCCCGCATCGACGAACTCTTCCGCACCCTGATCGAGAACAAGGGGTCGGACCTCCACCTCTCGGAAGGCCAGCCACCCAAGATCCGCATCCACGGATCAGTGATGCCCATCCCGGAGGCAGACATCCTCAAAGGCGATTCCTTCCGCGACATGCTCGCGGAAATCTGCGACCCGCAGGCCTTCGCCAGATACCTCGAAAAAGGCGACCTCGACTTCGCCTACGAAATGGATGCTCAATCGCGCTTCCGCTGCAACTACCTCAAACAACAATTCGGCCTCGCCGCGGTTTTCCGCCTCATCCCCACCGAAATCGCCTCGCTCGAATCCCTCGGCGTTCCGGAGGTGGTCAAGGAGTTCGGCCGCACCCGCTCCGGCCTCGTGCTGGTCACCGGACCCACCGGCTCGGGAAAGTCGACGACGCTCGCCGCCCTGCTCGATTATATCAATACGAATTACAACCGCCACATCATCACCATCGAGGAACCGATCGAGTTCGTCCACGGCAACAAACGGTCGATCATCACCCAACGCGAGGTGCCGATCCAGACACCGTCCTTCGCCGACGGCCTCCGCGCCGCGTTGCGCGAGGACGCGGACATCGTGCTGGTGGGCGAGATGCGCGACCTGGAGACCATCTCGCTCGCCCTCACCGCCGCCGAGACCGGTCTACTGGTCTTCGGCACCCTGCACACGAACAACGCCCGCAAAACGGTCGACCGCATCGTCGATGTGTTCCCTGCCGACCAGCAATCACAGGTGCGCACGATGCTCGCGGCCTCGCTCCGCGGGGTCTTGGCCCAACTGCTCTGCAAACGGGTCGACAAACCCGGCCGGACCGCCGTCCACGAGATCATGTTCGCCACCCCAGCCGTCTCGGCGATCATCCGCGAAGGA
>CAZMUK010000047.1:0-19965 GCA_964569415.1 uncultured Luteolibacter sp. | reverse complement strand
CGGAAAAAGGCTATGTAACGATGGGCGATTGGCACAGCACGCGTCCACTCGAGGATGCCGGCCGCGCCGAGTCGACCCGTTTTGGCGGGGAGCGCTACGAATGCGGCCTCCATCTGGATTCCGGCGACGCGGATTTCCAGATTTGAGCGGGGGTCATTTTCTGCGTTTCGCGCGGCGCAGGCTTGAGCCCAATGCGTCGGTGGGCTTGGGCTGGGGTGCGACCTCCACCTTGGCGGATTGCGGTTCCGCGGTTGCGGCGGGAGCGGGCTTTTGTCGGCGCCATTTCGGAAGCCAGTTGGCGCGCGGCAGGGGACTGCTACGGCGTTCGCGGCCGAAGGACGGCAGTTTCCAACCGGTGCGGGTGAGCAAGGCCTCGGCCACGATCAGGAGCAACAGCGCCAACATCAGCGGGATTTGCAGCGAGGTCTTTGCGATCATGCGCGGACGCAGCCAGGCCTGGGAGAGATCCACCAGTTCGCGTCCGCCGGTCTGGGCGGAGACCGAGCGCAGTTCGTCGATCCGTTCCGGGTCGAGCGCCCATTCCAGCGGACTGCCGATGCTGAGGGGGCCGATCGAAAGCGCTTGTTCGCCCACCTGCACTGCACCGCGCAGCACGCTGCCGGGTGCGAGGTCGAGTCGGATCGAGTAGCGGCCCGGTTCGATGCGTTGCCATGGGACATCGAAGACGGTTCCTTCGGTATCGTTCGCGAACCGCGCGAGCGGCGGGTTTTGCGAGAAGGTTTTCTCCCACAGTTCCGGGTCGAAGCGCAGTTCCGCGTTGAGGCGGGTGCCATCGAGCTTGTGTTGCAGCGCGATGCCGGGAGGGGATTCGTCGCCGGCGAGAAAGCGGCCGACGGTTTGGAGGAAATCGCCGTATCCGGGCCAGGCGCGCGCGGTTCGCGAGTATTCGCCGCCGAGCGGAAACGAGACGGCCATCGTTCGTCCGAGGCCGCGGCGCGCGTGTGCCACCAGCGGAGCCGTGTATTCGTCTTTGGAGGCGAGGGATACGGTCGCATCCGGCCGCGCGTAGGAGAGATTGTAGCCGTCCACCTGTGCGAGCCAGTCGACAGGCTTGGGCGAGATTTCCGACCAACGGCCGCTGGCCGAGGTGCCCACCGGATCGGTGAGGAAGGCCGAGCGTGCGACCGACACGGTCTCCTGCGCGAAGATCTTCGGGATGTCTGCCGGTTTGTCGGAGAAGAAGATCCGGCCGTCACCGCGATTGGCGATGTCCTGAAGCAGGGCCGCGTCGGGATCGGCCTTGGTGCCGAGTCCGATCACCGAAACCGTGCAGTTGTTTTTCCGCATGGTGGCGATCAGCTCCTTGTAGTTTCCCGGTTCCTCGGAATCCGCCGCATCGGAGAAGAGGATCACATGCCGGGTGGAGGCCTTGGCGCGCGAGAGTTCCCTCCACGCGGCATCGAGTCCTTCATAGACAAAAATGCCTCCACCCATCGACTGCACCTTGCGCACCTTCGCGGAGAGTTCGTTCTTGCGTTGGGCGATTTGCGTCAGCGGCACCACCTTCACCGGTGCGCTGTCGACCGCGAAGACCGTCACCTCGTCCATCGGGCCGAGCAGCGCGATCGCATCGGCCGCTCCTTGGTTGGCGAGGTCCATCTTGGTTTTTCCTCCGGCCACGCCGACCGCCATCGAGCCGGAGCGGTCCATCACGATGCCGAGGGCGAGGCTGAGTTTGCGGTGTTCCTCGCGCATCTCGAGGGAGACCGGCAGGAGTTTGTCGATGGCGGACTCGAAGTATCCGCCGGCGCCGAAGGACATTTTTCCTCCGGCCATGAGGAAGCCGCCGCCTTGGTTGCGCACGAAGAAGTCGACCGCTTTGAGAAACGGTTCCGGGACGAGGTGGGCGGGGACATTGTTGATCACGAGCGCCTTGGCACCGGAGAGCATTCCGGGTTGGAGCAGCGAGGGATCCGTGACCGTTTGGACCTCGAAATCGCGGGAGGAAAGCACCTTGGCGAGAGGATCGTCGGCGTAGGAGGTGACCAGCAGGATGCGCGGGCCGCCGCGGACGCCGATCCACCGTTGCCAGCGGTTGTTGCCGGGGCGGCTGTCTTTGCCGGGGCGGATCTCCACATCGTAGCGGTGTCCGCCCGCCTGCGTGATGCGGTCGGTGAACTCGAGCACGGCGCTGCGTTCGCGGACTTCGGCCTCGGTTTCCGCGAGCACCACTCCGTCGCGACGGATGACCAGCGGCACGCGGCCGTCGGCATTGCCCTTGATGGTGACCGTGAGCGGGAACGGTTCTCCCGCCTGGACTCCCTCCGGCACGGAGATGCGGCTGATGCGGAAGTCGGGGCCTGCGGGGTTTCCGATGAGGCGGAAATCGAGCGGCACGCCCATGTCGCGGAGTTGTTCGCCGACCTCGTCGAGGGGTTCGGTCGAGTATCCATCGGTGAAGAGCAGCACGCGTGCGGGACGCGACTTGTCGAGGGAGGACAGCACCGACGAGATCGCCAGTCCGGTGCGGGTGAGGCTGCGGGATCCGGTGAACGAGGGGCCGTCGGCCTCCGCAGCCGCGAAGTCGGCAGCGTAGTTGATGAAGTGAAGCGAATCGTGGCGTCCTGGTTTGGAATCGAGGAGAAGTTTTTTCCATTCCGGGAGTCCGGCATCGATTTCGTCGCCGGTGGATTCCGAGCGGTCGAGCAGCACATGGATATCGACGCAGTTGCGTTGTTTGCGGATCGATGGGTCGGCGAGGCCGAGGGTGGCGAGCACGAGGATAATGGCCCGCAGTGGGGAGAACAGCCGCAGTTTCGGCCAGAACCAGCCTGCGAGGGCCATGGCGGGGATCAGGAGCAGGAATTCGGGGGAGGAGAAGCTCATGGAGCTGGTTGGGTTGCAGGTTCGGGGGAGGCGGGAACCTTGTGCGCGGCGGTTTCGCGCGACGAGGGTTCCCGGAGTTTTGTGAATTTCCATGCCACGAGCAGCAGGCCGAGCAGCAGCAGGATCCAGAGCCGCCAGAGCGGATCGGCCTCGGTGTTGCGTTCGATGACTGCGGCGGGCGGGCTGATGTCCGGCAGGAGGGTCGCGCACTCCTTGAAGTCCGCCTCGCGCGGGTCGGCGAAATGGATCGCGGCGTCGAGTAGGGTTTCGTTTTCCTGCCGGATGGTGAGGAAGCCCGGGGAGTCCGGTGCGGAATCGGTGCGCGGCCAGGGCATCGGTTTTTCTGAGGGATCGAAGGCCTCGCGCAGGACCGGGCGGTTCGGCAGCAGTGCGGTATCCAGGGGTTGGCTGGTTTCGAGGTTGGCGGATTCCGGCGAGATTTTGCGCGAGCGGATGCCTTCGGCGAAGCGGTGGATGAGCACGATGAAGGATGCCTGTCTTGCGACATTGGACGGGGCGGGGTCGAACAGGAAAACCAGTTGCCGGCTGCCTCGTTGCTCCCGCAATAGGACGAGGGGTCGTTCCGCGCGGCGGAGCAGCACGGCTTCGCCCGGGCCGGGCGTGACGGGCGGGCCATCGGGCACGATGAGCGATTGCCAGGTGAGGTCGGCCATCAGCGGGTGGTCGCCGGAGCTGATGCCGCCTTTGACGAGTTTCGCGGAAGTTTCCGGCGCTGCGGGGAAGAGCACCGCGTTTCCTTGCGGATCCGGACTGCCGGGGGTCGTTCCCGCGAACACCAGATCGGCGCCGGCCGGGTCTTCGGTGCCGGTGCTGTGTTCGATCGAGCGCAGGATCCTCGTGGAAAGGTTGCGCAGGTGTTCCGGGCTGCTGTTGTGCAAGGCGAGTTGTTTGGGTTTGGGAGCGATGAGCGGGAGTACATCGTCGAGCGCGAATTCGTCGGGCGACAACTCGAGGCGGATGCGGTCCGCATCGGCGGGGAAGCCGCCCTGCAGGGTGGTCACGGCTCCGGGCGCGAGCATGATTTCCCGTTCCTGCGACGAGGCTTGGTCGGCGCGGATTTTCCACGAGCGGGTGGCGGATTTCTTGCCGTGATTGCGCAAGGTTGCCTTCCAGACGGGTTTGCCGTCCACCGTGTCGAATGCCATTCCGGTGAAGCCCGTGTTCTCCACCGGTTCGCCGACCGCAAGCGAGAGGGCCGCGAAGGGAAGCGGAGCAGTGGGCGGGGTATCGGTGACATAGAGCACGGTTCCCGTGGTGGAAACCACCGAGCGGGCGAGGCGGAGAGCCAGCGAGGGGTCCACCGCGCCGCTGCGAGGTTCCCAGGAGCGGAGGGCCGCGGCGAATTCATCGAGCGAGTTGCCCGCGTAGAGACGCGTGCGTTCGGGGGATGCCTCCATCAGGACCAATTCGAGCGAAGCGGCTCCTCCGCGGAGATCGGGGAGCATGCGGCCTGTTTCGGCGATCACCCGCTCCTTGAAGACTCCCATGGATGCCGAGGGATCGAGCACCACCGCGATGCGTTGCACGCTTTGGTCGCGGGTGTAGCGCGGTTGGACGAGCAGCCACGCCAGCAGCAGCACGGCGAGGAGTTGCATCCACAGGGGCACCGAGGGCACCAAGCGCTCGAAGGTGCGTCCTTGGGTGGTCTCCCGTTGCGCGCGCTCGAGCAGGAAGAGGGTTGATGCGTTGAACTCCCGCGCCCGGCGCTGCAGGTAGTGGATCAGGATCACCGCCGGAATGCCCAGCAGGGCAAGCAGGCCGAGGGGGTTGGTGAGGAGGGGCATGGCATGAGGAATACCTTTGTTTTCTCCCACATGGAAATTTGAAAGTGGGTATCATCCCGCGAATCGGGGTTTTGCCGCACCGCGGCATGGGGAGGTCCGGTGCTGTCGGCACGAATTTGCCGCCCTGGATCATCAGGTTCAGGTTGGGAACATCCGCCCTCCGCCCGCGTGCCGGTATTTCAAAGTTTTCGCAGGAGCGAAACCGTCTCGGCGAGTTTCCCGACCGGGTCCGCGGCCTGCAGTTCCGGGAAGCGCCGGCCTTCGAGCATGATGTAATCGCCGTTGCGCTGGAGCATCAGCCGTTGGCCGCGGATCTCCACCGACTGCAGCGAGGCGGCCGCAGCCAGCAGTTTGATGCGTGCGGTTTGGAGGAGGTGCAGCACGGCCTCGGGCAGGGGGCCGAAGCGGTCGCGCCATGCCGCGGCGGTGTCGTCGATGCCGCGCAGGGTGCCGCATTCCGCCAATTCGCGGTAGGCGGCGATGCGCAGCGGGGTTTCGGCGAGCCACGACGACGGGAGAAAGGCGGGCAGCAGGGTGGCGTCGTCCGCGTTGCGGCGAAGCCACGCGGTTTCGGTTATCACGAGGAAATCGGCGCGCAGCGAGGCGTCGACGAACCCGGCGGCGCCCCGTCCCTTGAGCGCGGTTACCGAGCGGTGGAGCAGGCGGCAGTAGAGGTCGAATCCGATCCGGGCGATATGGCCGGACTGTTTGGTGCCCAGCAGGTTTCCGGCACCGCGGATTTCGAGATCGCGCATCGCGATGCGGAATCCCGAGCCGAGTTCGGTGTGTTGTTTGATCGCGTGGATCCGTTTGCGCGCGTCGCCGACGGTGATCATGTTGCGCGGCAGCAGGAGGATCGCGTGCGCCCGCTCGCCGGCGCGGCCCACCCGTCCGCGCAATTGGTAGAGATCCGCCAGTCCGAAGCGGTCGGCGCGATCGATGAGGATCGTGTTGGCGTTGGGGATGTCGATTCCGGTCTCGATGATCGTCGTGGCGAGCAGCACATCGGCATTTCCCGCGACGAATCCGTGCATGACCGATTCCAGTTCCTCGCGGTCCATTTGTCCGTGGCCGGTCACGATGCGGGCCTCCGGGACGAGTGCGGCGAGGCGTTGGGCGACTCCGGCGATGCTCTGTACGCGGTTGTGGAGGAAGAACACCTGGCCGCCGCGCGCCATTTCCCGGCGGATCGCATCGCGGATCACGCGTTCGTCGTAGGCGCAGACCGTCGTTTGCACCGGGACCCGGTTGGGCGGCGGGGTGTCGATGGTCGACATGTCGCGCGCGCCCATCAGCGCCATGTAGAGCGTGCGGGGGATCGGCGTGGCCGAGAGCGTGAGGACATCAACCTGCCGGAACAGCTCCTTGAAGCGTTCCTTGTGGGCGACGCCGAAGCGTTGTTCTTCATCGACCACCACCAGTCCGAGTCTGCGGAACGAGACATCGCCGGAGATTAGGCGATGGGTTCCGATGACGACATCCACCGATCCGTCCGCGAGTCCGCGCAGGGTATCGCGGATTTCGGCGGGGGTGCGGAAGCGGTTGAGCAATTCGATGCGCAGCGGGTAGTCCGACATCCGTTCGCGGAAGGTGCGCCAGTGTTGTTCGGCGAGGACGGTGGTGGGCACCAGCACCGCTGCCTGGCATCCTCCGGTGACGACCTTGAACACCGCGCGGATCGCCACTTCCGTTTTGCCGAAGCCCACATCGCCGCAGATCAGGCGGTCCATCGGGCGGGGCGATTCGAGGTCGCGTTTGGTTTCCTCGATGGCGCGGAGTTGGTCGGGGGTTTCGGCATGGTGGAACGAATCCTCGAACTCCTGCATCCACCGCGAGTCGGGCGGGTGGGCGGTTCCTGTTTCGCTTTCGCGCTGTGCCTGTACGCGCAGCAGTTGCGCGGCGAAGTCGCGGATCGACGCCTCCGCGGCCTTGCGGGTGTTGCGCCAGGCGTTGCCTCCGAGACGGTCGAGTTCCGGGGTGCTGCCGCCGAGGCCGATGTATTTTCCGACGAGGTGCGACTGGTCGAGCGGCACTCCGAGGGTGGATCCTCCGTGATACTCGAGCAGCAGTTCCTCCCCTTGCAGTCCTTGATGTACGCCGCGGAAGCGTGCGAGTCCGTATTCCCGGTGGACGACCAGATCACCCTCTTCCATTTCCGCGACTGCGGCATCCTTGGTGGCCGAGCGGACTGCCTCGAGCGAGTGGCGGCGGGTGGTGGGGGGTGAGCGGTAGCGTCCGAAGAGTTCGGACGACGAAAGCACCGCGCTGCGGAGTGCCGGGATGGTGAATCCCGCGGCGAGTTCGCCGGAAAGGGGGTGGATGCCCAAGCCCGCGCGGAGGTCCTGACCGGTGAGCTCTTCAAAACGGTCGGCCTCGCCCTTGTTCGAAAACGCCATCCAGACATCCCAGCCATCGCGCCTCCACGCCGCGACCTGCCTGAGGAATTCGCCGCGCCGGGTTTCCCCGAGCACGAAGTCCCCCGCGTCGAAATGCCCCAAGGGACTGCCGAAGGAAGCGATCGTGAAATCCTCGGTACCCTCGTGACCGGCCGCGTCCTCGAGGATGCGGATGCGGGCGGGTTCGTCCGTTTCGCCGATCCCCACCACCAGATCCCGTTCGCGCAGGCAGTTGCGCAGGGTCGCGTTTGCGGTGGTCGGCGAGAGCCGGATCTCCGCGGCGTCCATGCGGTCCACCGATCCTTGGGAATGGATGTCGAATCCGCGCAGGGATTCGATTTCCTCGTCGAGGAACTCAATGCGCAGCGGGCGGGCCGTGTTCCATGGGAAGACATCGATGATGCCGCCGCGGACAGCGAATTGTCCGCGGGCGCTGACGAGCGGCACGCGTTCGTAGCCGTGTCCGGAAAGTTGGCGGATCAACTCGTGTGGCGGCAGGCAGCGGCCCGGGCACAACGGGATTCGATCCGCTGCGTTGCCTTCCGCCGAAGGTGCCGGCAGGTCCCAGCATCCATCGCCGGCGATCACCGTGCATGACTCCGCCCGGGAAATGGTTTCCACGACACCGTACCATTCCGCGGCCGCCTCCGGATCGGTGAAGACACCCTCTGCATCTTGTGGCGGTGCCTCCGGCAGCAGCGTCGCCGAGATGCCCCACGACTGGAGTTCCGCCGCGATGCGTTCGCGATGTCGAGGCGAGTTGCAGATCAGCCACGAGCGACGGATGTCGTGCTTAGCCGCGCTGCGCAGCACGAGGGCTGCGACGAAGCCGTGGGACGCCTGTGCTTGGTGATCGAGCAATACTTCCCCTCCGCCTGGAGCCATCGGGGCCAGGCGTTGGGCGAATTCCGGATGCTCCATCGCCCGCCGGAGCAGCGGATGGAGGCTGGGGTCCTCACAGGACACGCTCCAGCACTACGCCCTGCGGCGCGGGATGGCAAGGGGTGCGGACTCCGTCGGCGGGGCGGTTGTTCAGATTTCCCAATGGTGCCAGGAGTCCTGGAACGCGTGGGGCACGCCTTCTTTCACGCAGACCCGGATCGTGTGTCCGGTGCCGCCCGCAGCGGGGTCTGACAAATCCACATGAAAGAGTGCCGCGATCGGTTTGGGGAACCCGGCGCTGTGGCCGCGGACCTTCATCGTGTCGCGCATCAGGTAGGCGGCCTTTGCGCCGATCGGTCCGCCGCGGTGGCGTTTGTCGATGAGGCTGCGGTTGTGGGGCGAGGCCTGCGAGGTCAGGTAGGCGATGCCGTGTTACTCGTTGGCGGAGAGTGATTCCGGGGAGTCGTAGGATGCCTCGGGGATGCGGGCTTTCTTGCGGTGCGAGGCGTAGGGCAGGACCAGTTGCAGTCTGGACGCATCGGCATCCGCCACTCCCGTTGCGAAGGCTTCGTCCGATCCTTTTGCGTTTCCGGAGCGGAAGCGCAGGAGGGGAAAGCGCAGGGCCAGCCGCCGCGCCGTGTCGCGGGCCTTGACCGCATCCGCTTCGGTGATCCCTCGCCGACCCTCGAGCAGTACCACGCCCGCGGGATCGGCTTCGACGACAAGAATGAATTCGGGAAAGGTCATGAGCTTGCCGCGGTTTGCGGTTTTTCGGAGTGAGAACGAGATATCAAAACGGAAGCGGGAGGGGAAGGGAAAGCGCCTGGGGTTCGGATCTTGTGCGGTGGATTCGACAGGCCTGTACCGGCCGATCGCCTACGGGTTGCTTCCGGGCGGCAGGGAGAGGCGGCGGATCCATGTGGTGTCGGAGCCATGGGAGCTCAGCTTGCGAAAGCGGGAGGCGTCCCACGGGATGATGCGGCAGAATTTTCGCACGCGCAGGCCGGTGAGGTAAATTCCTTGCCCGCCATCGGCGTGGGATTCCGTTTTGATCACATGGTAGACCATGCCGCGCCGCAAGGGGCCGTCGGGAAACGAGAAATCACCGGCTTGGGATCCGGAGCGGTCGTGGATGGGGTGGGAGGTGTTGGTATTGATGGCGACAACCCGGTCGCCGGGACGGAACGGTTGCATGGTGGGGCTACAGGGTACTGGAGTTCGTTTTCGGTCGCGGTGGTCTTAGCGCTCCCCTGCCCGAGCCGGGGAGTCAGGCCCGCATCGTAGCACCCGGGGTGTACCAGTTTCAGGGTCATCCCCTGTGTCCCCTGAAAATTATGACAATTTTTCCGGTCCGGCTTGCCCCCGGCAGGGGGAGGGGGCGAGTCTCTGGGGGTCCGCGGTGGTGGATCGATCTGGTGATGGGCAACAATCCGGTCCAAGAATGGTGTTCGCTGCGGTTCCGTCGGCTTCTGACCGGGGCGCCGGACGGGGTAGCGCCGTGGACGGGCGAGATTTCCGAGGGAGTGGGGGAAGGTTTGTTTGCGCCTGGGGAGGCGCCGTGGGTGGTGCACGGGGACATCGCGACCTTGGTCGGTGGGGTGCGTGCCTTGCTGATGCAGGCCCTGCATCCGGGGAGTCTGGCGGGGGTGCGGACGCATTCCCGGTATCGTGAGGATCCCTTGGGGCGCCTGACCGGGACGATCCGGTGGTTGACCGTCACCACCTTTGCGTCGCGGGAGGCCGTGGAGCGTGAGGCGGGGCGGGTCAACCGCATGCATGACCGGGTGAAGGGCGAGTATCGGTCGGCGACTGGGGAGAGCCGGTCCTATCGCGCCGCCGATCCGGACTTGTTGCGGTGGGTCCATGTGGCGTTCATGGATTCCTTCCTCCGTTGTCATCAATTGTATTCATGGCGGCCGATCCCCGGGGGTGCGGATGCGTATGTGCGGTTATGGGCGAGGTCGGTGGAGCCGCTGGGTCTCACCGAGGTGCCCCGCAGCGAGGCGGAGTTGGTGGATTGCATGGCGGGGTTTCTTCCCGAGTTGACGGTGAATGACCACACGCGCGAGGTATTGCAGTGGTTGAGGGATCCGCCGCTTCCTTTTGTTGCGCGGCGGGTCTATTCCCTGTTGTTTCAAGCTGCGCTTGCCTCGCTGCCGGAGGAGCACCGCAGGCTGGTCGGCATCCGTTCGCTGCCCATGCCCGTGATCCGTCCGTTGGTGCGCGGCATGCTGCGCAGCATCCGGATCCTGATCGGCGAGAAGAGCCCGCTCGAGGAAGCTGCGTTGGAGAGACTGGGACGGAGGGGTGAAGGAACCGAAGAGAGGTAAGCGGGGGCGTGCGGAGTGACATCGCAAACCGCGGAATGTGAAACGCGGGATGAGGATTCCCCGATGTTTCCGCGAAATCTTGCGTGGACTTCATGGTGCCTTTGCCCTGCATGGTTCCTTCCTTTTGTCTCCGCGTCTCCGTGGGAATTCCGGCGGGCCGTCGTCGGATATCCGCCGCGATGGTGAGAGCGGGCGCTGCCCGGGCTTGGTCGGGAGCTTCCTTCGGTGTTGTTCCGAAGGGGTGACTGCATCCTTCATTTCACTCGCCGGGAGGCACGGTGGGTGCTTGTCTTGCCGGCATGGAGCGCAAGGGGGCTCATTGGCGGATCCTGGCGGCGCTGTTGTTGGCGGCGTTGGTGGCCTGGGGGCTGCGGGCGGTTTCGGCGGACGGGTCGGTTCCCTGGGTGCGGGCTGTGCTCGAGGTATGCCGCTTTGTCGGAGGAATGTTTTTGAGTGCGCTGAAGATGTTGATCGTGCCGTTGATCGTCACTGCGGTGGTTTCGAGCATTACCGGGATCGGCGGAGTGCGGGGTTTCGGCAGGCTCGGGTTCAAGACCGCGGCTGCCTACATCGGCACCGGGCTGTGCGCGATTTTGACGGGGCTTCTCTTGGTGAATCTCATTCGTCCCGGATTGCGGGATGGCGAGCCGAATCCGGTGATTCGCAACGCGTTTCGGGCAGCTGAGGCGCGGCCGGACTCCGGGGAGATGGAGCGGGTGGGAGAGGTGGCGCAGCGCGGGGCGGGGGATGTGTTCGCGGTGTTGCGCGCCTTGTTTCCGGAGAACATCGTTCGTGCCGCCGGGGACAACGGCGCCTTGCTGGGTTTGATTGTGTTTTCCCTCCTGTTTGGTGCGGCGGTGACTCGTTTGCCTGCGGAGCAGAGCGCTTCCCTTTCGCGGTGCTTCCGTGCGGCCAATGAAGCGATGGTGATCGTGACCGGATGGGTGATGGCCTTTGCCCCGCTGGGGGTGTTCGGGTTGCTGGTGCCGATAGTGCATGCCTCCGGCCCGGGCTTGTTCGTCGATCTCGGGAAGTATTTCGGCACCGTGTTGCTGGCGTTGGGGGTGCACATGTTCGTCGTGTTGCCCTGTTTGCTGCGCTTCGTGTTCCGGGTGGATCCCCGGGCCCATTTCCGTGCGATGCGGCCGGCCGTGTTGCTGGCTTTTTCCACGGCATCGTCGGCGGCGACGCTTCCGGTGACGATGCGATGTGTCGAGGAAGGCAGCGGGGTTTCGCGGCGGGTTTCCGGATTTACTCTGCCCTTGGGTTCCACCATCAATACCGATGGCACGGCGCTCTACGAATGCGTGGCGGTGCTGTTCGTCGCACAGGTCATGGGGGTGCAGCTCGGGGTGGTCGGGCAAGGTTTCGTAGTTGGTGCGGCTCTGCTCACCTGCATCGGCATGGCCGGGATTCCGTCGGCGAGTTTGGTGGCGATTTTGTTGATCTTGAAAAGTTCCGGCATCCCCGGGGCTGAGGCGGCGGTGGTGGCCTTGTTGGCGGTGGATCGTCCGCTGGACATGGCGCGCACGGCGGTGAATGTCTTCGGGGATTCCTCGGTGACCGTGATGGTGGCCCGCAGCGAGGGGGAGGAGTTGCGGGTATGATTGAGCTCGGAGAGGCAGGGGATGGTTTCCCGGGAAACGGGGGCCGCGGCGGCGAAACTTTTCCGGATCGGCGGGGTTTTGTCGGTGTGAACGACGCGGAAAAGGGCCGAAACGATGGGAGTGCTGATCCTGAATGGGCTGCGGGAGATGCCCTGTGGGATTTGCTGGGGCGGGTTCCTCCGGTCGGGGCCGGCCCGGGTTTCGTCGACCGGGTGATGCGCGAGATGCAGCGGGAGCGGCGCATGCGGCGCTTGCGGGTGTGGGGAGGGTTCGCCGGGGCGGTTGCGGCGGCGGTGGTCACCATGCTGGTGGTCCTTCGGCGCGACGGAAACGAGGATGCGGCTCCTTCTGCGGCGGTGGCCGAGGTGCAGGTTCGTGAAATCGAGGAAGTGATGGGTGAGGAAGTGCTGCTGGCGGCTGCCGAGCATCTCGACCAGTTCAGCGATTCCGAGTTGGTGGATTTGCTCGGATTGTGAGGTGCGGCGGAAGCGCCTTGCCAGGGTTTTCGTGGCGTGCAGGGTTGCGGGCGTGGCGAAGTGCGTGATTTTCGATCTCGACGGCACCTTGGTCGATTCCCTCCCGGGCATTGCCGCCTCGCTCAACCGGACCCTTGCCGCGCACGGTTTGCCGGGACATTCCGATCGAGCGGTGCGGGGGTTTGTGGGTGACGGCATTCGCAACCTGATCTTGCGCGCCCTGCCGGCGGGTTCGGATGCGTCGCTGTTTGAATCCATGCTCGCCCTCTACAAGAAGGATTACGGGCTAAGTTGGCCGGAGGGCACCGCGCCGTATCCGGGCATCGTCGGGATGTTGGAAAACTTGGGGTTGCGCGGACCGGACTTGGCCGTTCTCTCCAACAAGTCGCATGAGTTCACGGTGGAGATCGTGGCGCGTGTGTTTCCAGGGATCCGTTTCGCGTGTGTGGAGGGACAGCGCGATGGACAACCGCAGAAGCCAGATCCGCACGGGGCCCTCAAGGTGTCGGCGGCGGCCGGTGTGGCGCCCTGCGATTGTGCGTTGGTAGGTGATTCCACGATGGACATCGAGACCGCGTTGCGCGCGGGCATGGAGGCGGTGGGAGTGGCGTGGGGCTACCACGATCCCGGGCGATTGCGAGCCGCGGGCGCGGTCGAAGTCGTGGCCGATCCCGCGGAGCTATCGGCGAGGTTTTCGCGTTGAGGCGGGCGGGATCGGCGGTGTGCAGTGGCCGTGCTGGGATATCCTCACCCTGCAAGGAGCGGCCTTTTCCGCGACCGCGGTCCGTTCTTGATTTTGCGCCAGGTTTCCCGATTGTCCGGAGGGGGGCCGGTTGGGCGGCTCCTTCACCCCGTTTCGCCATGTGGGACATCCTCCAGCACTTCCAGATCGAGAAAGCCCGCACCGCCGCCGAGTTGGCGTCGATAAAAGTCGACCAGTTGAACGCCCGCCGGGACGGCACCAGGGAGGACTTGGATCGGCTCACGCTGGCCTGTCAGGCGATGTGGGAGTTGCTTCGTGATCATCTCGGTTTCACCGACGATCACCTGCGGGCCAAGATTCTCGAGATCGATGTGCGGGACGGGAGGGTCGACGGCAAGATCAGCCCTATGGTGGTGACCTGTCCGCAGTGCGGCAAGAACACGCGGGACACCGGTAACGGCTGCATGTACTGCGGGCAGCACCTGCCTTCGCATCATGCGATGACCTGAGTTTCGCCGCGGGGGAGTTCATGGCGGAGGGGTTGCGGGTTTCGTGTCCGCGGATGCCGCCCTCCAATACTCCAGTCGCTCACGGATCCGCTTCTCCAATCCTTGGTCGCCGGGTCGGTAGTACACCCGGCCTTCCGGCAGGTGTGCTTGCGGGACATGGGCACCCTCGAAGTCGTGTGGGTAGAGGTATTCCGGTGGCGGGGTGTCGCGGCCGCTTGCCGAGGCTTTCCTGCTCGAGGGTGTGCGTAGGTGGAGCGGGACGGTGAGTGTGCGTCCTTGATCCACATCCTCCGCCGCGCGTGCGAGTGCCGCGTAGGCCGTATTCGATTTCGGAGCGGTGGCCAGATAGACCGTGGCGTGGGCGAGCGGGATGCGACCCTCTGGCATGCCGACCAACTCAAGTGCGTGGTGGGCATCCACCGCCACGCGGAGAGCCGAGGAATCTGCGAGGCCGATGTCTTCCGATGCTGCGATGACCAGGCGGCGGGCAATGAAGCGCGGGTCCTCACCAGCGTGGAGCATTTTCGCCAGCCAGTAGAGGGCTGCATCGGGGTCCGAACCGCGGATCGATTTGATTAATGCCGAGATCGTATCGTGATGGGCATCGCCGTGCGCATCGTAGGCCACCGCCTTGCGTTGGATCGACTCCTCCGCGACAGCGAGCGAGATCCGTGCTCGTCCATCGGCATCCGGTGTTGTGGTGAGGGCGGCGATCTCCAGTGCGGTGAGGGCTTTGCGCACATCGCCGTCTGAGCGGGTGGCGATGTGTTCAAGAGCTGCAGCATCTGCTTCGAGTGCGAGTTGGCCGAGTCCGCGTTCGCGGTCTTCGAGTGCGCGTTGGAGCAGCATCACCACCTCGGAGACCGGTACGGGTTCCAATTGGAACACCAGCGAGCGCGATACCACCGGAGCGTTGACATGGAACAACGGGTTGAGGGTGGTGGCACCGATGAAGCGGACCAGTCCTTGTTCGAGTGCGGGCAGTAGCGCGTCTTGACGGGCTTTGTTGAAGCGGTGGATTTCGTCGAGGAACAGGATGGTGGATTTCCCGAGGCGGTCGCGGTGGATGCGGGCGCGTTCGATCACATCCCGGAGGTCGGTCACACCGGCCTCCACTCCGTTGAGCGCCTCGAATCGCGCGCCGGTGCATTCCGCGATGACTGATGCGAGGGTGGTTTTCCCCGTACCGGGCGGACCGTGGAGGAGGAGCGAGCTGAAGCGGTCCGACTCGATGGCGCGGCGCAGCAGTTTCCCCGGGGCGAGCAGGTGTTGTTGGCCCGCGACTTCAGCAAGAGTGCGAGGGCGCATGCGTTCCGCGAGCGGTGCCGCCGGACCGCCGCCGTTCCGCGGTGCGGGCGGTGGCGTGAAGAGGTCGGGTGTGTCCAGGTCCTGCATGGGATGCATTGTTCAGCGGGAGATTTCGCGGCAGAGCAGGCAGGTGGATCCGTCGCAGCCGCGGGCTGTGCAGTGTTCGCGTCCGTAGAAGATGATGCGGAGGTGGAGCTTGTTCCATTCCGATTGCGGGAACAGCTTCTTCAGGTCCCGTTCCGTGCGCACCACATTCGTGCCCGGGCTGAGTTTCCATCGTTTGGCGAGGCGGTGGATGTGGGTGTCCACCGGGAAGGCCGGCACGCCGAAGGCTTGCGCCATCACGACCGACGCCGTTTTGTGTCCCACGCCCGGAAGAGCCTCCAGTTCCCCGAAGTCCGCGGGCACCTTGCCTCCGTGCTTTGCGACCAGGATGCGGGAGAGTTCCGATATGGCCCTCGATTTCGCCGGGGAGAGGCCGCAGGGGCGGATGATTTCCCTGATGTTCTCGACCGGCACCTTTGCCATCTTCCTCGGGGTATCGGCCACGGCGAAGAGGCCGGGGGTGACGAGGTTCACGCGCGCGTCGGTGCATTGGGCCGAGAGGAGGACAGCAACCAGCAGGGTATACGGGTCCTTGTGGTCGAGCGGAACAGGGGTGTCCGGGTACAACTCCGCGAGGCGTCGCATGAGGTGAGCTGCCCGTTCTTGTTTGCGCATGGCCGGATCATGGCCTTGGGAAGCCGCCGCGGCAAGCCGGCGGGTGGACCGTATCGGGCAGGGCGGGATGGCCGGCGGCGGGCGGAGGAGGAACTTGGCCTTTCACAGCGGCCTTGGCCACCCCGAGTTGGTGCCATTCAGGGAACCGCAGCGCGATGAAAAACCGGCCAAGCGAAGCGGCCCGCTTCGATGCAAAAGTCCCGTGGCACAGGTCTCGTCGGAAGAACAAGACTCACCGGTGGCGACGGCGCAGGATCCCGGATCCAAAGCCGGCCGCGGCCAAGCCGAGCATGACGAAAGTCGATGGTTCGGGAATCGTCTGGAAGGTGTATTCGCTGGTTGCAATGGTGTTCGGGTAGCTGCCGATACCGCCGACCCCCGGATTTCCGCCCGCGATGGCGAAGCCAAACGCTTCATCGGAGCGGAAAGAATTGTTTGCGTTCAGGTAGGTCGCGACAAAGTCGAAAGACTGGCCCGAGTTTGCCGTCAGTCCGATGTCCGTGGCGTTGAAGGACCAAGTGTAGGTCGCGGCCGTGGTGGAGCCCGTGGGAGCAAAGCCGGTCGTGGTGTTGAAGGTAAGCGAATTGTCACCACCGGAAACCAAAGTCCACAAACCACCGAAGGTGGTGTTCGCCGCGAACGCGAAATCCGCATCGAAGCCGGTGTTGAAAGTGAGTGTGGAGCGTGCGTTGGCGTCGAGGCCGGTGATTCCCCCGGATGCCCCGGAGATGGCACTGCGCAGAGGATCGGCTTGGTCATTGAAACCCAAAGTATCGGTAAAACCACCGGAGATTGAATCGATGTAGATGACCAAGGCGTCATTGAAATCGGCCGGTCCCCTCGTCCAGGTGAAGTTCAGCGTTCCGTCGGCGAGGCTCTCGATCTGCAGGTCGCTGGGCGACTGGCCGATCACGCCACCGAAGCCACCATTTCCGTTGCCGGCGTAGTTGCTGGTGACTTGCGCGAACGCGCTCAAGGGGAAAATCAAGGATGCTGCCGCGGTGAGGAACCTTTTCATGAGAGGGCTTGGTGTCTTGGAGTTTGTGGGACCTTCGTCGAACCGCCAAGGATGTCAGAAAATCACATTGGAAAAATGAGGAGATCAGGAGCGGTTGTCAATGGGAAGTTGCAGGAATTTTGCGGAGGTCCGAAGAGCCGCAATCGCGTATGGGGCTGCTTCCGGGCAGGGGTTCGCGGGTGGCGGAGGAGGCTGTTTCGTGGTGAATTTCGCGACGATCGGCTTGGGAAATGAGTGAAAAGGGGGTGAGGCGGCTTGATTCCGCGGGCGGCCGTCTCCAATCTATCGGGCATGACGTCCCCGTCCGCGACTCCGATGATGACCCAGTATCTGGGTATGAGGAAGTCGCTGCCGGCGGATGTCATTCTGCTGTATCGTTTGGGGGATTTTTACGAGATTTTTTTTGATGACGCCAAGGTGGCGGCACCGATTCTCGGGGTGGCGCTCACCAAGCGGGGAGGGACGCCGATGTGTGGTGTGCCGCATCATGCCGCGCAGTCGTATATCGCGCGGTTGCTCAAGGCTGGCAAGCGGGTGGCGATTGCTGAGCAGACCTCCGAGCCCAAGCCCGGCAAGCTTGTTGAGCGCGAGATTTCGCGCATCCTTTCTCCGGGGTCGGTGGATGATCTTTCGCTGCTTGAGGACAATCGTCCCAACTATCTTGCGGCGGTGTTTCGGAGCGGGCGGCGGATTGGACTTGCGTGTGTGGATCACAGCACTGGCGGGTTTTTCATTTCCGGGCACGCAGATTTCGGGGGGTTGGCCGATGAATTGGCGCGGGTGCAGCCCTCCGAGGTGTTGGTGTCCGATCAACAGATGACGGAGTTCGGTGGATTGGCTGGGCGGCTTGCGTACGACGGGTATGTGTTTCTTTCCGAGCATGCCGTCGAGTTGATTGCCGGTCATTATGGGGTTCATTCGTTGGACGGCTTCGGGGTCTCCGGTCTTCCCGCCGAGACCGGTGCGGCCGGTGCCGTGCTGCATTATCTCATCCATCAGTTGCGCAGGCCCTGCGGGCATTTGCGGCCGCCGCAGGTCAGGACTTGGGACGGGCGGGTGGCGATCGACGCCGCTTCGCAGCGCAATCTGGATTTGGTCGAGTCCCGTGCCGGGCGGGCGCACACCTTGCTGGGGGTGCTTGACCGCACCAGTACGCCGATGGGGGCGCGGATGTTGCGCGACTGGATTTTGCGGCCCCTTACCGATCCCGGCGTGTTGGGGAAGAGGCAGGACATGATCGATGCTTTTCTTGCCGATCCCGCGGCGATGGACGTCTGTCGGTCCGCGCTCAAGGGCGTGCGGGACATCGAGCGTTGTTTGTCGCGTCTTTCGCAGCGTTCGGGAAATCCGCGCGATCTTCAGTCGTTGGCTGCTTCGCTCGGCCAGGTGCCTTTGGTGCGCGGTGTGTTGCGGGAATTGTGCGGCGGGCGCGCGGGGGCGGTGGCCGAGGAGGATCTTGGCGACTTCACGGTGCTTGTGGGCGAGCTTGTGGCGGCCTTGTCCGACGAGCCTCCGGTATCGGTGAGGGACGGCGGGATCATCCGCGACGGGTGGTCATCCGATTTGGACGAGTTGCGTGATGCCGCGCGCGGCGGCAAGGACTGGATCGCGCGGCTGCAGGAGGAGGAGCGGCGCCGCACGGGGATCGATTCCCTCAAGATCCGTTTCAACAATGTCTTCGGGTATTTCATCGAGGTCACCTCCGCGCACGCGGCCAAGGTGCCGGACGATTACCGGCGCAAACAGACGCTGGCGAATGCCGAGCGCTACATCACTCCTGCGCTCAAGGAGATGGAGGACAAGGTGCTGGGGGCCGAGGAGCGGTCGCGCCAGCTCGAGGCCGCGTTGTTCGGCGGGTTGCGGGAACGGGTGGTGACGGAGCTTGCGGCGATCCAGCGTGCCGCGGCGGCGCTGGCCGAGACCGATGTCTTGTGCGGGCTTGCCGAGGTCGCGCGCTTGCACCGGCATTGTCGACCGGTCTTTTCCGACGCGTCCGTGTTCCGGGTGGTCAACGGCAGGCATCCGGTGCTCGAGCAGACCCTCAGCACGGCCAAGTTCGTGCCCAACGACATCGCGATGGATCCCGCCGACTCGCGCCTGCAGATTCTCACCGGGCCCAACATGGCCGGCAAATCCACCTATATCCGGCAAGCCGCCTTGATCGCCGTCATGGCGCAGATCGGCGCCTTCGTGCCGGCCGACGAAGCCGTGCTGGGTCCGGTCGATCGTGTCTTCTGCCGGGTGGGTGCCAGTGACGATCTGTCCCGGGGGCAGTCCACCTTTCTTGTCGAGATGAGCGAGACCGCGCTCATCCTCAACCACGCCACCGCGCGGTCGCTGGTGGTTCTCGACGAGATCGGCCGCGGCACCGCCACTTTCGACGGTCTGTCCATCGCGTGGGCGGTGGCCGAGTATTTGCACGATGCCGTCGGTTGCCGGGGGTTGTTTGCGACCCATTATCACGAGCTCACCGACCTCGCCGCGGCGCGCGAGGGGGTGGTCAATTTTCATGTCGCAGTGCGTGAATGGAACGACGAGATCATTTTCCTTCACAAGATCCTGCCGGGTGCCGCCGACAAGTCCTACGGCATTCAGGTCGCGCGTTTGGCGGGGTTGCCGCGGCCGGTGGTCGACCGCGCCAAGGCGATTCTTTCGCATCTCGAGTTGCAGTCCGTGCGGCCTGAGTCGCGCAAGACCGGACCACGACCCAAGAACACCGTCCACGACTCCCTTCCCGAGGCGCGTTCGCCGCAGCTTGATCTCTTCGGAGGGGCGTGAGGGGTCCGGAATCGGCGGGGTTTCAGACCTTCGCTTCCTCCTGGGACTCTGGTCGCGAGGAGACGAAGGCGAGTTCGTCCGAATCGGTCTTCTTCACCACGCTCACCGAGTCGCCCGGTTTCACATCGCCGCGCAGCAGTGACTCCGCGAGTGGGTCCTCGAGGAAGCGTTCCACCGCGCGCCGCATCGGGCGTGCGCCGTAGGCCGGATCGAAGCCCTTTTCCGAAAGAAAGCCGCGTGCCTCGGCCGAGAGGGTGAGTGCCACATCCTTTTCCTTCAGGCGCTTCACCAGTTTGTCCACCTCGAGGTCGACGATCGATTCCAGGTCCTTGCGCTCCAGCATGTGGAACACCACCAGATCATCGAGCCGGTTGAGGAATTCCGGGCGGAAGTGGCGTTTCGCCTCCTCGATGATGCGGGCCTTCATGCCCTCGAAGTCCGCGTCTTCTTCCGCCATCGCGCCGAAGCCGAGCGAGGTCTGGCGTTTGATGGTCGAGGCGCCGACATTCGAGGTCATGATGATCACCGTATTGCGGAAATCGATGCGGCGGCCGAGTGAATCGGTCACGGTTCCCTCCTCGAGGAT
>CAZMUK010000046.1:0-20498 GCA_964569415.1 uncultured Luteolibacter sp. | reverse complement strand
ACACCAACCGCGGGCTGCAGTTCCTCGACCTGATCCAGGAGGGCAACATCGGCCTCATGAAGGCGGTGGACAAGTTCGAGTATCGCCGCGGCTACAAGTTCTCGACCTACGCGACCTGGTGGATCCGCCAGGCGATCACCCGCTCCATCGCCGACCAGGCCCGCACGATCCGCATCCCGGTGCACATGATCGAGACGATCAACAAACTGATGCGCATGCAGAAACAGCTCGTGCAGGAATACGGCCGCGAACCCTCCCCGGAGGAAATCGCCGAGGAAATCCACCTGCCCGTCGAACGCGTGCGCGCAGTGCTCAAGATGGCCCAGCAGCCGATCAGTTTGCAGGCGCCCGTCGGTGATTCGGACGACACTTCTTTCGGCGATTTCATCGAGGACAAGGCCGCCGACAACCCGATGGAGGAAGCCGGTTTCTCGATGCTCAAGGACAAGATCAAGGATGTACTCGATACTCTGACAGAGCGCGAACGCGAAGTACTGGAACAACGCTTCGGCCTCAAGGACGGCTACAGCCGCACCCTCGAAGAGGTCGGCCGCCAATTCCAAGTCACCCGCGAACGGATCCGCCAGATCGAGGCCAAGGCCCTCCGCAAAATGCGCCACCCCACCCGCATCCGCAAACTCGAGGGCTTCATCGAAATCCCGGGAGCGTGAGGCGGCGGGCCGTTGCGCTCGTCTATCGCCGCTCCGCCCCAACCCGCGTTTTTCCTTCCGCAATGGCCCGGGATCGTCTAACTTCCCCGATGGCATTGCCATGGCCGCCCCCCGACCCGGAGCAGGCGGATCCTGCTTGAAGGTTGGGCTCGTGATCACGGATTGATCGACGGGGAGGAAACGGGCGGTTATGCGACGAAGCAGAGGAAAAACCCTTACAGGGACCGATGGCGTGGCTTTCCTGCGGAGTACGGATGGACTCTTGGGCTTTCCGCTCGGGGGGCTGCTCCTTGCTCGCTGCGGTTTTACCGTTGGGGTCGGCGACTTCCCCGGGGTCGGTTGGTCCTGGGGGTCGACAAAATGAGCGCGGAGCAGCTAGCCGCCGATGAAGGTCGGAGAGGATGAAACCGACCAAGAGGTGCACGGGACCCGCAAGGCCTGCGAGCTCGAGGGGGCAGTATTTGCAGTGATAACGCCAGACCATGAAGGTCTTGCGGCCCAGCGAGGGGAGCAACCGGCTCGGGATCGGGGTGGCCAACGACGGGACGAACCGCCCGACAGGAACCCGCCTTCTTTGAATGGGGCGAGGACCACGGCGGGATGAGACGCGCCATGCTCTCGGCTACCCCGACGCGGAATCAGGCATTCCGACGCCGCCGCCAAGCGACAAGGCCGCCCGCCGCCCCGACGGCGAGCAGAAGCGTCGAACCCGGTTCCGGCACCGGCACCAAGACCAGACCTCTGAACGCCGTATTTGCCGAGGCGGTGGCAAGCGAGGTGAAGGCCGAGAGCGTGCCGCTGAGCACGCTTGTGGCCGCGGCGGCGTCGGTATACTTCCACAGCGTGTTGCCGCTGCCCGTCATGTAGAGCTGAACACTGCTGCCGTCGAAGCCTCCGGTCAGCCCCCGCAAGGCACCGGTGAGAGTTTGAACCGTCCCGGCAGCGTTCCAAGTGCCGCTGAGGTCGAGCGTGTACTTCCACAGCCCGCCCGACGTAGCCGAGTCGTCGACCGTGTACAGCGTATCGATCCCGGGCACCGCGGGGTTGGTGTCAAGGAATGTGAACCCGTATCGGCTGGTTACCGGAGTGCCTCCCTGTCGGGGAATGTTCGGCAAGAACGTATTTGCGGTGGGAAGGCCGTTGACGAGCGGGTCGCCGGCCAACAGTCCGATGGTCGGCAAGGTTCCGGAACCCGCGGATACGTAGAGCTGATTTCCGTACAGGCCGATCGTTCGGAGGTTGTTGCCGATGGCCGCAGAAGTTGCGGTCGTACTGGATAAAACAAACGGACTCGAACCATCGACCGTTCCGTGGACTACGCCGCTGTTTCCACCAACCGCCCAGATCTTGTTGCCATCGGTGGTGACCGCGCCCCGGGGGCTGGTGGCGCTAAACGCCGTGCCCGTGACCGTGAGCGAGTAGGTGCCCGTCGTCGTGTTGAGAATTCCAACGACGCGAGGGACTAACGTGCTCGATGAGGATGTAATGCTCGCACCGGCAGGGATGGTCGAGTTGTAACCGGTAAAACTGATCCAGATGCCGTCGGGCGAGATAGACAGCGCCCCCTCGGGGGTCGAGTTGCCTGTCGTGATGAGCTTGGTTCCAGTGCCGCTTGCCGGCATCGCGATCGATTGCACGAGCGACCCGGTCGTCGTGTACTCGTCGAGGAAGACATCGTTGCCGGTGTTCGTCAGCACGTTCGTGCCGGATCCGGCCCGGTAGATCACGAGGTTTCCCGGAGTAATCGGGGCGGCCCGAGCAACACCCAGTTGACCAAAGCCAACGGCGGCAAAAGCCACAAGACCGCCGAATGCGCGAAAGACGGTGGAGTTCGCCGCCAGGAATTTGGCTTTGGCGTGAAGGCCGTCGAAAGAGCCGATGGCTGGAACGGGGGCGGGGAAAAGGGGAGTCTGGGAATAGCTGAAATGCTGAAAACCGGATCGCGGAACGGATGAATTTTCCGCAGAACGCCAAGGTCTGACGGGATGGGTAAGCCTACCGGCTGATTTCATGGAATAGGAGTTTAACTCCCGCCCCTCCTTGCCAAGTTTTTTCGTCAGCGACTACTTTAGTATCCCGCCGCGCGAGAGCGGAAGCCGCCAATTGAGCGAGGAAAAATTCCGCCAACAAAAGCAGATTGCGGTGCCGACATTGCATCCGTTGCGGTGTGACCACGGGCTGCTTGACGAGGCGGATGCCAAAAGGCTGAAGGTCTTGGAGAAAGAAAATATCGAGCTCGAAAGGATGTATGCCGAAGCAATGCCAAGGTGTGCAGCGAGGGTAGTGACCCGACCGTGGAAGGTATCCCAAGCAGACAGCGGCCATGTCGTGTTGGTAAGGGCTCCTTACCACGGAAACCAAACCAGATACACGAACATGACCGATGGAAACAAAGACGCCCGGTGCAAGCTCAGCTTGCTTGAACACGCCTCAGACCTCAACAATGTTTCCAAGGTTTGCCCAGTGATGGGGTACTCCCGCCGGCAATGCTCCGAAATCCGGAGGAATCTCCGGACCAATGGTGCCGATGGCCTGCTCGACCGCCTGCCTGGAGCCAAGGCCCTGCGCAAGATGCACCACCCCGTCCTCTACCGCGCCTCGACCGCCTTGCCGGTGAGATTCCGGAAGATCCGGTGGCGGACCACCTGGTCGGGTATTTTTTCGGGCACCCCTCCTACTGGCGGGTGGAGGGACGGCCCTACTTCTCGTTCTACGACCTCGGGAAATTGCTCGAGGGCTTCGGGTCGGTGCAGGCAACCCGCGCCGCACTCGACGGCTTCCGGGCCAAGGCTGCAAAGGCCGGCCTCCCCGGCCTTCACCTCAACGCCGTGGTCTGGGGCAAGCCGGTGCTGCCGGTCGAAAAGGTGCCGGCCGACCCCGCGAAGCTCGTGCGCGAGCTGGGCTTCGACTCGGTCACTTCCTATGTCTGGATTCACCATGTGGAACTACCCCGGCAGCAGACTCCTTTCGACGAGGCGCGCGACGACTCCTTCCGGTACTGGGAAAAGGCCCGCGGGATGTTCGGTGTGCCGTACTTCCCGAATGTCACCATGGGTTGGGACCCCAGCCCGCGCTGCAACCAGACCCAACCGATGGACGCATCCGGCTACCCGTTCACAAACATGATCGTGGACAACACGCCGGAGAAATTCGGGGAGGCGCTGCGCCTCGCCAAGCAACGACTGCTCGCCGACCCGAAGGGTCGGCGAATCCTGAATGTCAACTGCTGGAACGAATGGACCGAGGGCAGCTACCTTGAACCGGACACGGTGAACGGCACGGGCTACCTCGAGGCGGTGAAACGGGTCTTCGGAGAGAATTCCCCTTCTCGCTGAAGCCCGTTTTGCGGCCGTTTGTTTCCTCCCGCGGTCCCCGGCACCGCGCGGACCCCGTCTTCGCGTGCCCCGGTCCCGCCCCGTGGCATTCTTGACAGTCCTCCCAGCCAGTCCCAGCGTGGGCAGGTCAGATGGAACCCGTCGCCGAGCATAGCGTGATCGAGTCCGTCTTCGTGCGCAAACGCAACGCCCTGCTGCTGCGCGGTCAATTCACGCCGGTCTACACCGACTACTACCTGCACCTGATGCAGCACGGCATCCGCCACGGCGAGGAAATGGACCAAATGCTCAAGGACGCGCTTGCGGTCCTCGCGCTCCATCTCACGGCCCGGCCCTGGGCGGAGACCATCGCATGGACGGTCAATCTCCGCGCCCCGCGCCTCAACCTCTTCGTCACCGGCGGCTCGGTGCAGGAGGCCGTGACGGGCCGAATCTTCACCGAGGATGTGCGGGAGCCCGACCGCAATCTCTTCTACTCCCAGACTACCGCCCCCTCGCTACCCGAGCCGCGCACCTCCACCCTCGAGGTCGAGGGCAAGGACCCCGTGGGCTGGATCTCGACCTACTACGCCCAATCCGAACAACGCCCGGCCCGCGCGTTCCGACTGGGAGATGAATCCTTCGCCCTGCTCGCGGCCCAACCGGACTGCGACACGGACTGGCTCATGGACGCCACCCCGGAAAGCATCTCGGGCATCGACTCGCACGAGGAAACCAAACTGCTCGAAACCCGGCGTTTCCGCTTCCACTGCGGGTGCACGCTCGACCGCATCCTGCCGGTGCTCGGCGGCTGGCGCGACCGCCTCGACGAGCTGTTCGCAGACGCCGACTTCATCCGCATCCAGTGCCCGCGCTGCGGCGCGAAATTCCGGGTCACGCGCGACATGATTTCCTGAGTCCGGCGAACCGCAGGATTCGCCACTTGTCTCCAGACCCCGCGCGGTCTTGGCTCACGGCGTGCGGCGCTTTCACCATGCGGACTTTCCCGATCCGGCGGCACTCGCGCGCCTCAAGAACGGACGCCGCGTCGCCGTATGCATCCCCACCCTCGACGAAGCGGGGACGATCGGCCCCATCGTCACCACCATCCGCCAGACTCTTGCCGATGACGCGGGACTGGTCGACGAAGTGATCGTGATCGACTCCGACTCCGCCGACGCCACCGTCGAGACCGCACGCCGGGCCGGAGCGCGCGCCTTCCGTTCCGGCGACATCGCTCCCGGGCACGGTACCTTCCGCGGCAAGGGCGAGAATCTCTGGAAAAGTCAGTTTGCCACCGACTGCGACATCCTCTGTTTCGTCGATGGCGACATCGCCAACTTCCACGGCGGCTTCGTGACCGGCTTGGTGGGTCCGCTGCTTTCCGATCCGGAACTCGGGTATGTGAAGGCTTTTTACGAGCGTCCCCTCGCCGGCGGTGATCCCTCCTCCCCGCAAGGCGGCGGCCGCGTTTCGGAAATCCTCATCCGTCCCCTGATCTCCCTCTTTTATCCCGAGCTCACCGAAGTGATCCAACCTCTCGCCGGCGAGTACGCGGCCCGTCGCGATCTTCTCGCCCAACTTCCCTTCCCCACCGGCTACGGGGTGGAAATCGCGCATCTTCTCGACATCCTCCATCTTGGACGGATCGGCGAACTTGCGCAGACCGACCTCGTTTCGCGCGTTCACCGCAACCGTTCCGACGGCGAGCTCGGCGACATGTCCTTCGCCTTGCTCCGCGTGATCCTGCGTCGTCTCCAACGGGACGCGAAACTCAAGGATCTCGTCCCGCTTCCCGAACTCCACCGGCGATGGCTGTTCTCCGGCAATCTTCCGCAGAGGATCGACTCACGGATCGCCGAACCGGAGCGCCCGCCCGTCGCAGGAACCGCCGCGGCGACCGGGGCTTGAGCCAACCGGATCAGCGGATCTCCACCGTTGTTCCCGGGCGTACCAACTGCGGCAAGCGCACCGCATCCCAATTCGCCAGACGAATGCACCCTGCGCTCCGCGCGCGACCGATCGTCTCGGGATCCGAAGTACCGTGCATCCCGATCCCCGGACGGCTCAGGCCGTTCCAAATCACGCCCACCGGGTTGTTCGGGCCCGCCGGGATGTTGAGCGAATAGGTTCCCCGTTTGCCGGAGTTGAGCAACTGCGGATCATAGCGCCATACCGGGAGTTCCACCATGTTGCGCAATTCCCAAGTGCCGATGCGGATGAACCTCGGCTTGCCGGGAGTGATCGGAAACGAGGCGATCAATCCGCGATTGGGCCGGATCCCGGCAACCGCCGCACCACCATCCCCTTCCTCCACCGGAACCGCCGCCGGAGCGGCCTCGAAAATGCGCGCTTGGTTGATGCGCGTGTCCACCACCACATGCCGCGCGCTCAGGGCGGCATCCGCCTCATGCCGCGCCCCGGTGAGTTTCTCGATGCGGAAGGCCGTGACATTCGGCACCATCAGGGTTCCTCCCGGACGCACGCCGTAGGTCTTTTTCGCCCCGTTGATCCTCACGAGAAACGGCACATCGCAATGGTAGCGCTCCGCCATGAACTCGGCGTAGCTGCGGTAGCCCATCCGCTTGCGCTTCGCTTGCAGGGCTTTGCTTGATGGGAGCGACGCGTCCACCCACGACTTGGCAGCCGCGGGAACCACTGCGTTCGCCAAAGGATTCGGCACCGCCTTGCGCGCCGCCGCATTCACCGCAACCCAGTCATCCGGGGGATGGCCGTTCACCTCGTTCCACGACCGCACCGCCAATTCGGTGAAGCGGCCCGCCTTGCCGTCGATCACCCCCGGCCCGAAATTCGCCTCATCGAGAAACACCTGCAGACGCAGCGCGTTGTCGCCCTCGGGCTTCCCATCGAGCGGACCGTCCTGCGGCTCGGCGGGCACCGGGGTCTTTTCCTCGGGCTCCGGGGCCGGTGCAACGGCAGGAGCTGGCGTCGGCACCGCCTCTGCCGGCAGCACAGCAGGACGCGCATCGGAAGGAGAGGCCACAGGCAACGGCGGGGGTTGGGGCGCGGACACCTGCGGGAGCTCCGCAGGCGCTGCGGACGGCGCGGCATCCTCAAGCGGACGGGAAAGCGGATCCTCATCCCCACCAATCGGAAGCGCGCGCAGCACCGGACGATCGGGAAGCTCCCGGGGCGGAACCGCCTCTTGCGCACGGCAAAGCCCGCAAAGAAACAACCCGGAAACGATGGCGACAACCGCTTTCATGACGAAGACCCGGAGTGGCCGCTTGGTGGGGAATTCCCGAATGCGGGTCAGCCAGTCACCCGCATCGGCATCAGGACATAGACGAAATTCCCGTCGATGCGCAGCACTCCGGCGCTCATCTCGTCGATCAGATCGAGGAATACCTGCTCGGTATCGAGTGCGCGCAACGGCGCCTGGAGGAACTCGGGATTGAACGCAATCTGCATTGCGGGACCCGAGTAGATCACATCGAGCGACTCTTGTGCCTCACCCACATCGGGGGAGTTGGCGGTGACCTCGATGCGGTTTTCACCGAAGATGAGTTTCACCGAATTCGACTTCTCCGAGGAAAGCAGCGACACGCGGCGCACCGTTTCCAGCAGCGCCTCGCGGCCGATCACCACCCGCTCGTTGCTGTCGCCCGGGATGACTTGCCGGTAGTTCGGGTAGTTTCCGTCGATGAGTTTGCTGCAAAGCAAGGTTTCCCCCACCGTGAAGGAAATCTGGCTGTCGGTGAGCCGGAGGATCATCTCGCCCGAGTCGCCGAGAAGGCGCTGCAACTCCTGCACCGCCTTGCTCGGGATGATCGCGTCCGACTCATGCGACGCGGGAAACTCCAGATCGGCATCCACCATCGCCAGTCGCCGTCCGTCGGTGGCCACCAGGGTGAGCTTGCCCTCCCGGAACGAGGCGAAAATCCCGTTGAGCACATAGCGGGTCTCGTCGGTGGAAATCGCGTAAGCCGTCTTGCGAAGGCCGTCGCGGAGCACCGCCTGCGGAATCCGGAACTCCTTGGCGTTCGAAAAATCCGGCAACGCCGGGAACTCCGCCTCGCCCAGACCGAGGATCTTGAAAAACGAGGGACCGCAGCGGATCGAAGCGATGTTCTTCGAGTCGACCGAAACCTCCACCTCGCTGGCGGGCAGTTCGCGCACAATGCTCACCAACCGCTTGGCCGGCAAGGTGGTGGCCCCTTCTTTTTCGATCACCGCCTCGACCGAACCGGTCACACCCACGTCCAGGTCGGTGGTGGTCAGTTGCAGGCGGCCGCCGCGGGCGGAAATCAGGACATTCGAAAGGATCGGCAGCGTGGTCTTGGAACTCACGACATTCTGGACCTTTTGCAGGCCTTCCAGAAACGCTTCCTTGGAGATACGGAACTTCATGTGCGGGAACCGGGTGGGGTGACGCCGGGAGGTTCCGGATTCCGGGGAACCTTGGCAAGTTTTCTGTTCCTTCCATCGACGAATCCCCGGATCCCGGCCCCGCGGGGCGCCCCGGGGCGGGGTCAGCGCCGCAACTGGGCCTCGAGGCGCTCGATGGACTCCTTGAGGCCGGGTTCGGTCCCGATCCGGTCGCCCACCTTGCGGCAGGCGTGGATCACCGTCCCATGGTCTCGTCCCCCGAAGGCCTCGCCGATTTCCATGAGCGACCCCTTGGTGAGCGATCGGCTCAAATACATCGCCACCTGCCGCGGGAAGGCAATGCTTGCCGGCCGACGCCGCGAGGTCATGTCGGCCAGACGCACATCGTAATGCTCGGCCACCGCCTTCTGGCTCGCGTCGATGCTGACCTGCCGGCCGGCCTCCTCACGCACGAGATCGCGCAGCAGGTGCTCCACCTTGTCCACCGTGACACTTTCCCCGGCAAGCGAGGCATAGGTGGCCACCCGCATCAGCGCTCCTTCGAGACGCCGCACATTGCTGCGGATCCTCTCGGCGAGATACACCAGCACCGACTCATCGAGGCGCACTTTCCAGTCGATCGACTTCTTGCGCAGAATCGCCATCCGCGTCTCGAGTTGCGGCGGCTGGAGCTCGACGGTGAGGCCGCATTCGAAGCGCGAGACAAGCCGTGGCTCGAGGCTCTTGATCTCGCAAGCCGGGCGGTCACAGGTGAGCACCACCTGGTTGCGGCCGTCGAGCAGGGTGTTGAAGGTGTGGAAAAACTCCTCCTGCGAACGCTCCTTGCCGCCGAGGAACTGCACATCGTCGATCAGCAACACATCGGAGCCGCGGTAGCGGCGGCGAAACTTCTCGAGATCGCCGCGCCTCACCGAGTCGATGAACTCGTTGGTGAACTTCTCGCAGGTCAGGTACACGACGCGCACCCCCGGATCGCGGCGCAGGAATTCCTGGCCGATCGCATGCATCAGGTGGGTCTTGCCCAGCCCGGGTCCGCCGTGGATGAACAGCGGATTGTAGCCGATCCCGCTTTTGCGGGCCACCGCCTCGCAGGCGGCGTGCGCGAACTGGCTGTTGGCGCCGACCACGAAGGAGGAAAAGGTGAAGGCCGGATTGAGCCCCACGCCCTTGATCCGGCGCGCCAAAGCCTCGCCGGAAGGGGTCTTCGGCCGGGCGGAAGAGCTGGGAACACCGCAAGACCCACCCGTGACGGCCGCTTCCGCCCCACCGCAGGAATCCTCTTGCGCCGGGGCGACATCGATGCGCACGCCGCGCACCCCGGGCAGGGCCTCATTGACCACCACCGCCAGCTCCGGGAGGTAGTTGGTTTCGATCCACACCTGGTGCATCTCGCCGGGAACCCTCAGCACGGCCACCCCGTCCTCGGTTCCGCCCCACCCGGCACTGCGGAACCACCGCTGGTAGGCGTCGGCCCCGACCCGCGCACGCAAGGCCTCGCCTATGCGAAGCCATACCCCGCCGTCTCCGGACGCCACTTGCTCCGTGACATCGGTCCGGTCCGCTTCGTTTGCTGAAAGTTGGTCGTCATGATCAAGCGCCTCCCCATGTTCCATGTTCGTGATTGTTTCCTGAAAGTTCCCCCTCGCGTCGCCGCCATTCCGTCTTCGCGGAAGCGGTCGCGGAAAGGATGTTGCTTCGTCGGTGATGCGGATGGAAAAATTTTTTTGAAACGCAGAGCACCGATGACGCGGAACCTCTTTTCCACAAGCGTTCCACGACCGGAAAATGAAAATCCTTGACCTCGCGATTGCTTCGATTTTCCGAAGCGATCTGTGACGGAAACGCGTCACATCCGCTCAAAGCGCTGATCCTGAAGCATTCGCGGCGCGCGACCGATGGCGAGGAACTGCACGTCTCGCGGGAAAGCGCGCCATCACGCTTCCGCGGCATCACGCGGCACCGCGCCGCGCTTGATCCGCGCCCGGGCTGCAGAAGCAAAGCGCCACCGAGGCGGTGACGAGCGTGCCGACCATCACCCGCCACGGGAAAGACACCACCGGCAGCCACTCGGGGTAGCCGTACCAATCGCGGCCGGAGACCATGCCCGCCACATCGTTGGGAAGATCGCTCAGGAACGCCACCGCGGCGATTCCCGCGGCCATTGCCACCAGATTGCCGCGATCGCTGCCGCGCGTGCGCGTGAACAGAGCCACCATGAACACCCCCAGCAGGGAACCGTAGGTGTAGCCGAAACTGCCGAGAATGATGCCGATGATGCTGAGGTCCGGGTGGTGGGCCTTGACGAAAGCAGTGGCCAGACCCACGCCGATGAGGGCCAGGGCGAATCCCGCGGTGGCGAGCCGGATGATGCGCACCCGCCGTGCGCCGTCCTCGGGCGTGCGGAACCAGCGGAAATGGAAATCGCGGCAATAGCTGGTCGCCAACGAGTTGAGCGCCGTCCCGAGCGAGCCCATCGCGGTGGCAAGCACCCCGGCCACCACCAAACCCCGCAGTCCGCCGGGCATCACATCGATCATGAAATACGCGAAGACCCGCGAGCTGTCCGGTCCGTTGGCGGCCTGCGGCAGGTTCGGGTCATTGACCACGCTGCCGTAGTACACCGAAAGCAGGATCCCGATCGCAAGCACGGCAAAGGTCACCGGGATGTCGGCCACCCCCGAGAGAATGGTCGCCACCGCGCTCTGCCTCTTGTTCTTTGCGGTCAGCATGCGCTGCACCATGTCCTGATCGGTGCCGTGCGTGGCAAGCGTCGTGAAGAGCGATCCGAACAACGCCGCCCAGATGGTGTACTCGGACTCGAGGATCGCGCGAATGTTTCCCCATGCGCTGTCCGCCGGTTTTTCTCCACCGACCTGCCAGAGGATGAGGTCGCGGGGACCATCAAGCTGCTGCTTCACCCCGTCCCACCCGCCGGGGATGTGTCCGAGCAGATACCACACGGAGAACCCAAGCGCCGCGAACAGGACCCCGATCTGCAACACATCCGTCCAGATCACCGCCTTGATCCCGCCGGCAGCCGTATACGCCGCGGTCAACACACAGATGAGCACCAAACCCCCGCCGGTAAGCCAGAACTGATCCCAATTTCCCAACGGGTTCCCCGGATCGGCATGATCCCAAATCACCAGCAGCAGCAGCGTGGGCACCCAGAGACGCGAACCGCTGGCCAGTGAACGGGTGACGAGAAACAAGGCGCTGGCGGCACGGCGCGTGCGCGGACCGAACCTCGTCTCGAGAAACTCGTAGATGCTCACCACATTGTGGCGGTAATACGCGGGAATGAAGACACCACTGACCACGAAACGGGCGAGCAGGTAGCCGATCATCAACTGGGCGTAAGTGAAATTCCGGTGGCGGAATCCCTCGCCCGGCGTTCCGAAAAAGGTCCCGGCGCTGATCTCCGAGGCGAGGATCGAGGCCAGCACCGCCCACCACGGGATCGAGCGGCCTCCCAAGGCGAAATCCGACACATCGCGGTTCTTGCGGCTGAAATAGACGCCGATCCAAAGAATCACCGCGAAATAGGCGCCGATCACCACGAAATCGGAGACAAGGTCGGGCATGCGCGGAGGGTAGGAGCGCGACCCCGCTTTCCAAGCCCCAAGTGCGTAGGGTCGCGGATTTGCCCTTTCCCGCCGCAAGTGCCCCACGCAGACTCGCCGGGTGCTCTCCCCCCCGAAATTGGTGACCGACGACCCTTGGCTGGAGCCCCATCGCCAGGCGGTGGAATGGAGGATGACGCGCCTTCGCGAGGAACGGGAGCGCATCGAGGCAGCCGACGGTTCGCTGCATGCCCACGCCTCGATGCATCAAAGCCACGGCGTGCTCTTCGACGAAACGGGCCTGCGCTGGATCGCCCGCGAGTGGGCTCCGCGGGCACGCGGCATGTTCCTCACCGGCGATTTCAACGACTGGAACCGCTCCAGCCATCCGCTCGAACCCTGCGGCAACGGCGACTGGCTGCTGTCCCTGCCCGCAGACACCCTCGCCCACGGACAACGGATCAAACTTCATGTGGTCGGCGAGGACGGCTCCGCCCGCGACCGGATCCCGGCTTGCATCCGCCGCGCGGTGCAGGACCCGCTGACCAATGACTTCAGCGGCCAAGTCTGGCACCCGCCGCAAGAGTACCGCTGGCTTCACCAAGCCCCCGCGCCGTCGCGATCCCCGTTGATCTACGAGGCACATGCCGGCATCGCAGGGGAGGAGGGCCGCGTCCACGACTACAGGCATTTCACCGATCACATCCTGCCCCGCATCGCGCGCGCGGGCTACGACACGCTGCAACTCATGGCGGTACAGGAACACCCGTACTACGGATCCTTCGGCTACCATGTCTCGTCGTTCTTCGCCCCAAGCTCACGCTTCGGGACCCCGGAGGAACTCAAGGAACTGGTCGACGCCGCCCACGGCCTCGGCATCGCGGTGCTGCTCGACATCGTCCATTCCCACGCGGTGCGCAACCTCGCGGAGGGCATCAACGACTTCGACGGATCCGGCCACCAGTACTTCCATGCCGGCGGTCGCGGCGACCACCCTTCGTGGGATTCGAAATGCTTTGATTACGGCCGGCCCGAGGTACGTCGCTTCCTGCTCTCGAATGTGCGCTACTGGCTCGAGGAGTTCCGCTTCGACGGGTTCCGATTCGACGGAGTAACCTCGATGCTCTACCACTCGCGCGGCAACCGCTCCTTCGGTTGCTACGACGACTATTTCGGAGACGATACCGACCAAGATGCGGTGCTCTACCTCCAGCTCGCTGCACAAGTTGCCGAGGAAACCAGACCCGGGGCCTTGTTGGTCGCCGAAGACATGTCGGGCATGCCCGGCCTCTGCCGCCCGGCTCACGAAGGCGGGGTCGGCTTCACCCACCGCCTCGCGATGGGCGTGCCCGACCACTGGATCAAACTGCTCAAGCACCAGCGCGACGAGGATTGGAGCCTCGACGGACTCTGGAGCGTGCTGACCAACCGCCGCCACGGCGAATCAACCATCGCGTATGCCGAAAGCCACGACCAGGCGCTCGTCGGCGACAAGACCCTGGCCTTTTGGCTGATGGACGCGGCGATGTACGGACACATGGCCGCCGGGGACACGCACCCGGTGGTGGAGCGCGGCATCGCCCTTCACAAACTGATCCGTCTCATCACGATGGCGCTCGCCGGGGAGGGATGGCTCAATTTCATCGGCAATGAGTTCGGCCACCCGGAATGGCTGGATTTCCCGCGCGAAGGAAACGGATGGTCTTTCCACTACTGCCGCAGGCAATGGTCGCTGGCCGACGATCCGAACCTGAAATATCGCTGGCTGGCGGACTTCGACCGCGAACTGATGACTCTCGCGCGCGAGACCGGCTTCCTCGCCTCAGGTCCGGCCTCCTGCCGCTGGATCGACCACCAGCGCCGCATCATCGCGGCGGAACGCGGCGGCCTTTGCTTCGCGTTCAATTTCGCGGTCGACCTCGCCAGCCCGGACTTCGCCATCCCGGTATCGGGACGCTCGCCGCTCCGGGTGGCGCTGGATACCGATGCCACCCGTTTCGGCGGCCACGGGCGCATCGATGCGGAGGTGATCCACCCGGTGGATGCCGACGGCATCATGCGCGCCTACCTTCCTCCCCGCACCGGACTGGTCTTCGCTCCGGTGGTTCAGACATCGTGATTGCGGGGGCGGGCTTCTTTGCGCTGGGATCCCGGTGAAATCCGCGCGAACATGAGCGGGATGCCGCAGCGGCCGACCAACGACGACGGACGGGTGCCCGACCACGGAACGGGGCACGCCGACGCACCTTGGCGCAAGTGGTTCCTCGTGCCGGCTCTGCTGTGCTTGCTGCTTTCCGCGCGCATCCCGCTGGACAGCTCCTCGGCAATCCTCGCGGGACTCGATCCGGATCAAGTGCGCATCGGGATCGGCATCCTGCTCTGCATCGCCATCCTCTGGCTTTCGGAGGCACTGCCGCTCGCCGCCACCGCCTTGCTCGTGCCCTTGCTCGGCACACTCGCGGGCGTGGGAAAACTCTCGTGGTGTCTGCAACCCTTCGCCGATCCGCTGATCTTCCTCTTCTTCGGCGGCTTCGCGTTGGCTGCGGCGGTATCGGCCCAAGGCCTCGCGGAATGGGCGGGCGAGCACCTCGCACGCAAGGCGCGGGGCGGCTTCTTGCCCGCGTGCCTTGCGCTGTTCGCCATCACCGCGGGGGTTTCGATGTGGATGAACAACACCGCCACCACCGCCCTGATGCTGCCGCTCGCTCTCGGCCTTCTCGCGATGCTGCCGAAGGAACAGCAAACCGCGGCCCGCTCGAGCTTTGTTCTGCTCGGTGTGGCCTACTCCTCGAGCATCGGCGGACTTGCCACGGTGATCGGCACCGCCCCCAACGCCATCGCGGCCTCGCGGCTCGGAATCGGATTTCTCGAATGGCTACGCTACGGCATTCCGGCCTCGGGCCTGCTGATGGTGGCGATGGTCCTCGTACTGCTCGCGACACTGAAGCCGGGCAACGCCCCCCTGCGCGTCACGACCACCACCGGCTTCACATGGAACCGCGGCCGCGTCACCACGGTCGCGGTGTTCGGAGCCGCATTGATCGCCTGGGTGCTCGGCGGTGTGGCGGGTTTCGGCGCAAACGGCACCAATTACGACACGATGGTGGCTCTCGCCGCGGTGCTGGCCCTCATCCTCGGCAAGGCGGCCACCTGGCCGCAAATCGAACGCGGCACCGAATGGGGAGTGCTGGCGCTGTTTGGCGGCGGGCTGTCGCTGAGCCGGATCCTCGATGAAACAGGCACGGGACTTTTCGTCGCTCGCTGCATCCTTTCGCTGGCCGACTCCTGGCCGCTGTTCCTGTTCCTCGCCATCGCCCTGCTCTGCGTGATCCTGCTCGGAGAGTTCGCGAGCAACACCGCCACCGCGGCCCTGCTGGTGCCGGTGTTCCAATCGATGGCACCCTCACTGGGAATCGGCGAAAACTCACTGGTGGTGCCGGTCGCGCTCGCGGCGACCTGCGGCTTCATGCTGCCGGTGGCCACCCCTCCCAACGCCATGGCCTTCGCCACCGGGGAAGTGCGCCACTCCCACATGCTGCGCGCGGGCCTGATGCTCGACCTCGCCGCGTTCCTGATCCTCGCCGTGCTGGCCTTTGCGTTTTTTTGAGAGGCGGCACCTTCCTCCTGAAAACGGAAACCGGCCGGCGGAATTCCTCCCGCCGACCGGCACCGGTCATGGCAAAACAAAGTCCGCTCAGCGCACCGGAATCTGGTGCGCGGCGGGCTTGAGCGAGGGGTTCTTGGGCAAATGCACCGTCAATACCCCGTCCTTGTACTCGGAGGTGATCTTGTCGGAGTCGGCCTCGTCGGGCAGCGTGAAGCAGCGCTCGAAGCGCCCGTAGGATCGCTCCACGCGGTGGAACTTCAGGTCCTTCTCCTCCTTCTCGGTCTTGCGCTCCCCGCAAATGCTCAGGGTGTTGTTCTCGACGCTGACCTTGATGTCCTCCTTGCTGACCTCGGGCAGCTCGGCCTTGACCACGAATTCCTTCTCGGACTCGCCGATGTCGACCGTCGGCGACCACTGCGCGAGGGCCAGCGACTCGCCGCTGCGGAACGGACCGACGGACATGATCCGCTGCATGCCGCGCATCATGTCCTCCATTTCACGGATCGGATCCCAACGGGTGATGGGACGCCACAGATCAGTAGGGTCGGCTTTGCCCAGAGGGCTCCATTTTGATAACAGGCTCATGTTGTGTATTGTGTTCTCCGGTTTGCCGACGATCGATGTTGGTGATTCCGGGGAGGTCCGGCCGTCGGCGGCTGGCGGACCTCCCCGGACGGGGGGAAAGTGTGCGGTGGGGAGCGGGGATCCGGGCCCGGACTCGCGCCGGATCCTTGTCCGGCACCGGAACCCGGTATCGGCCGTCTCCCGACCGCAGGGGGAGCATGCACCCGCGCGCCGGTCGCGAAAATCCGCAGCCCGACGCGCCGCTCCCGCGCGTCTCGCACGATGACACCCCCGTGGAATCACCGAGGCACATCCGCGCACGATGCTGCCGAGGCGGCGATTGCGCTGGCGGCTTGGCAAAGGTCGGCTACACCCGGCCCGTCGCATGTCCGAACCCGGCGCCAGCATCCAGACAAGCAAGCGCGCGGAAATCCTCCGCGGCGGCCCGCTCGTCGGCCGCAGCCTGCCCGCGCAGGTGCTGCTGCTGGCGCTCTGGCCGCTGCTGGAACAGGTGCTCGCTTTTCTCGTGGGCCTCACCGACCTCCTCATCGCCGGACGCACCGCCACCGGCGGCGAACAGGTGGCGATCCTCGATGCGATGGGCCTCGGCAGCTATGTGGGCTGGGTTTTCAACATCCTGCAGGCAGCGGTGGCCACCGGCGTCATGGCACTCGTTTCCCGCGCCACCGGAGGCGGCGACCCAGCCCTCGCGCAACGCGGACTCGGACAAGGACTCTGGCTGGGGACGGCAGCGGGCATCGTCTCAACCCTCATGCTGCTGGGCGGAGCCGGCCTGCTGATCCGCTGGATGGGCCTCGATGGTGCCGCGGCACACAAGGCGGCCGAGTACCTGCGGGTGCTGGCGTGGTCGGGCCCCTTCAGCGGCGCGCTGCTCGCGGTGAATGCCGCCCTGCGCGGGTTCGGCGACACCCGTACGCCCTTCGTCTCGATGCTCGTGGTCAATGCGGTCAACATGGCCTGCAGCTGGGCCTTCGCCTTTGCTCCGGCACCCATCGGCGGACACGGCATCGCGGGCATCGCCGCGGGTACGGTCATCGGCTGGGCCGCCGGACTGGCGGTGGTGCTGTCGATGCTTTCGCGCAGCCGCAGCGGGCGCCTCGGGCTTTCCCGCGCCGCCGTCATCCCCCACCCCGCCACCGCCGGCCGCATCCTGCGCGTCGGAAGCCCGCAGGCTTTGGAAATCGCCGGCATGTGGATGATCCACGCATCAAGCATTCGCGTGATCAACGGCCTCGGACAAGAAGGGGCGCTGGGCAGCCACATTCTGGCGATCCGCGTGGAGTCGATGAGCTTCCTGCCCGGCTTTGCGATCGGCACGGCCGCCGCCGCCCTCGCAGGCCAGTACCTCGGCGCGGGATCGAAGGAAATGGCGGTCAAGGCAGTGCGACTGTGCTGGAAGGCCGCGGTGCTGCTGATGTCGGCGCTCGGCCTGCTCTTCGCCCTGTTCCGCACCGAAATGATCTCGCTGATGGCTCCGGGCAGTGGGTTGCACGCACAACTCGCCGCTCCGCTGCTGGTGGTATGCGCACTCACCCAACCGTTTTTCGCCACCTGCATCGTGTTCAAGACATCCATGCGCGGAGCGGGCGCGACCACAACGGTGATGATATGGGCCTTCGCCAGCATGTTCTTCTACCGGGTGCTGGTGCTCACGATGCTGGCGCGCGGCGGATATGCCTCGCTCACCGTGGTGTGGGTGGTGCTCTCGCTCGACCTCGTCACGCAGGCGGCGGTCTTCTCGTTTCTCCATTTCCGCGGTCGTTGGCTCGACGCCCGGGTCTGAGGCAACCGGCCATGCCTGCCGGGCCTTGCCAATCGGCCGCCACCGCCTACCTTCCGGACACGAAAAATGACTCCTTTCCTCCGGAAAATCCTCGGACTCAGCCCGGTCCTGACCCTGGCGATGTTCGCGCTGCTGGTCTTCGGAGTGTTCATGATCGAAAGCGCCGCACGCCACCTGCCTGTCGCAGCCGACGATCTGGCGAAGTACGGCAGCGCCGGAGCTCTCTACGCCCACCAGCAGAAACAATGGATCATCCTCGGCAGCATCGCCTACTTCGCGGCGGCCTTCACCGACTACCGTTGGATCCGCTGGACGGCACTGCCCTTTTACGCGGTCTCGCTCGTCCTGATGGGACTCGCCGTGGCACGGGATGACGAGGTCCACCGCCTGACCATCGCCGGTCTGTCCTTCCAACCCGCGCAACTCGGAGTCTGCTCGGGCATCCTGATGATCTCCTGGCTGATCCAGGACCCGCAACGCCTGCACCCGTGGTTCGGCAGGCCCTTGGTGAAGATCGCCACCATACTCGGCACCGCGGCGATTCCGTTTTTGATGGTGATGAAAATGGGCGACATGGGTTCGGCATTGGTCTGGATCCCCGTCACGGGAGTGGCACTGCTGGTGGGAGGCGTGCCGCTGCTCCACCTTTCGTTCATGGCCCTCGGCGCGGTCGGGCTGCTGCCCCTGCTGTATTTCATCGCCCTGCCGCTCGTATCCGAACGCGGACCGGAACGTATCGATACCTGGCTGCGCATGGCCCGCGGCAAGGAGGTGGACATCACCAGCGAGGCCTACGCGGCCTACAATGTGCAGACGGTGATCGGCAAAGCGGGATGGAGGGGCATCGGCTGGAACGCCGATGCGGCGAAGGGCTCTCTGCACGCCAAGGGGATGATCCCCCAGGACACCGCCCACAACGACTACATTTTCGCGGTGATCGCCGAGGAGACCGGCTTCCGCGGATCCCTGCTCATGCTCGGGGTGTTCGCGGCGCTGCTCGTCACCTGTCTGGCCATCGCCGCCCAAGGCCGCGATGCGGCGGGGCGCATGCTGCCCTGCCTCGTGGCGGCCCTGTTCTTCGCCCATGTGTTCGAAAGCGTGGGAATGTGCGTCGGCCTCACCCCGATCACGGGCATCCCGATGCCGCTGGTGAGCTATTCGGGAACCTTCGTTCTGATCTGCATGTTCCTGCTCGGAATGACCCAGAGCGTTTGGATCCACCGCGAACTCGGTCCAGCGGAGGAGTCCCCGGCTCCGTGATCCCGGCGGCCGACCGGATGGTTCCGGACTTGCCCGCCACCCCGCCGCGCCCTACATCCCCTGCGCCATGTTCGACAAACCCGTGGTCCTCATCATCCGCGACGGCTGGGGCGTGAACCCCGGAGGCCGCCACACCGCAGAACGCGACGGCAACGCCACGCTGCTCGCCAACACCCCGTTTCACGATGACATGCTCGCCCGCTACCCGAAGGCTTTCCTCAGCGCCTCGGGACTCGATGTGGGACTTCCCGCCGGACAAATGGGCAACTCGGAAGTAGGCCACCTCAACCTCGGCGCCGGCCGCATCGTCTATCAGGACCTCACCCGCATCAACAAAGCCATCGAGGACGGCGAACTGGCACAAAACCCGGTTCTCACTTCCCTGCTGCGAACCGCGCGCCACTCGCGACTCCACCTGATCGGACTGGTCTCCGACGGCGGCGTCCACAGCCACCAGGACCACCTGCTCGAACTCGTGCGCCGCGCGGCGGATGCCGGTGTCACCGACATCATGATCCACGCAATCACCGACGGCAGGGACACCTCGCCGACCGGAGGCGCAGCGTCCCTCGCGAAGGTCGAGGACGAAGCCGCCAAACACGGCGCGAAAATCGCCACCGTGGTCGGACGCTACTTCGCCATGGATCGCGACAAGCGCTGGGACCGCGTGAAAACGGCGTGGGACGCCATCGTGCTCGGCCGCGGACAAACCCGCGATGTGCTGGCCAGCGAGGCGGTGGCCGACCAGTACCGCGCGGACAAGACCGACGAGTTCATGCCCGCCATGGTCTTCACCGATGCGGATACACAGCGGGTGCGCGACGGCGATGCGGTGCTGTTCTTCAATTTCCGCGCCGACCGCGCACGGGAACTCTCGGACGCGTTCCTGCGCGCCGACTTCGACGGCTTCGACCGCGGCAACCACCCGAAGGTAAGCTATGCGACCCTCACCGAATACGATGCCTCCTACGGCTGCCCGGTGCTCTTCGCCCCCCAGACGCTCGCCATGGGCCTCGGGGAAACGGTGGCCGCGGCCGGCGCGAAACAATTGCGCATCGCCGAAACCGAAAAATACCCCCATGTGACCTACTTCTTCAACGGCGGCGTGGAACAGGCCTATCCGGGCGAGGACCGCATCATCGTTCCTTCGCCCAAAGAGGTGCCGACCTACGATTTCAAACCGGAAATGAGCGCACCGGAAGTAACGGAAAAGGTTCTTTCGGTTCTCAGCCGCTACCACTTGGTGATCCTCAATTTCGCCAACCCGGACATGGTCGGCCACACGGGCGTGGTCGAGGCGGCGATCAAGGCGGTGGAGACGATCGACCAAGGGGTGCGCGCCGTGGTGGAGGAAACCCTGCGGCT
>CAZMUK010000045.1:0-21621 GCA_964569415.1 uncultured Luteolibacter sp. | reverse complement strand
TCCTGACACGCTGCAACGGGATGTGGGCCTTCGCCTGCCTCGATGAAAACAACGGAACCATCCTCGCCGGCCGCGACCGCCACGGAAAAAAACCACTGTTCTTCCTCGCCGATGATTCCCGAATCATCCTCTCCTCGACGATCCTGCCACTATTCCGCTTCAACGGCAGCCGCCCGCGCTTCCGTGACGAACTCGCCGACGCCTACCTCGCCCACGGGGTGATGTTTCCTCCCGGCGATGATTCGACGCATTTCCACGAACTGCGCCAAGTGCCGCCCGGCCACACGATGGAGGCGGATCTCTCGACTTGGACAATCCGCCTGCAACGCTACTTCTCGATCGCGGAGTCCGCACAAGGCCCGCCCCCCGCCGAATCGGAACTCGTCCCGCTGCTCCGCGATGCGGTGATCTCGCGCCTGGTCTCGGACCGCAAGGTCGGCCTGCTGCTCTCGGGCGGCATCGACAGCACCCTCGTGCTCTCGGTCATCCACTCGCAAGGCCTCCAAGACCAAGTCCGCTGCTACATCGGCGAAACCGGCCGCTCGGAAGACGCGGCCTTCGCCAAACGCTGCGTGGAACAACTCGGCATCGAGGCATCGGTGATCGACCTCGGCTACGGCGACGACGCGCTCGGACGCCACCTGCGGATGTGCACCCACCAGGAAAAGCCCTTCCCCTTTCTCGGCAGCTCGATGGCGATGTCGGAAATGTACGAACGAATCGCGGCCGACGATGTCCGCGTGGTGCTCGACGGCACCGGCGGCGACGAGTTCTTCGGCGGGTACTGGGACCGGCAGTACCCCACGGCACTGCGCGAAGCCCTGCTCACCGGAAACCTGAGATGGATCAGCTCCTCCCTCCCGGCGGCACCCAAACCACTCACCCGCGCCGGACGGATGACGACCGACCTCTTCCGCCGCGCCACCGGCAACCCGCTCGACCTGCGAACTTGGCGCAGGAAATGGTCGGGCCCGGGCCGCACCCTCGGCTTCCACAAGTCCTCACCTGCGCAGGCCGACCCGATGGCGCTCCCGTCCCGGGACTTCGCCGCCGCGCTCACCCGCGATGCATCCCCCGGCGGCCGCCTCGGCGAATGGATCTGGCACAACGACCGCAATGCGATGATGTCGGGCATCGAAAACCGCAGCCCGATCCTCGACTACCGCCTCGTGCCCTTCCTCGCAACGGGCTACGCCTCGAAATTCGTCGGCGAATGGAACAAACACCAGCTGCGCAAGGCCTTCGACTCGTTCACCCCGCTCCCCACCCAATGGCGCAGGGAGAAACAGGGCTTCCGCTGGAACGGCCGGGCCTTCCTCCGCGCAAACCAAAAAGGAATCCTCGAACTGATCTCCTCGTCTCCCTACCTGGCATCGCGCTACCGCAGCGCCGCCTACGCGGACCGCTGCCGCACCAACGGGAGATTCCTCGTGAACCCGCTCACCCCGCGCCTGCTCTGCATCGCAGGCATCGAACAAGCGCTCGGAGTGGGCGCCTGACCGGAAACCCGGTACCGATCAGCGAGGAATTAATATGTTTTCTGTTAGATATCAATATACTGCGGACCCGAAGCTCCGGCCCAGCTCCGCGAACATCCTGTCGGCGCGCGCCAGTGCCTCGCCCGCGAAACGATCAAGAGCCACCCGCTCCGCTTCGCCGAATGGCGGCACCTCTTCCACGCTTTCGATGCGGGACCACGGAACAACCCGCACTCCCGGATCGAGCCCTGCATCGGCGACCAAGGCCTCGATCTTCCCGGTATTGGAAGGCAAGGCGAGAAACGGAACCCGCAGGCCGATGGCGAAACATACGGTGTGGAAACGCCCGCTGACCACCCCGCCCGCCGCCGCAAGGCGCGCGAGATAGCCGCTGACATCGGGCTCACCCACCAAATGGGCATGATAACGCGGCCCGGCGAGAACCGCTCCCAAGGGCCCGCACTTGCGCAACCACCCGACCCGCCGCCGGATCTTGCGCGCCTTGGCCCCGGCACGATCCGCCTCCGGAGCGGCCAGGACCGGCAGGTACTCCCAGGCGCGCCGCGATGCAAGACGACGCAACCGCACAGTGCTCGCCGCGTCGGTGGAATCACTCACCTGACAAACCTTTCCCCCTCGATGGGAGATGCCCGAACGCAACGCGTGCACGAAAGCAAGGTCCGGCACGACCTCCACCCCGGGACCACCCCCGTCGCGGATGGTCAGCGCACTGGTCCGCTCGCGCGCAACCACCAGGGAAAACGCCGCCAGACGACGGGCAAACCCGGCATCATTCGCAAACCACGAACTGTTGAGCAGCACGGTAGGCCGCCCTTTCCCGCGCCGCTCCTCAGCCAGACCAATGACTCCCGCCACCGCGGGACGATCATGGTGCAAGGCTCCCTCCCCGTTGATGACCACCAGATCCGCCTCGAGACATTCGTTGCGCCATCGCTCCCAATCCAAGCCCGGCAACACCCGGGAGGCTCCAAGACCGCAGGAACCAAGCCCGCGCAACAACTCGGCGATCACCGCCTCGCACCCATGATGATACAGGCCACGCATGTCGCCCAAGACGACCACGCCGCGCGCTTCCGTTTCCTCCCGATAACCCGCCTCCAAGATGCCGCACAGCCTGCCACACCCTCCCCCGCTCCCTCAAGCCGCGTTTCCGCAAACCCGGAGCCCGGGATGGACCAGCAATCCCGTGCATCATCCCCCCATCCGCAACACCGCCTCCGCGCAGCGGTCGGCTTCCCGCAACGGCGCAGGCGGCGGCGGCAACCGGCGGGTCTCGGCCCACACGGAAAAGGGAGTGAGGTAGCCATCGGCAACCAAACGGTCGATGCCACGAACCACCCGCCCGGCCCCGCGGCGGGGCATGGGCAGCAAGCCGACCCGCGCACCGCTCGCAAGCACCTCGTGGATCATCGAGACGGAGTCCTCGCTGACCCATGCCTCCGCGGCTTGCCGCAATCTCCCGGCAACCCAATCGGCGGGAGTGCTTGTATGGGACAGCACTTCACAACCGGGCAGAGCTTCGCGAAGCCGAGCGGCGAATCCCTCGGGAGTGCGGCGACTGTCTCCGATTTCCCAACCACCACCGGTGGTGATCTCCCCGAGCATCCGGATCAACGCATCGGGATCCCAGCCATGCGTTTTGGAAGGGCCGCCGATCAGGATGAGCCTGCCGTTGCGCTCGCCCTCGCCGGGAACCACCCGGTTGAGCGCACCGCGGGTGAGAACGAGATTCCCGCGCGGATGGTTGTTCGGGAAATCATGTTCGGGCGCGACACAAAGATCAAACCACCGAAGAGGCAGACTCGGGCGCATCAACACCACACTGCGCGCCGCATATCTTCGCGCCAGCCACAAGAGCGGCAGATGGGTGGCATGACCCGCACCGATGATCAGGCGAGGCGCCGGCAGTTGCGCCGCATCGGCCAAAACCCGGCGCAGCCGGCCGACCAAGCCGCACCCCGCTGCGAGGCGCAGGGAATGCGTCTCGCACCCGGCACGACGCCCGAGCGCATCGGCAAGGCCAAGGGATTGATTGTCGTGCCCGGGCTTGCCGTCGAGCACCACCCAGACCACCCGGGAGCCGTTCATGGGAGGAATGCTGATGGGCGGGACAGGGTCTGACAAGCAAGGGACCGCGGGGCCTCGCGTCCACGACATCACGGATCCGGTGCGCGAAAGGTGTCGCCCGCCCGCATGTCGCCGGTATCAAACCCGCGCCGGAACCAACGCATCCGCTGTGTGGAGCTGCCGTGCGTGAAGGAATCCGGCACCACCCGGCCGTTGGCGCGTCGTTGCAGGGTGTCGTCGCCAATCGCCTGCGCTGCTTGCAAGGCTTCCTCGATGTCGCCCTCCTCGAGAAAGCCGAATTTCTCCTGCCCCTTGCGCGCCCACATGCCGGCATAGAAATCCGCCTGCAATTCCAACCTCACCGACAAGGCGTTGCCGTCGGCCTGCGACCTTCCCGCGCGTGCCCGCTGCACCGCATCGGAGGTGCCGAGCAGTTTCTGAACATGATGCCCCACCTCGTGGGCAACGACATACGCCTGAGCAAAATCCCCATGCGCCCCGAAGCGCTGGCTCAATTCCCGAAAAAACGAGAGGTCGAGATAGATGGTGCGGTCGGCGGGACAATAAAACGGACCCACCTGCGAATCGGCATACCCGCAACCGGAGCGAACCTGGGTGTCGAACAATACCAAGCGCGGCTTCTCGTACTCGCGGCCCATCGCCGCAAACTCTTCCTCCCACACATCCTCGGTATCGGCCAGCACGACCCCGACCATCCGACGCAACTTCTCATCCGCCGGCGAGGGCGCGACCGCAGGCCCGCTCCGCGGCACCGGGGCGGCACTCCCTCCCCCACCCGCCATGTCGAGCAAGCCCCGTGGATCGCCGCCAAGCAGCAACACCACGACCACCAGAAGCAGCATGCCGAGACCTCCGCCAATCGCCACGCCGCCTGGACGACCCTGCCCGCGGCGGTCCTCAATGTTGCGACTCTCCCGTCTTCCTTCCCAGCGCACACGCCTCGATTAGACAAACCGCCGCCCGAAGGCAAGCTCCCGCAACACCAACGGCGGCAGAGCGGCAGGATTCCCGCTTGCAGAGGTCGCTTCCCGTGAATGTAGTCCTCCGCAACGCGATGAAATCCGCACCCTCCCACCCGCACGCCCTCCTTGCAGCCTGCGCGTGGCTGCTCGCCGGTTCTTTCGGCAGCGCCGGGGAGGCTCACCCGGGAGAAGCACCCTACCTGATCTGCGCCGCCTGCCACGGCCGCGCGGGAGAAGGCACGGCCGCCGGACCACCTCTCGCAGGATCGGAATGGGTGAACGGACCCGCCGAAAACCTGATCCGCATCCAACTCCGCGGCCTTGAGGGACCGGTCCGCGTAAAAGGGGTCACCTACGACATCCCCGGCGGAATGGCTCCCCTCGCGTTTCAAAACGACGAACAGATCGCCGCTGTGCTCTCGTTCATCAGGCAATCATTCGGAAACAATGCCCCCGCGGTCACACCGGAGGAGGTGGCAGCCCTCCGTCACGAGGTCGGCAAACCGAAATTGCGCGAGGCGGACCTGATCCCGCCCGCCGGCCTGCCTGCCGCCGCAACCGAATCGAAATACGACTCCCTCGAAGTCCCGCGGCGGGAAGGCACCGCACGCATGATCCTGATCGCCGCAGCCGTCGCCGTGGTGGCGACCATCATGATGCGAATGCGCCGCAACGATCGCTGAACAGATCGGTTCCGAACCTCAGGTCTCCCCGACGGACACAGGCTTCCCCGCTTCCTCCGGTCGCGCCAAGTGCCCGCAAAACCAGTCGGCCGCGATCCGCGCCACCTCGTCGAGCTTGCCGCGCTCTTCAAACAGATGCGAGGCACCGGGCACCACCCGCATCTGCTTGTCACAGGTCATCGCGGCCATCGCCTCTTCATTGAGATGCAGAACCACCTCGTCGAGCCCGCCGACGATGAGCAGAACCGGACAAGCCAGCAAAGGAAGGGCAGGCCCCGCGAGATCCGGCCTCCCCCCGCGGGAAACCACGGTGCTCACATCCGCACCGATCTCGACGGCCGCACGCAGGGCCGCCGCCGCACCGGTGCTGGCTCCAAAATACCCGATCTTCAACCCGCCGAGCTCCGGCTGCGCCAACACCCAGCGCGTGGCTGCCGCCAAACGCTCGCTCAACAACCCGATGTCGAAACGCCATACGGAGGTCTTGATGTCGTCGGCCTCCTCCCCATGGGTCAGTAGATCGAAAAGCAGGGTGCCGATCCCCGCAGCACGCAATACTTGCGCAACATGGCGGTTGCGCGGACTCAACCTGCCGCTGCCGCTGCCGTGGGCGAACAAAACCAAGCCACAGGCCCCGGCCGGAACCTCCAACTCTCCGTAAAGATCCACCTCCCCGGCGGGGATCCGCACCAAGGGCCGGTCCACCGCACCCGCATGAGTCGTCACATCGCGTATCATCATCCGTCTCCTTTCCGCCGCAACCATGCCGTTGGAGGCCCGGCGACACCATCGGCACCCGGACGCACCCCGACCACGCACAGCCGCGCGGGGCAGGTCCGCGGAATCCCGCATGCCCGATATCGCATCACACGCATAGCCCGCCACCACCCCGCCCATGCCATGATCCTCCCGTGGATCTCTTCCCCGAACCGCTGCGCATCGCCCTCGTCGGCAACTGCATCCCGCGGCAATGCGGTATCGCCACTTTCACCCACGATCTCTTCGAAGCAGTGTCGCGATCCTCGCCCGGAAGCCGCTGCACCATCGTCGCCGTCAACGACCGGCCCGCAGGCTACGCCTACCCGCCCAGCGTGCGCATGCAAATCCGGCAAAACGACCGCTCATCCCACGCGGCCGCCGCCCACCGACTCAACGGCGCGGGAACCGACGCGGTCTGCCTGCAGCATGAGTTCGGCATCTACGGCGGACCCGCGGGCGGCTTCGTGGTCGACTTGCTGGAACGCCTCGAAATGCCGGTGATCACCACCCTCCACACGGTGCTGTGCGATCCAAACCCCGATCAGCGACGCGTGATGGAGGCCATCATCCGTCTCAGTCACTCAGTGGTGGTAATGACCGCCACCGGCGCGGACATCCTCGCCGCAACCCACCCACGGTCGGCAGGGAAAACCACGGTGATCCCGCACGGAATCCCGGAAACACGCCTGCCGGAAAGGGACTCGGCCAAACAAGATCTCGGCCTCGGCACGGGTCCGGTGATGCTCACCTTCGGCCTGCTCGGACCGGGAAAGGGAATCGAGCACGGCATCGCGGCGATGCCGGAAATCCTCCTCCGTCATCCGGAAACGACCTATCTCGTGGCCGGCGCCACCCACCCGCACCTGCTGGAACGGGAAGGAGAAACCTACCGCAGGCACCTCGAGGAAAAGGCACAGGCCCTCGGAGTGAAGGACTCCGTCCGCTTCGCGAACCACTTCCTCTCCCCGGAGGAAATCGAACGCATGATCGCCGCCGCAGACATCTACCTCACGCCCTACCCGAACGAATCACAAGTGACCTCGGGCACCCTCGCCCGGGTGTTCGGCGCCGGCAAGGTTGTGGTGTCCACCCCCTACTGGCATGCGGCCGAACTGCTCCGCGACGGCCGCGGCGCACTCGTGCCTTTCCGCGACCCCGCCGCAATCGCAAGCGCGGTAAATGAACTCCTCGACGACCCGCAGCGCATGCGGCGCATCGAAATGCGAGCGGTGCACGATAGCCGCGGCAGCCTCTGGAACCATGTGGGAGGAAAGTACCTGGCACTGCTCGCAAGGGCCTCCCGCGAGGCAGCCCCAACCAACAGCCGCCCGACGGCGGAAACCAACCCCGCGCACGGACTGCCCCGCCCCTGTCTCGATCATGTGCGCCGGCTCACCGACGAAACCGGCATCCTCCAGCACGCGGTCCACAATGTGCCGAACTACCACGAAGGATACTGCACCGACGACAATGCCCGCGCCTTGATCCTCTGCGCGCTCCTCCACGATGCAGACGCGGATCCGGCGGAAACCCACACCGAATCCCTCCAATCACGCTATCTGGCCTTCCTCGCCGCCGCCTACCACCCTGCCAACGGCCGCTTCCGCAACTTCATGGATCACTCGCGCCGCTGGATGGAAACCGCAGGCAGCGAAGACAGCCACGGCAGGGCTCTCTGGGCACTCGGCACGGGCGCGGCACGCTGCGACAACGACAACCACCGCGGTCTCTGCGCCGAATTGATGCTCCGCGCCCTCCCTGCCACAAACACCTTCACCTCGCCGCGCGCCTGGGCCTTCACCCTCATCGGTATCGGCGAATGCCTCGACCACGGAATCAGCGATACCATCCTCACCGACCTCTCCAACGAACTCACCCGGCGCCTACTCACACTCTGGAGCCGGAACGCGCGCGGCAAGTGGTTGTGGTTCGAGGACAGCGCGACCTACGAGAACGCCCGACTCTGCCAAGCGCTGATCCGTTCCAGCACCCACGGCCACGGAAACGCCGCTCTCGAAGCCGGCCTCGAAAGCCTCGACTGGCTCGCCAACCACCAACGGTCGACCACCGGAAACTTTCGCCCCATCGGCAGCAACGGCTTCCTCCACCGCAATGGATTCCGCGCCCACTTCGACCAACAACCGGTCGAGGCCCAGGCAATGGTGGCCGCCTGCACCGAGGCATGGCGCCACACCGGCGAAAAGCGCTGGCTCACCGAGGCACGCCGTGCTTGGCGCTGGTTCGCCGGAGAAAACGACCTCGGCATCCCACTGCTCGACGCCGCCTCCGGCACCTGTTTCGACGGACTCCACGAAGACCGTGCCAACCACAACCGCGGAGCGGAGTCCACCCTCGCAGCTCAAATCGCCCTGACCGAAATGACCCTCGCCCGCACCGCAACGCAGACCTCAACCCCTCCATGACCCCGCTCGTCCCGATCCGCCTCGACCTGCAGCTGACGCCGGACAGCACCCGGGTGATCATCCGCCCCTTCATCCCTCTCGAAGAACACCGCATCACCACCATCATCGGCCGCGCCCTCGCGCTGACCGAAGAGGAGGCGACCCGCCAATTGCAGGCAATCCGCGCGGAATTCGAGGAACGCCACTTCCATGTGGGGGATGTCTTCCTGCGCCACTGGCTCAAGGTGCAGCATAATGTCTTCACCGGCCGCACCCTGTCCCTCGACCGAAAAATGCTCATCGGCGCACTGTTCTCCGGCGAATACGCGCTGGAATCGGCCGCGCTGTTCAACCCTTCGATCGTTCCCCACCCCGACCAATCCCACACGGGCCAGGGCGCCTTGCGCTTCATCATGAGCCTGCGGGCCACCGGCGAAGGCCATATCTCATCAATCGAATTTCGCTCCGGAACGATCCACGCCGACGGGACGATCGCGATGGATCCGGTGTCGAGATTCCTGAGCGTGCCGGAGGTGCTTCCCAACCCGGCATACAGGAAACAACGCTTCCTCGCCAAACTCACGGAAATGGGCGCGGAAACGGAATGCATCAAAAGGGTACTGGAATTGCTCCCGGAACGGTTCACCCTCGAGGAACTGAACCGTTCCATCGAAACCGTGAGAACAGCCCAGGTTCCGGAGAATCTGGCCCTCACAAGGACCCTGGAACGCATCCGCTGGGTGGCCGATTCAAACTATGGCCTGCGCTTCCCACAGAGCCTGAAACTCAGCGAACGACTCATCTTCCCGGTATCGGCCAACGAAAGCAACGGCATCGAAGACGCGCGCTTCGTGCAGTTTCGCGACGATGACGGATCCGCAATCTACTACGCCACCTACACGGCCTACAACGGACGCTCGATCCTGCCACAGATGATCGAGACCCACGATTTCAGCGATTTCCGCATGCTCACGCTCGACGGCAAGGCCGCTCTCAACAAGGGCATGGCGCTGTTTCCGAGGAAGGTCCAGGGGCAATACCTGATGCTCTCGCGCCAGGACGATGAGAACTTGTACCTGATGCGGTCCAGAGACCCCCACCGCTGGGAGCAAGCGGATCTGCTGATGCGCCCCGCCGAGCACTGGGAGATGGTCAAGATCGGCAACTGCGGCTCGCCGATCGAAACGCCGGCGGGCTGGCTGGTGATCACCCACGGCGTGGGCCCGATGCGCAAGTACTGCATCGGCGCGGCCCTGCTCGACCTCGAGAATCCGTTGCGCGTGATCGGACGACTGCGCACGCCGCTGCTCGAACCGGAGGGCAACCGCCGCGAGGGATATGTGCCCAATGTGGTCTACAGCTGCGGATCCCTGGTCCACGCCGGACGGCTGATCCTCCCCTACGGGATGAGCGACACGGCTTCGGCAGTGGCCAGCTTCGCACTCGACGACATCCTCGCCGCCCTCACCGACTCACATTGAAGCGGAACTCGATGACATCGCCGTCGCGCACGACATAGTCCTTGCCCTCGATGCGCAGCTTGCCGGCCTCCTTGGCGGCCTGCTTGGACCCCAATGCGGCCAGCTCGTCGTAGGCGACGACCTCCGCGGCGATGAACCCGCGCTCGAAGTCCGAGTGGATCACACCCGCCGCGGCCGGGGCCTTGTCGCCCTCGTGAATGGTCCATGCCCGCGTCTCCTGCTCGCCGGTGGTGAGATAGGTGCGCAGGCCCAGCAGGTGGTAGACCGCACGGATCAACGCAGATACCCCGGAGTCGGAAACCCCCATGTCCTGCAGAAACGCAAGCGCCTCCTCCGGATCAAGCTCGCTCAACTCCTCCTCCATCCGCGCCGAAACCACCACGGCCTCCGAACCGCTGTGCTCCGCGACATGCCGCCGCACGGCCGCCACCATCGGGTTTGAATCGGGATCGGCCACCGCCGCAGCCAAACCGTCCTCGGAGACATTGCAGGCGAAAATGGTGCGCTTGGAGGAAAGCAGGAAGAATTCCCGTACCAACACGGCATCCTCGGCCGCAAGATCCAGCGTGAGTGCCGGCCGCCCCTCGTTGAGCCAGGGCAGCAGACGATCGATCACCTCGACCTCGCGCCGCGCCTCCTTGTCCCCGCCCTTGGCCTTCTTCTCCCGCGAGGAACGCCGCTTCTCCAAGGAGGCGATGTCGGCCAAAATCAACTCGCTGCCGATGATCTCGATGTCCCTCACCGGATCGACACTGCCCAACTCGTGGATGATGTCGTCGTTCTCAAAACACCGCACCACCTGCACGATGGCGTCGGTCTCGCGGATGTTGGCAAGGAACTGGTTGCCCAGGCCGGCTCCCTCGGAGGCTCCCTTGACCAAGCCGGCAATGTCGACGAACTCAATGGCGGTCGGAACGATCCGCTTCGAACCGGAAATCCGCGAAAGAACCTCAAGCCGCGCATCGGGAACATTGACGATCCCGACATTGGGATCGATGGTGCAAAACGGATAGTTGGCCGCCTCGGCCTTGCGGGTCCGGGTCACGGCATTGAAAAGAGTCGATTTGCCGACATTCGGCAGTCCCACGATTCCGGCCTTGAGCATGGCGGCGGGAACTTGAGCGGCGGTCCGCCGCCTGACGAGGAAATTTCACTCCCGGCGGGGACCGACCGCAATGTGGTCGATCAGGCGCACCTCGCCGTAAAACACCGCCACCGCAAGCAGGGCCGCCCCCCGCAGGTCCTCCACCGGCCGCAAGGTCGCGGCATCGACCACCTCGACATAGTCCACCCGCAACAGGGGCGACTCCCCGAGCCGGGTGCGGACCAGCCGCAGCATCTCCGCCGGATCGGACAAGCGCGCGGCCTCGAGCAAGGCACGACGGATCCGCGGCGCATCCGCACGCCGGGCGGCGTCGAGCCGCTGGTTTCTCGACGACAAGGCCAACCCGTCCTCCTCGCGCACCGTCGGAAAGGCGTCGATCTCCACCGGCACATCGAGATCCCGCACCATCCGCCGCACCACGGCGAGCTGCTGGAAATCCTTCTCGCCGAAAACCGCCACCCGGCACCCGGTGAGCAAAAACAACTTGAGCACCACCGTGCACACCCCGTCGAAATGCCCGGGGCGCACCGCACCGCACAAACCAAGCGACAAGGCACGCTCACTCACGGTCACGGAATGATCGGACGCGTACATCTCCCCCGCAGGCGGCAAAAACAGCACATCCACCCCGGCCTCCCTGCACGATGCCTCGTCCCGCTCCTCCGGCCGCGGATAGCCGGCAAGATCCTCGGCACGGTCGAACTGCAAGGGATTGACGAAAATCGAAACCACCAGGGTCCCCTCCGGCCCCGCCAAGGCACGACCCCGCGCAATCAAGGCAAGATGCCCCCGGTGCAAGGCTCCCATGGTCGGCACCAACACCCGCATCCCTCCCCCGCCGGGCAGGCCATCCAGCCACGCCCGCAGGCCGTCACGCGTCCGCTCGATCCGCACACGCCCTGCCTGCCACGAAATCCGGCGGGACGCAATCCGCCCGATCCAAGGAAATCCGCCGCAGCTCCCCGCCATGGTGTTGCCGGACCCTCCCGAACCCGCCAGACTGCCCGCCGTGAACAACCGCTTCTACGGTGACTTCGATACGGAACGACTCTCCGGGCGCCGGGATCAGGACGATTTCCGGTCACCCTTCCAAATCGACCGCGACCGGATCCTCCACACGCCCTCGTTCCGCCGCCTGCAAAACAAAACCCAAGTGTTCTGGAGCGGGGAATACGACTTCTACCGCACCCGCCTCACCCACTCACTGGAAGTGGCGCAAATCGGCAAATCGATCTGCCAATGGCTGAAATCCCGCAAAGACGGCCCGCTCTCGGAGGATTTCCACATCGATCCCGATCTCGTCGAGGCGGTCTGCCTCTCCCACGACCTCGGCCACCCGCCCTTCGGCCACGCCGGAGAACGCACACTCAACCACCTGATGCGCGACCTCGGCGGCTTCGAAGGCAACGCCCAGACCCTGCGGCTGCTCACCGACCGCATCTTCTCCTCGAGACGCACCGGCATGGATCCCACCCGCGCCTTCGTCGACGGTGTGCTGAAATACAAATCCTTGTGGTCGGAACGCTGCGGACCCGACGGAGAACGCCCCCACCACCATTTCCTCTACGACGACCAGCGCCCGCACCTGCTCTGGGCCCTCGGAACCACGGAACTGCCGCCGGAAACCCGACGCGAGGCACTCAAGTCCGTCGAATGCGCCGTCATGGACTGGGCCGACGACACCGCGTACTCCCTCAACGACATCGCCGACAGCGTCCGCGCCGGCTTCCTCGGCGTGCACAGCGTCGAGGAATGGGCGGAAGCCAACGACCAACCCACACGGGACGGATCCCCGCTCGGCGACCTCCTCCGCGCCATCCGCCGCCGCAGCGTGGAACCCTTCGTCGGCAGACGCATCGGCCTCTACATCCGCGCCACCTCGCTGAACGAACAAACCCTGCCGGCCGCACCGGACTCGCCGCGCCACCGCTTCGAACTGCGGATCGACCCCCAATGGAAGGAGGAATCCGCCCTGTTCAAGAAACTCGCCTTCGAAGTGGTCTTCCTCTCCCCCCAACTCAAACAACTCGAACACAAGGGCAGCCGCATGCTGCGCAGCCTCTGGGAGGTCTTCGGCGAACGCTACCTCGGCCCGGGAAGAATCGACGGCCAGGACTTCCAACTCCTCCCTGCCGACACCGCCGCGGAAATCACCGCCGAACCCCTGCCGCAAGAACGCGCGCGCCTCGTGTGCGACTTCATCGCCGGCATGACCGACGGCTACGCCGCCCGAACCTACAAACGACTCTTCTCCCCCGACTTCGGATCCTTCTCCGACCCCGTGGGCTGAATTTCCGGACCGGCGGAATACAGGGAGCAAGGGACCACTTCAGGGTCCGGTATTTCACGGATGGAGCGGTGATTGGGAGCCGGGCCTTTGTCGACGAGGCCTTTGCTGCGTGTCGCTGGCGTTTCGGTCCCAAGCGAGCCACCGGCGCCCGCCGCATGCGCGGCGGCGCATCCCCGATAAGTCGTCTCGTCTGGACCGTGCGGGATTTGAAGAAAGGTGTTTTTTGACCGGGGCAGCCCCACAAGTCTCAGCGGACGTGGGAGGCCGTGGATTTTCTCAAATGTCCTAGTACCCTCAAATCAAAGAAACTTCGGGATGTCTAGGATCATTTCTTAAGGATCTTGCACCCTAACCCTGCCCCGACAGGTCGCGACTACCCTGCTCAAGACTACTTTCTCCCTTTCAGAATTTCCAAATTTCAGCTTTCCAGCGTTTCCATTTAATAGACCTGTCCCTCCATAGGTTCTTGCAAGTCGGGAGCGAGTGTGTGGAATTCGGCTTGGGCCCTGAAGTTCTGATTGGATGTGGGGCGAAATCGGGTCATGCTTCCGGTCCTCTTTCCCGCACTGCCGCCATGAACCCGGAGACTTCGACCGCCAGAGCCCGTATCTTCGCAAGGATCCGCTCCGTGACGGATTCCCTGAAGTCGAAGGAGGCACTCCCTGAGTATGATTCCTCGGTATGCCTTGCCGCACCCCGCCTCGCCGGTGACGACCTCTGGGAGTTGTTCGCCCGGAACTTTGCGGCAGTGAACGGGAAACCGATGGAATCGGTACAGCAGTTGGCGGAGTTCCTGCGCGAGACGGGTCAGTTGCGCGGGTACTGCGATCCGGCTTTGATGGAAACGGTCGGAAACAAACTCGCGGAGACGGGACTGACGGTGGAGACGGTTTATGATCGCGCTCGGTACGATGATTACCTCTTCGGCATCACCCGCGCGTCAGGAGCGATCGCCGAGTCCGGAACCTTGGTCATCGACGACCACTTGACCTCGAGTCGCCTTGCCGCGCTCTCGCCATGGGTGCATGTGGCGGTGCTGGAGCGCTCCTCGATTCACCGCACGATCCCTGAAGCGATTTCCGCACTTGGCGAAAGTCCCAACATCATCTGGTGCACGGGCCCCTCGAAGACGGCGGATGTCGAAGGCATCCTCATCGAAGGAGTGCACGGCCCCGGCGAACAGATCGCCTTGTTGGCGTGAGTACCGCCGGCATGCTGGAAAAACCGCAAACCTTTTCTCACAGCATCCCGGCTGCGGAAAAGAGCGCCTCCGTGATCTTCCTTGCGTTCGCACCGTCGCGCCCGGGACCGAGTACAAGGCAAGCATAGGCATGGCGTCTCTCCCCGCATTCGATAAAGCCGACCAACCAGCCCATGTCAAAGTCCGTCGCGGATTCAGGGCCATTCTTGCCCGAGCGCAAGCCGCTTCCGGTCTTCCCATACCAGACCCCGCGGCGGGTCTCCCGCAGACGCATCACTTCGGAGAGCTTGGCAACGGACTCTTTTCCCACCGGCATCCGTCCATTCAGAAGCGCACAGACCATGCGCGCCTGCTGACGAGGTGTGATCATGATTGTCTTTCCGCCGGCCCTCGGCAGCCAAAACGCGTCGGGTCTTCCCGCCATGTCGCGATTGCCGAAGTCGAGCTTGTCCAACCATGATTGCATTCTCTTCTCCCCGATGCGACGGGCGAGGTCTTGAAATGCGGGAACACATGACTCCGTGAACGCCGAACGCCAGGTCTGGTCGCGATTCCAGGCCCGGAACTCCCTGTGGACTCCATCCCAGTTCCAGAACGCATCGTCAGGTCCATGGATGATGCGTTCCTCGATTCCGATCAGTGAATTCCAGATCTTGAAGGTCGAGCAGGGGCCGTGGGATGTGTCGGCGAGTGGCGCATTGTGGACAATCTCATGCCCATTGGAGCAATCGCGCAGAACAAAGCTTCCTTCCGTTCCGCGAAAAGCGTTCTTGAGCAGGTCCTGCGTCATCCCCGCTTCGCCGCTGATTGCGCCGATGCCGGAAATCAGCCATGAGAGAATCAGCCGTTTCATGACAGGCGGAGTTGGGCGTTGACCGGGCGGACCTGCAAGCTCTGACCTTCCGACAGGATCCGCGGATGATGAAAGCCGGTGCCGGAAACCAGTGGAGGCGAGGGGAGTCGAACCCCTGTCCGGAACGCCTTCGGCGATGGTGTCTACATGTTTAGCAAGCGGTCGGGGTTCTCAGAGGATGTCGGCCCGCTTGCGGCGTCCATTCTCCCAGGGACCTGTTTGATCTCGGCGCCTGACCCGGTTCCCCGGTCCTTCGCCCAGCCTTCTGAGTGTCGCCATCCCCCCCAGAAGGCATCGGGGTTCCGGCGTGGCCGTCAATTAAGCAGCCAATGCGAGCTCGTTGGAGTCTGCATTTGTTTGTTTGATCGGCTTTTTAGGAGGCCAACCGATCAACCTCCACATGCGACCAGCGCGTCGAACATCCCGTCGAAACCGGAACGCCCCCGTCTGGACTGACAGGATAGCATCACCGGCCCGCGGATCAAGCGGAAAACCGAACCATGACGAATCGACGGTCGGGCGCGGGGTTCAAGCGTGGGAGAGTTCGAGATACGTTTCGATTTCCCGGGACGGGTCGTCAGCACGCATCAGTGCCTCGCCGATGAGAACCGCGTTGGCACCCGCCTCGAGTACGCGCCTGGCGTCCTCCGGGGAGCGGATGCCGCTTTCGGAAACCAGCAGGACCTCAGCGGGCACCTCCTCGGCGAGTTGTTCGGTCGTGGCGAGATCGACTTGGAATGTTCGCAGGTTGCGGTTATTCACTCCGATGAGGTCGGCTCCGAGTTCGAGGGCGCGTTCCATTTCCCGGAGGTCGTGCACCTCGACGAGCACATCGAGTTGGAAGGCCTTTGCCTCATCGTGAAGCTTGCGAAGGGTATCATCGTCGAGCGCCGCCACGATCAGCAGGATGGCATCGGCTCCCGCCACCGAGGCTTCATGGATCTGGACCTCATGGATCGTGAAATCCTTGCGCAGCAGGGGTGCGTTGGAAAACCGGGAGATGCCTGCAAGATGCTCGAGCGAACCTTGGAAGTAGTCGCGATCGGTCAATACCGAGAGACAAGATGCCCCGCCCTCGAGGTAGCGTTTCGCCTGCCGTTCCGGGTCGAAGGACGGATCGATCAGTCCGGCGGACGGCGAGGCCTTCTTGACCTCGGCGATGACCCCGAGGCGGCCGGGTCCGCGGTCAAGGGCGGCGCGGAATCCTCCGAACTCGTTGCGTTGGAGGGCGGCGGCCCGCAGGTGGGCGGCACGGGGCAGCAGAGCCTCGACCTCGCGGTGTTTGGTGGCGATGATTTCGGCGAGTTTGTCGGCCATGGCGCCCCCAGCAAAGGCGGCGCGGGCGGGGATTGCACCCGAAATTTTGCGATTTTCGCCTTGCGGGCTGGGGCGGGGTGGGTTCAGGCTTCCGTCCGCGGAAACGCGCTGCGGGCGTAGCTCAGTGGTAGAGCGCCACCTTGCCAAGGTGGATGTCGTGAGTTCGAGTCTCATCGCCCGCTCCATTTTCCCATCGGATGGGTCCCGGTTTCCGGCTCATCTGGTGGGTGGAAAACCGGTACATTCCTGAAGCGAATGATGTTTTCTTGGTCCCGGTTGGCTCCCGCGCCCCATGCCGACGCGTGGGAGGAACGGCTCGCCGGATTTCCCGGCTTGGTGACCGAGTACCTGAAGGGAGGTCGTTCGGTGCGTCTCAAGGTGTTTCTCGGAACGGAGCGCGAGGCGGTTGCGCTTGCGGAGCGGTTCGGCGGGACGATCCGCGAAGTGAAACGTGCGGACTGGGAGCGCCCGGTGCCGGAGCCCCGACCGGTGAAGGTGCGTGAGCGCCTGCTGCTTACGGCTGCGACCGATCCCGTGAAGCTCCGCGATCTGCGGCGGCGGCATGCGGGGCGCGAATTGATTTCCATTCCGGCGGAGACCGCCTTCGGCACCGGGGATCACGCCACCACATCCACCTGTTTGCGTTTGCTGTGCGATGTGGCGCGGCAGCGCAAGGACCAGGCGTGGTCGGTCGCCGATCTCGGGGCGGGCACCGCGGTGCTGGCGATCGCCGCCCGCAAGCTCGGGGCGGGGCGGGTGTTCGCGTGTGATTTCGATCCTCTTGCGGTTGCGGCCGCCCGCCGCAATCTCGTCCGCAACCGTGAGCCCGACATTGTTTTGAAGCAGCTCGATGTTCTCAAGTGGCGCGTTCCCAAGGCCGGCTACGATGTGGTGGTGGCCAATCTGTTTTCCACGGTTTTGATCGAGGCTTGGCCGGTGATCGCCCGTTCGCTGGCGCCGCGGGCCGATTTGATTGTCTCCGGGATCCTTGCGTCACAGGCCTGGGAGGTCTTCGAGGCGGCGGCGCGCGCGGGACTCGGGTTTCCGCAGGTGATCCGCAAGGGCAAATGGGTCACTGCCCGCGGCGGCAGGATGTGCGACCTGATCGCGGCCGATTGAGGCGCACGGCCGTCAACGGCTTCCCTTGCGACGGCGCGTAGGTCCGGCGTTCTTTGGTGGCTTGGGCGGGCGTTTCCCCATGCGGGGAGGCGTCGTGGCGGCGCGCTCGGCCACAGGTCGCAGCAGGCCGCCGCTCGGCGGACCCGCCATCGCGAAATCGAGGAACCTCGTCACCGGGTCCGCGCGCAGCACATGCAGCGGACTCCGCATCCCGGGCTGCACCACCACTCCCGCGGCGGAAGCCCAGGCCAGTCGGTGCGCCTCGTAACGCCACCGGCCCTCGAGCAGGTCCTCGGACTTCACCACCCCGCGGATCGCCATCGCCGGCACCTCCACCATCACGCCCATCGGCCGCACCTCGGTGACCAAGCCGTGGAACTCCTCCGGTTCGTGCCGCTCGGCGATCCGCTGCAGGTATTCGAAAAGCTTGATCATCTTCGTCTCGGACTCCGCCTCGGCCGAGGTTCGCTCGGTATCGGAGATATGCCGTGCCATGGTCTGCAGGGCCGCCTGACCCGGCGTGCGGTCGGGCCGGGCCGGCGGATTGTCGAGCAGGGGTTGCAGCGCGCGGTGCACGATCAAGTCGGCATAGCGGCGGATCGGGCTGGTGAAATGGCAGTAGTCGACCTTCGCCAGTCCGTAATGCCCGAGCGGATCGGCCGAATATGCGGCACGCTTGAGGCTCTTGAGCAGTCCGAGCTTGATGATGTGTTCCTCGGGCCGGCCCTTGGCCTGATCGAGCAATGCCTGGATGTGCGCGCGGTTGGTTAGGTCGCCGGGACGGTATCCGTGCTGCAGTGCCGTTTGGGTGTAGTCGAGCAAGCGCGAGGGATCGGGATCCTCGTGCACGCGGTAGAGCGCGGGTTTCATCCGTTGCCGCAGCAATCGGGCCACGGCCTCGTTGGCGGCCAGCATGCATTCCTCGATCAGTTGGTGGCTGGCGCTGTGCTCCACCGGGCGCGCGCCGCACGCACGCCCTTCGGCATCGAGCACCACCTTGATTTCCGGCATTTCGAGATCGAGCGCCCCGTTGCCGAATCTCCGTTTCCTCATCGCCGCCGCCATGTTCCATGCCTCGCGCACCATGCCCTCAAGTTGCGGATCGCAGCCATCGGGGCCTTTTCCGCCATCGAGGATCGTCTGTGCCTGTTCGTAGGAAAGTTTTGCCCGGCTGTGGATCACCGCATCGAACACATTCGCGCGCGTGATTTCTCCGTGCGAAGAAACGGTGAGCAAGGCGCACTTGGTGAGGCGGTCGACATCCGGTTTGAGCGAGCAGATGCCGTTGCTGAGTTCGACCGGGAGCATCGGCAATACGCGGTCGACCAAGTAGGTTGAGTTGCCGCGTTCGACCGCTTCGCGGTCCATGGGCGCGCCCGGCCGGATGTAGTGCGACACATCGGCGATGTGCACCGCCAGTGTCCAGCCTGCGCGGTGGCGCTCCACCCATACTGCATCGTCGTGGTCCTTGGCGTCGGCGGGATCGATTGTGATGACGAGCTTGTCCCGCCAGTCCCTGCGGCGGCGCAGTTCGTCGGGGTCGGGGGTTTCTCCGGTCGATCGTGCTTCGGCGAGCACCTCTTCGGGAAACGAGGTTTTGAGCCCGTAGCGGTGGATCACGCCGAGGATGTCGAGGCCCGGTTCCCCCGGCCAACCGAGGACCTCGATGATGCGCCCGCAGGGGGCGGAGGAAGGATCGTTCCAGGCGCGGAGGTCCACCACGACCGTCTGGCCCGGTTGCGCGGTGGTGTCGCCCACAAGCGCGATCGATCCGTCCACGGACTTGTCGTCGCATTCCACCCATCCTCCGCGTTTTCCGCTGCGGTAGATGCCCACCAGTCGTCCCGAGCGCCGCGCGAGCACCGAGCGCACCTCGCCGCGCAGTTCCTCCTCACCCGCGGGCAGGATCTCCCGCGGTCCGCGGCGGCCCCGTCCGGGAGTGCCGCGCCGCTGGAGGGCAACCGCCACCCGGTCGCCATCGAGCGCCGTGCCGGTGTCGCGGCGCGAAATGAATACTTTCGGTGCAGGGCCCGCTCCCGGGCTTGTGTCGGGAAAGAACAGCGCGTGGCCCCTCGGGTGGAACTTGATCACTCCCTCCAGCAAGCCGGCTCCGCCGGTGCCGGTTTGCCGGAGTTGGTAGCGGGATTTCCTTCCCTCTTCGACCAGTCCCTCTTGCAGCAACGCGGCGAGCGCCTCTTTGAATCCCCCCCGTTTGTCGGCGGGCAGCGACAGGTGCCTGGCCAATTCGGAACGGGTCATCGGCCGGTAGGCGGGCGAACGCATCACCGCGAGCAATTCCTCGCGCACATCTCCTCGTGGCATGTGTCGATCCTGCCGCCGCGCGGACCCGCCCGCAACCGCAAAGCCCGAAAATGTGATTGCGAAACCCGGCGGCCCGGGTAAGGGGTTGGAGGAAGAACGGACTCGTCGCGGGACTCCTCATGCCGCAGCGGTCGTTCCCTCAACCGGAAAAACCCATGAAATCCCGCACTCCCCCCCGCAACGGCGCAACCGCCTTCACCCTCATCGAGCTTCTCGTGGTGATGGCCATCATCGCGATCCTTGCATCCGCCGGATTCGCCGCAGGCAACTACGCGATCCAACGGGCCAAGAAGACCGCCGGACAGGCAATGGCAAAGGAAATCGAGATGGCGGTGGACGCCTTTTACAAGGAATACGGCGTAATGCCCAAGTCCATCACCGCGGATACCACCGTCGATACGGAGGACACCGCGCTTCTCAACGAGTTGATGGCGCTGGGCACGCTCACGATCAATACCAAGTCGATCAAGTTCCTCAATCCGAAGGAAGGGAAGGCAGACAAGAACGGGGTGATCTACACGGATGCGAACGCCACTGCGGTGAAGGGCATTTACGATCCCTGGGGCAACACCTACAACATCATCATGGATGGCGATGTGGACGGCAAGGTGCGGGCGACACCCAAGGCCGGTTCACCCAAGACCCTCATGCGCAATGTCGCGGTTTGGTCGGACGGGGCCGATGGACAGGAATCGGGCTCCAAGGCCTCGGACGATGTGACAACCTGGTGATTCCCGGTTTGGGGGATCGCGGCATCCCGTGCGCCGGTTCCCCAGGATCAACGCACCACCTCGGTGCCGATCCCGCCGTCGGTGAAAATTTCCAGCAGCAGGGCATGCGGCATCCTGCCGTCGATGAAGTGCACCTTGCGGACACCCGCGTTGAGCGCATCCACCGCGCTGCGCAGCTTGGGGATCATGCCGCCGGAAACCGTGCCCGAGGAGATCAGACCCTCGGCATCGGCGCGTCTCACCGACGGGATCAGGCTTGCAGGATCGGCGGGGTCGGCCATCAGGCCGGGCACATCGGAAAGGTAGACCAGTTTCGCGGCACGCAGTTCCTTCGCCAGAGCCGCCGCAGCGAGGTCGGCATTGATATTGAGCGGACGGCCGGTGGCGAGCTCGGCAGCCAGCGGCGAAATGACCGGGACGATGCCCGCTTGCTGGGCTTCCTCCATCCGCGCCATGCGGCAGCCCACGACATCCCCCACCCGTCCGAGGTCGGCACGACTGCCGTCGGTTGCGAGGATCCGGCTCTTTTCCCCGAGAAACACATCGGTGCCCGGAATGCCCACCGCTTTGCCGCCGTATCCGCGGATCATGCCCACCAGACCGGGGTTGATTTCATCCGAAAGAACGCGCGAGACGATATCGATCGCCGCGTCGCTGGTGACCCGCAGTCCGCCAATGAACTCGGCGGGCAGGCCGGCCTTTTCCATTGCCGCAGAGATCGCCTTGCCGCCCCCGTGGACGACGATCGGGCGGATCCCCGCCACCTCGAGAAATACGATGTCGCGCATCACCTCGCCCACGAGCCTCGG
>CAZMUK010000044.1:0-21932 GCA_964569415.1 uncultured Luteolibacter sp. | reverse complement strand
TGAAGAGGAAGAAGGGTAAATGCTGAAATGCTGAAATTAGGAAACGCTGAAATGAAGAGGAAGAGGGGTGAATGCTGAAATGCTGAAATTAGGAAACGCTAAAATGAGGAGGAATGAGGAGGCTGAAATAAGAAGTTTGATTTCAGAGGGATGATCGGACTTTGGAGACAATGGTGGTGAAGATGGCGATGATTTCGTCGGCTTCGCGGAGTGCGTCGGGGAGTTTTTGGTCGGTGATGAGGCAGGTTTCGATCAGGTATTCGATCCAGAGTCTGGATTCGTCGGCTTCTTGCAGCAGCACATCGATTTTCGAGCAGAACTCTGCGTCCGACCTTGCTCTCGAGGCTTCGCGGGAATGGGCTGCGACGGATGTGCCTGCACGGATCAATTGCTTTCCAAGAAGATATACTTCCTCACGCTCCTTCGGAAGATCGGTGAAGATCCCAATGACCTTCGAACCGTAAGATTTTACCCTCTCCCGAAGCTCGCGCGTCAAACGCATGGTTCATCCTCGTTCCGCATTTCGGCATGTCTCGCTGCTTGTTCCCCCAGCATTTCAGCGTTCCCCATTTTTCTTATCTCTTCTTTCAGCATTTCAGCTTTTCCGTATTTTATCCCCTCTTCTTTCAGCATTTCAGCTTTTCCGTATTTTATCCCCTCTTCTTTCAGCATTTCAGCTTTTCCGTATTTCAGCTTTTACTCAAAAGTACCCCTCCTTCTTGCGGTCCTCCATTGCGGTTTCCGAGCGTTTGTCGTCGGCGCGGGTTCCGCGTTCCGTTTGTCGGGCGGCGGCCACTTCGGCGATCACTTCCTCGAGGTTCGAGGCGGCGGATTCCACGGCGCCGGTGCAGGTGGCGTCGCCGATCGTGCGGAAACGCACTCTGCGGACTTCCGCGGTCTCGTGGTCCTGCGGGCGGAGGAACTCCGTGACGGCGAGCAACTGGCCGTTGCGCTCGAAGATCTCCCGCTCGTGGGAGAAGTAGATCGAGGGGAGTGGGATGTTTTCGCGTTGGATGTACATCCAGACATCCATTTCGGTGAAATTCGAGAGAGGGAACACGCGGAAATGTTCACCGGGCAGTTTGCGTCCGTTGAACAGGTTCCAGAGTTCGGGGCGTTGGTTTTTCGGATCCCATTGGCCGAAATCATCGCGGTGGGAGAAGAAGCGTTCCTTGGCGCGGGCCTTTTCCTCGTCGCGTCGACCGCCGCCCAGACAGGCATCGTAGCCGTGGCGCTCGATCGTATCGAGCAGCGTCACCGTCTGGAGCTTGTTGCGCGAGGCGTTCGGGCCCTTTTCCTCCACCACGCGACCGGTATCAATCGATTCCTGGACGAGGCCGACCACCAGATTCGCGCGGATCAGTTCCACGAACTCGTCCCGATAGGTCATGGTTTCCACGAAATTGTGGCCCGTATCGATGTGGACCAACGGGAAAGGCATGCGTGCGGGCCAGAACGCCTTGCGGGCGAGCCAGGCCATCACGATCGAATCCTTGCCTCCTGAGAACAGCAGTGCGGGATTCTCGAATTGTGCCGCGGTCTCCCGCAGCACGAAGATTGCTTCCGACTCCAGTTGGTCGAGGTGGCTCAGGTGATAGCTTGGCATGGGGAATGGGGAAGGCGGATGGCAGGCGGGAGGGACGCGCCCGGGTGCGGAGGGTGGTAGTGCGGGACTCCTCGGCCGGTCAACAAATATTCACAAAGTTGGGCAATTTGCTAATGTTTAAGAGAATGAGGGAAATCCCCCCCGAAAAGTCCTCAGTTTGCATCGATCCGGTCTCCGATTGCCTCGAGGACCAGATGGGTAGCGTCTTCGATCGAGAGTTCCTCGGTGTTGATCACCAGGTCGGCGGTTACTGGCGGTTCGAAGGAACCATCCTTGCCTGTGAAGTGGGCGATTTCGCCGCGGGCGGCCTTGGCGTAGAGGCCCTTTACATCGCGCTTCTCGCATTCCGCGAAACTCGCTTGGACGAACACTTCGAGCAGATCCTCGCCGAGCAGGCCCCGGGCGAGGTCGCGCAGTTCGCCGCGCGGGGTGATTGCCGAGACGAAAGTGATCGCACCGTTTTGCACGAAAAGTTTCGCGACTTCGGCGATGCGGCGGATGTTCTCGAGACGGTCCTCGTCGGAGAAGCCGAGGCCTGCGTTGAGCCCGGTGCGGAGGTTGTCGCCGTCGAGGATCACGGTGAAGCGTCCTTGTTGGTGGAGGACGCGTTCGGCCGCATTGGCGATTGTTGATTTTCCTGAGCCGGAGAGGCCGCAGAGCCAGACCGCCAGTCCGCGTTGGCGGAGAAGCGACTCCTTGTCGGAGCGGGAGAGGAAGCGGTGGAATTCGGGGTGGATGTTGCTCATGGGGGAGGGAGTCGTGAACGGCTTGAGCGGTGTTTTGGCGGGCGCGATTCGACTGCCTGCCGCAGGGGCGAGAGTGGCCTGCGCCGGGAAGCGGATCAAGGGATTTCGCGTGCGGGACGGAAGCTGCCCGCCGTGCGGCGTGGTCGAGCGGAAAGGCCCGGGCAGGCCCGGCGGCGACGGCGGCCGGAGTGGATTTGCGATTACTCCCCTTTGCCGATCGTGAAGGGGCTGAAGCCCAGTTTCACCAGCGAGTCGGAGGGAAGCACGCCTCTTCCGTCGAAGACGAAGGCGGGTTTCAGCATGAGGCCGTGGATTCGCTTCAGATCCAGATCGCGGAACTCGTCCCATTCCGTCAGGACTGCCAGTGCGTGGGAGCCGTTGGCCGCCTGGTATGGTGTTTCCGCCACCTCCAATTGCTCGTCGAGCACCGATTGGGGAACGCCCACGGCAAGGAGATCCGCCACTACCGCATCGGAATCGACCTGTGGATCGTAGAGGGCGATGTGGGCGTGCTCCATCAGCAGGTCCCTGCAGACCGCGATCGCCGGTGACTCGCGGGTGTCGTTGGTGTCCTTCTTGAATGCGAAGCCGAGCACCGCGATGCGTTTTCCGCTCACCGTGTTGAACAGCGTGCGGACGATCTTTTCCACGAAGCGCGACTTCTGCCAGTCGTTCATCCGGATCACCTGGCGCCAGTACTCCGCCACATCGGGCAAGCCGAAGGATTCGCAGAGGTAGGTCAGGTTCAGCAGGTCCTTTTGGAAGCAGGAACCGCCGAAGCCGACCGATGCTTTGAGGAATTTCGGGCCGATGCGCGAGTCCGTGCCGATGGCCCGTGCCACTTCGTTCACATCCGCTCCGGTGGCCTCGCAGAGGGCGGAGATCGAGTTGATCGACGAGATTCGTTGGGCGAGGAAGGCGTTGGCGACCAGCTTGGAAAGTTCGGAGGACCAGAGGTTCGTGGTGATGATTCGGTCGCGGGGAATCCAGGTCGCATAGACCGATGCCAGAGCTTCCACGGCGCGGTTGCCGTCCGCGGTGTTTTCCCCGCCGATCAGGATGCGGTCCGGGTTCTCGAGGTCGGCGATTGCCGTGCCCTCCGCGAGGAATTCCGGATTCGACAGGACAGTGAATGTGGCGTCTGCCGACGAGTTCGCGCCGAGGATCGTCTGGATGGCGCTGGCGGTTTTCACCGGGATCGTGCTTTTCTCGACGATAATCTTATGTCCCTCAGAGACCTCTGCGATCATGCGCGCGGCGGACTCCACATACCGGAGATCGGCTGCGCGTCCTGCGCCGATGCCGTAGGACTTCGTGGGAGTGCCCACTGAGACGAACACCAAATCCGCTCCCGCCACCGCCTCGCGGATTTCCGTTGTGAAATGCAGGTTGCGTCCGCGGGCGGAGGTCACCACTTCTTCGAGGCCGGGTTCGTAGACCGGGAGTTCGTCCGAGTTCCAGGCATCGATCCGTTTGCGGTTGAGATCGGCCACCGTGACCTTGATGTCCGGGCACTTCGCCGCGATCATCGCCATGGTGGGACCACCGACATATCCGGCGCCGAGGCAGCAGATGGATTTGATTTTCATGGTGTGAGGAAAGGGCGGTTCTTCAGGACCGGGTGCCGCGGATTGAATCGCGGATCGTGTGCCACAGGAAGAGCGAATTGCAGGTCAGGTAGCGTTTGAACAGTCGGCGGGGTTCCATAGCCAGACGGTAGACCCATTCGAGGCCGAGGCGTTGCAGTGCCGGGGGCGCCTGCCGCACTTCACCCGCATGGAAAGCGAAGGCGGCGCCGATGCCGAAGTAGACCGCGGGAGGCAGGCGGTCCTTGTGGCAGGCGATCCAGTGTTCCTGCTTCGGGCAGCCCATGCCTACCCACACCAAGTTCGCCCGCGAGTCCCGGATTTTCGCGATGATCCGCTCGGATTCGTCCTGCGGCCATTCCGAGAACGGCGGTGAGTAGGACCCGGCGATTGTTGCATTCGGAAACCGGGATGCGAACACTGAACGGAGTTTTGCCAGCGTCGATTCGCGGCCGCCGAGCAGGAAATGGCTGAAACGGGTGTCCCCGCATGTCGCCTCGAAGGTTTTCAGCATCAGGTCCGGACCGTAGACCCGGTCCATGAGTTTTTCGGGTCCCGGGAGCCGTGAATTCATCGACCACACCAGCGGCATGCCGTCCGGCACGATCAGGTCGAAGCGGGACATCGTTTTCGTGAAGTCAGGATTGCTCCGGGCGAGGGCGGCAACATGTGTGTTGGCTGCCTCGACTGCGAGGACATGTTGCTGTCGTGCCGCGTGGTCGAGGACCCAATGGACGGCTCCCGCATAGTCTGTTGCGGCGACGGGCAGGCCGATGACCGGTACGGTTTTCACGGGTAGGGTAGGGTTCGGTGATCCTGGCCGGGAAGTGCCGCGGACAAGAGTTCAGACCCTGCAGAACGGCTCCACCGCCCGCAATTGCGGTTCCGAGGCGATGGCTGCATCGCGTTTCGCGGGATCGTCGAACAAGTAGAGTGCGTAGCCTCCGTAACCGCCCCCGCAGTACTTGTGTGCGAGTGAACCGGGGATCGCGGGAAGGGCATCCATGCCTTCCGCGAGTTGGGTGGCGTGGTACATCGTCACAGCTTCGGCGAGTCGATGGATATCCGCCGCCAGCACCCCCTCGCGCGCCTTGTGGCTGCTTGCTTCGATGGCTGCGTAATCGCGTGGCAGATCGGCCACGCCCGGGGTATCGTGGGAGGTGCCAGTCCAGAGAATGGCGAGGCGGCCGGCGATGAAGTCGCCATTGTGTTTGAAATCGAGGATAGGTCTTGGACCGGAACGCCAGACGCAGAGGCCTGTTTCGCGGATCACCGCCGGGTCCTGCCAGCCGACACCGAGTCCCAACTCCGACTCGAAGCCGTCCTTGCCATTGAGCAAGGCCCAAGCCCCGCTGCCGCCGAGTCCGGCACGCTTTTCATAGGGCCATTCGCGCAGCGAGACCAGCGGTGAAATCGCGCAGTTCACCACGAACGCGCCTTGGCGGGCGAAGCGTGGCACATCCAGCCATCCACCCGCGAAGTCAACGCGAAGCGGGGCTTCGGTCGGGGCTTGTACCCAGCGCACGATGGAGGAGGTAGAGACCGGTTCGAAGCGGGGAGGGGTTTTGTCGAGCACCACGTAGCGGGCGCCAACGCTTTCACAGAGCTCCCGTTTCAGGGGTCCGTACTTATCGTCCTCGGTCACGATCAGCAGGTCGGGGCGGATGCGGAGGAAATCGTCTTCGAAATCGAGTCCTTCCTTGCGGCCTTTGGACACGATCACCTCATCGACCATCCGCAGGCCCTGGAGCAGGGCCAGTTTGTGTTCATCGGGGATCGAGGGTTTACGGCGTTTGTGGTGCCAGAGCACCTCGGCGGATGCGAAGGAGACCACCAGATGGTCGCCGTGGGCGCGAGCCTCCTCGAAGAACTGCAGGTGCCCCGCGTGAAGAATGTCGTAGCAACCGGAGACGAAGACCTTTTTCATGGTGGACTGGTAGGCGACGGGAGAGGCGGTTTCGGAATCCGCTGGCCGCGATCCCGATCGATGAATGAGCCCCTTATCGTCCCTGCGGCAAGGAAAAGAAGGCAAAAATTCCGTAGGAAAGCGGGGAGGGGTGTTTACTCGCGCGAGACCGGGACATGGTGGCCGTGGAGATGGAGCAGTGCGGTCCTCCTCGCTTCGTCCAGATCGGCTGCCACCATTTCCGCGCACATTTCAGCTACCGTGATCTCCGGTTCCCAGCCGAGAAGGCGGCGGGCCTTGGACGCATCGCCGAGCAGTGTATCCACTTCCGCGGGGCGGAAATACCGTGGATCGATCCGGACGATCACATCACCTTCCTTCGCGGCCGGTGCCTTTTGTGGATCGGTGACTTCCACCACCACTCCGGTTTCCCCGGCACCCGATCCCCGGAACTCCAGCACCATGCCCGCCTCGTGGGCCGCCATGACCACGAAGTCCCTCACCGAAATCTGTTTTCCGGTGGCGATCACGAAGTCCTCCGCGGTTTCCTGTTGGAGCATCATCCATTGCATCCGGACATAATCCTTTGCATGGCCCCAGTCACGGAGCGCGTCGAGATTGCCGAGGAACAGGCATTGCTCCAGTCCCTGTGCGATGTTGGCGATGGCTCGGGTGATTTTCCGGGTCACAAAGGTTTCGCCGCGGCGGGGAGACTCGTGGTTGAACAGGATCCCGTTGCACGCGTACATCCCGTATGCCTCGCGGTAGTTAACGGTGATCCAATACGCATACAGTTTCGCCACGCCATAGGGAGAGCGCGGGTGGAAAGGAGTGGTCTCGGTCTGCGGAATCTCCCGAACGAGTCCGTAGAGTTCCGATGACGAAGCCTGATAAAATCTGGTGGCTTTTTCCATGCCGAGGACCCTGATCGCTTCAAGCAGGCGCAGGGTGCCGATCGCATCGACATCCGCGGTGTATTCCGGAGACTCGAAGGATACCGCCACATGGGACTGGGCGCCGAGGTTGTACACCTCGTGCGGTTCCACTTCGCGGAGGATGCGGGTGAGGTTCGAACTGTCCGTCAGGTCGCCATGATGGAGACGGAAGTGTGAACTCCCGGCATGGGGATCCTTGTAGATGTGGTCGATCCTGCGCGTATTGAAGAGCGAGGCCCTGCGTTTGATGCCGTGGACTTCGTATCCCTTCGCAAGGAGGAACTCCGCGAGATAGGAACCATCCTGGCCGGTGATTCCGGTAATGAGCGCGCGTTTCATTTTTGCGGGTGTATTCAGGGGGTGTTCAGAGCCGGGCCGTGCCGGCGGTTCTTGATGTGAGAAAGTCGCGGTATGCTTCCGCAAGTCCCTCGCGAAGGCCCACCGATGGCGACCAGCCGGTGGCGAGGATCCGGGAGATGTCCAGCAGTTTGCGCGGCGTTCCGTCGGGCTTCGAAGGATCCGTATTGATTGTCCCCGGGTAGCCGACGGTTTCCGCGACCATTCCCGCGAGTTGCCGGATGGCAAGGTCCGTTCCCGTGCCCACATTGATCCAGTCCGGCGGATCATTGAGCGAAAGAAGGTGGAAACAGGCGTGGGCTAGATCGTCAACATGAAGGAACTCGCGGCGCGGGGTTCCGGTTCCCCAGATGGCGACCGATGGAGCACCGGACTCCTTCGCTTCGTGGAAGCGCCGGATCAGGGCCGGGATCACATGGCAATTCTCCGGGTGGTAGTTGTCGCCGGGGCCGTAGAGGTTGGTCGGCATCGCGCTGTGGTAGAGCAGTCCGTACTGCGCCCGGTAGTGCTGGCATAGTTTCAGTCCGGCGATTTTCGCGATCGCGTAAGCCTCGTTGGACGGCTCGAGTGCGGATGAGAGCAGGCAGTCCTCCGGCATCGGCTGGGGCGCGTGCTTCGGGTAGATGCAGGACGATCCGAGGAACAGCAATCTCCGGACGCCCGCGCGACGCGATCCCTCGACCAGGTTGGCTGCGATGGTCAGGTTCTCGTAGATGAACTCCGCCGGGTAGGTTGCATTGGCATGGATGCCGCCGACCTTAGCGGCCGCGACGATCACGGCATCCGGTTTTTCCCGGAAGAGGAACGAGAATACCGCAGCTTGGTCGAGCAGATCCAGTTCGCCGCGGGAAGCGGTCAGCACCTCGGGCCGTGGATCCTGCTGACTTGCTGCGCGGACCAAGGCAGAGCCGACCATGCCCCGGTGTCCGGTGATGAAAATGCGGTTCATTTCTTGCCTCCGAATGTCAGGCGCTTCCGAAGCGGTTGAGCAGTTTCTCCGCCTCGGCGAGGGCCATGGCGACGACCTGGTCCATGTTGTAGTAGCGGTAGGTGGCCAGCCTTCCGATGAAGCTCACGCCCGTTTCCGCTTCCGCGAGTTCCGCATAGCGGGCGTGGGCCGCGCGCGCGTCGGGTGCCGGGACCGGGTAGTATGGCTCGTCATCGGGAGAGGCAGCCTTGGGGTATTCGCGAACGATCGTGGTGGCTTCGATCTTCTGGCGTGTCGCGTGTTTGATTTCCACGATGCGGGTGTGCGGCACCTCGGGTTCCGGGAAGTTGATCTGGAGGGCGGACTGCCAGAAGCCCGGTTTGCCGGATATCGCCTCGCGCGCGCGGAGTGCATCGGCGTCGAACGACTCGTTTTCGAAGCGCAGCGAGCGGTAAGGGAGCCTGCCGAAGCGGTGATCGAAGTATTCATCGATCGGCCCCGTGAACACCAGATGCCGGAAATTCCAGCGTGCGGCCGCTTCGGCGAAATCGATGCCGAGATGAACCGAAACTCCGGGCGAGGCATCGACCATTCGCTCGAACATGCGCGTGTATCCGTCGGCCGGGAGCGCCTGGAAGGACTCTTGGAGATAGCGGTCGTCCCGGTTCGTTCGCAGCGGGATGCGGGCGCAGACCGAGGCATCCAGATCCCGCGGATGGCGGTCCCATTGTTTGGTCGTGTAGCCTTCGAAGAACAATTCGTAGAGTTCGCGTCCCATCCGCGAGAGGATCTGTTCTTCCGAGTTTTTCGGTTCGGGGAAATGGATCCGCTGTGATTCCAGCCATGCGGTGAACTCTTCCTCGGTCGACGGTTTTCCGGACAGTTCCTCGAAAGTATTGAGGTTCACCGGGAATGACCACAGGCGTCCGCGGGCGTGGCTCTTGATTTTGTAGTCCGCCTCCTGCCACTCCGTGAAGCGGGACAGGTATTCCCTGACCTTGCGCGAATTCGTCCTGAAGTAGTGGGGTCCGTAGGAATGGACCAGCACGCCCGCCTTGTCGGTTCGGTCGTGGGCGTTGCCCCCGATGTGGTTGCGGCGGTCCACCACCGTGCAGTGCCAGCCATGGGCTGCGAGCCGTTCCGCCACCACGAGGCCCGAGAAACCCGCGCCGACGATCAGGAAATCCGTTCGATGGTCCGCTTGCATGGCTGGTTCGGGTCGAATCAGGGCAGCGGCCGGCGCGGCAACAGGATCGAGAACAGGTCGACCGAGATTGTCCGCGGGCGCCCGAGGAATTCGAGTAGCACCTTCACCCGTTCGTTGGCCGGCGCCACTTCGACGATGGTGCCGCGCATTCCGCGCAGGGGGCCGTGTGCGATTTCCACCTCGTCGCCCGTCTCTACGGAAGGCGAGACGCTGAACATTTCCTCGTCTGCATCGGCGCGGGAGCGGATTTCCTTGCGGAGCGATTCCACGAAGGTCGCCGGCACCGGCGGGGGTTTCGAACCGAAGCGCACCAAGCCGCGCACTCCCTGGCAGAAGGTCACCGCGCGCTCCAGTTCATCGATGCGGAACTTCGCCATCAGGTAGCCCGGGAAGAGTGGTTCCACCCACCATATTTTGCCGCGGCGGGTTGCCTTGCGGTAGCGGATGCGGGGGCAGAACACCTCCACGCCCTCCAGTTCACGGAGGTGGCCGGCCGCGATGTGCTCGCGCTTCGTCTGGGTCCGGACGCAGTACCATTCGGGCGTGGACGCTGCTTGGCTCATTGTCCGAGGAGTTTTTGCACGATGGGCAGGACCCTTGATCCGCTGCGCATCCATTGCTCGAGGCGGTCGATCCGGTCGTTGAGGAAATCGCGTCGCGCGGGATCGCGGAGTGCCGAGGCGGACTGCGAGATCTGGCCGATCTTCGATTTCCCGCTTTCGAGGTGGGGGCGGATTTGTTCCCGGATGAAGCCGCCGACGAGGCGTTTCAGTTCCACCGCCGGTTCGTAGTAGGTTCGGCGCTCCGCCGAGCCGTTGCCTTCCGCCTCGCGCACGGCTCCGAGGCTTTTGAGCAGGCGAATTCCTTGGCTTGCCGATCCCTTGCTGATCCCGAGCAGCGCGACGATATCGTCCAGCGAGAGCTTCTCCCGTGAAACGAACAGCACTCCGAAAATTTCCCCGACCGAGCGCGGCAGTCCCAGCACCCGCACCCCGTCGACGAAAACCGCGATGACGCGGCGCTCCGGAGAATCCGGATCGTCCGGCAGGAGGGAGCGGGAAGCGCTCATTGCAGCCAGCATACCCTTCATGCTGATTTGTTCAATAAAAAATGAACAAACCGCGTTTTGTGCTGTTTTCCCGCTTGCATCGCCGGATGGCTTCTGTAGCCCTGCGGCCATGCGGATACTTGTCACCGGAGGAGCCGGGTTTCTGGGGTCGCACCTGTGCGAGCGCTTGCTCGGCGAGGGTCACGAGGTCGTTTGTCTCGACAACTTCTTCACTGGGCGCAAGGCGAATGTCCGCCATCTCGCCGATCATCCAGCTTTCGAGTTGGTGAGGCACGATGTGGTGGATCCGTTCCGGTTCGAGGTCGATCGCATCTACAACCTCGCGTGTCCGGCCTCGCCGCCGCACTACCAGCACAATCCGATCAAGACCACCAAGACATCGGTGTTGGGCGCCATCCATTGCCTTGGGTTGGGCAAGCGTGTGGGGGCGCGGGTGTTTCAGGCATCGACCTCCGAGGTCTATGGCGATCCCGAGGTGCATCCGCAACCCGAGGGGTACAAGGGGAGTGTCAATCCGATCGGCATCCGCGCCTGTTACGACGAAGGGAAGCGTTGTGCCGAAACCTTGTTTTTCGATTACCACCGGCAGAACGGCGTCGATATCCGGGTGGTGCGCATTTTCAACACCTACGGTCCGCGGATGCTGCCCGACGACGGGCGCGTGGTGTCCAACTTCATCGTGCAGGCCCTGCAGGGCAGGGATTTGACCGTGTATGGGGACGGCACCCAGACCCGGTCGTTCTGCTATGTGGACGACCTGATCGAGGGATTCGTGAGGTTGATGGAGCATCCGAGTCTGTTGGGACCGGTTAATATCGGCAATCCCGGCGAGTTCACGATGCTTGAGTTGGCTGAGAAGGTTCTCGCCAAGGTGGGAGGGCGCTCCAAGATCATCCATCTGCCGTTGCCGGGGGACGACCCCAAGCAGCGTCAGCCCGACATTTCCCTCGCCAAGGCCGAGCTTGGCTGGTCGCCCAAGGTTTCGCTTGATGAGGGCTTGGAGCCCACCATCGGCTACTTCCGGCGTTTGCTCGCGGGTGCTTGAACCGGGGTGTTTTCCTGCTCGGAAAGCGTTCGCGACCTTGGTTTCATGGGAGGCATGCAACAGGACTTGTTCGGGGCGGCATCCGGCGGCGACTGGTGGACCGTCACCCGTTTGGTGCGGAGGATTCGTCAGCTTCTCGAGTCGGGGTTGGGCGAGGTTGGGGTTGAGGGCGAGGTCTCCAATCTGCGCAGGCAGCCGAGCGGGCATTGGTATTTCACGCTCAAGGACGAGGGCGCGCAGATTTCCTGTGTGATGTTCGGAGCGAGGACCCGTCCCGGCAGTGCGTTTGTGGTCGACGGCGCTTTGGTGCGGGTGAAGGCCGAGACCGGACTGTACGAGGCTCGCGGGCAGTTGCAGATCACGGTCCAGTCCGTGGCGCCTGCCGGAGCCGGCGGACTGCAGGCGCGTTTCGAGGCATTGAAGCGGAAGCTGCAGGAGGAGGGTTTGTTTGATGCCGACCGCAAGAAGCCTCTGCCGCGTTTTCCGCGGACGGTGGGTGTGATCACCTCCGAGTCCGGCGCGGCGCTGCAGGACATGCTCAAGGTCATCGGGCGCAGGGCGCCATGGGTGCGCGTGGTTTTGTATCCGGTGCGGGTGCAGGGGAAGGGAGCGGAGCGTGGTATCGCCGATGCGGTGCGGCGGATGGGGCGGCCTGCGGATCACGGGATGCCGCGCTGTGATGTTTTGATCGTCGGTCGCGGCGGTGGTTCGCTGGAGGATCTCTGGTGTTTCAACGAGGAAGTTCTGGCGCGGGCCATCGCCGGGTGTCCGCTTCCGGTGATTAGTGCGGTCGGGCATGAGACCGATTTCACGATTTCGGATTTCGTCGCGGATGTGCGGGCTCCGACGCCGAGTGCGGCTGCCGAGATCGCGGTGCCGGACGGGGATGAACTGCGGGAGATGCTCTTTCGGGTGCGGAGGAGGATGCGGCGTGCGGTGGCGGTGAGGCTTGACGCCGCAGGGGCCTTGCTCGAAGTGCATCGACGCGGCGTGATCGGCCGGGAGGGCTTGAGCCTTTTGCGGGAAGCCGTGGTCCGGGTTGACATGGTTCGGGCGAGGTTGCGCCCGGCCGCGCGTGCGGCACTGGAGGACAAGGGTTTGCGGCTGGCCGCGGCGAAGGGTCGTCATCTCGCCGTGCACCCCGCCAACCTCTTGGAAAGGCGCGAACAGGGACTGCGTGCGCTGCGGACCGCGCTGGTGCTTGCGGCAAGCAGCGGCCTGTCCTCCCGCGAGGAGAGACTGGTGCGGCTTTCCGGCATGTTGCGTGCGCTGGGGCCCGAGTCCGTTTTTCAGCGCGGGTTCTCGCTTACCACCGACCTGACCGGCCGGATTGTCCGTGATGGCGCGACTTTGCGGAAAGGGGACCGAATCCGGATCCGTTTCGCGAGCGGGTCGGCCGAGGGAACCGTGGATTCCGCGGGTTGAGAAAGGGTGAGAAGCCTTCAGTCGAGGCTGAACTCACCGTCGGCATCGAGGCCGTGCCAGCCGAGCTTTGAAAAGGCGCGAAGGATTGAGACGCCCGGTTCACCGTCCTCTTCTCCGTCCGCATGTTCGATGGTGGCCGAGCGGCTCAGGCCGTGGTTGCACTCGATGCTGATGACCGTGTCGTAGCACTCGAGGTGGATCCAATCGCCCCAGCCCTTGGCCTCGTGGCGCGGATCAAGGTGTTCCTTGCGGAGGGCGGCGATTACCTCCGCCACGGTGCAGGGAGGATTTGATTCGGGAACGATCAAGACGGTTTCCATGGTTCTTGCAAAGTCGTGCCGCGCCGATTGTGAACCAACTCACCTTGGAGGTCGAGAATCATTTCCGAAACCCGCCTCACACAATTTCGCGTAGGATCCCCCGCGTGCAAGAAGTCCGGTGTGGGTTCCCGTCTCGGTGATGCGGCCTTTCTCCATCACGCAGATCATGTCCGCCTCCCGCACGGTCGAGAGACGGTGCGCGATCACAAAGCAGGTGCGATCGGCACGGAGGTTCGCGAGAGCCTGCTGCACCAGTTGTTCCGTGCGGTTGTCGAGTGCCGAGGTGGCTTCGTCGAGGAGAAGGATGGGCGGATTGCGCAGGATCGCCCTCGCGATCGAGAGTCGCTGGCGTTCCCCGCCCGAGAAGCGGCTGCCACGTTCGCCCGCGACCGTGGAAAGTCCGTCGGGCAGTCTGCGCACGAATTCGGCGGCGTTTGCCGCCTCAAGGGCTTTCATGATTTCCGCATCGCTTGCGTCGGCACGCGCGAGCAGCAGGTTGTCGCGCACCGGGATGTTGAACAAGAAGCAATCCTGGGTCACATAGCCGGTATTGTCGCGGAGCCATTCCTTCGAGATATCCGCGAGCGGCACGCCGTCGAGCAGGATCCGTCCCTCGTCCGGCTCGTAGAAGCGGGTTAGCAGGTTGAGCACCGTGGACTTCCCCGCGCCGGTAGGTCCCACCAAGGCGATGGTTTTCCCGGGAAGTGCCTCGAAATCGAGGTCCGAAACCGTCGGGCTTTCCGGGTCGTAGCGGAACGAGACATGTTCGAAGCGCACATGCCCCCGGACGGAGGTGGGGCGTTTGCCCTCGGTGAGGTGCGGTTCGTCGGGGGTGTCGAGCACCGCGAAAATACGGCGGGCGGCGACGATCCCGCGCGTGAATGTCTGTGCCAGCGGATTGATTCGCGAGACAGGATCGAACAGGAAGCCCCACGCCACGAGGAACGAGATCACCACGCCGGGGGACAGGTCCCCGCGCAGGGCCCACCACGAGCCTGCCGCGACCATGATGATGATTCCCGACTCCGCGATGAAGGATACAGCGGGCCAGACCACCGCCTGGCCGCGCATTACGCGCATGTGGCGTTCGCCGACCGAGCGCGATGCCGTCTCGAATGTTTCCAGAGCCTTGGGTTCCACGGTGAAAGCCTTGATCTGACGGATGCCTGCCAGTTGGTCGTGAAGCACCGCGTTGAGGGCCGACGAGGCTTGAAACGAATCGCTCCACAGCGGTGCCGAGCGACGCGCCCACCACGAGGTGATGATCCCGATGAGCGGCAGTGGTGCGAGGGTCACCAAGGTGAGTTGCCACGAGTGGTAGGCCATGTACCCCGTGATGATGAGAAACTGCAGGATCGCGGCCAGTGCCTGGTCGGTTCCCTCGATGAGCACCCGGTCCATCGTGGGCACATCGTCGGCAACCCGCGACATCACTTCGCCCGAGGAAGTCGAGTCGAACCATTTCACGGGGAGTCGCTGGAGTTTGGCGTAGAGTTCCACCCGGATCGCGTGGGTGAGTCGCTGTTCCAGCAGGTGGTTGACATGCGTGCGGAGCGTGAAGAGAAGTTGGCGGGCGAGGATCGCGGCCGCCCCGATGGCGGCCGTGGAGAGAATCAGGTCGGGGCGGTTGCGGCCGATGATTTCATCGACGAAGCGCATCGTCACTCCTGGCAGTACCAGAACCAGAGCCGTGCAGAGGACGGCGAGGACGAGGGAAAGAATGCTCAGTCCCGGGAAGCGGAGGGTGTGGCGGATGATCCGTGCCAATTCCTTCATGGACGGATCAAAGCCACGGATGCGTGCTGGCGGAAGCAGGAAAACCGGGTGTCCGGTGGTCGGGTCTCAGAAGAACAGCCAGCGTTTCTTCTTTTTCCGCCAGCGTCCGTCGCCGACCGAGATCACCTGCAGGCGGGTGGTGGCGAGGCCTTGGTCATGGAATCCCAGTTTCTTTGCCGCCCGCGGCGTCACATCCAGATGGCGTCCCGCGATGAAGGGTCCGCGGTCGTTGATGCGCAGGGTGACGGACTTTCCGTTGTCGAGGTTGGTGACCTTGACGAGGCAAGGCAGGGGAAGCGTCTTGTGGGCGCCGGTAAGGTGCCACGGCATCACCTTTTCCCCCAGCGAGGTATTTCCGCGGCGCAGACCGAACCAAGAGGACTCGTCGTACCACGAGCAGGTGCCCGTTTCCCTGAATCCGAGGGCGTCCTCCACCGACATCGGGTGGTAGGTTTCGCCGCGCACGGAGTAGGAACGGGTCATGTATCCCTCATGGCCACCCGGACGCGACGAGCAGGACGGCAGGAGGCCGGCTGCGAGCAGGCACGCCGCGGAAAGGATGGCTGGAGAGGAGCGCATGGCGACGGATCAGGCCCGTTCCTTCGGGTGTTTTGCCGGCGCGTCTGTCTCCGCCAGAGTCGCGCGGATTTCCTTGCCTGGTTTGAATTTCACCACGCGCCGGGCGGGGATGGGCACATCATGCCGCGGATCCTTCGGATTGCGGCCGATCTTGGCTTTGGTGAGTCGTGGTTCGAAGGTCCCGAAGTTGCGGAGGACCACCTTGTCTCCGCGGGCGACGGCATTGGTGATTTCCATCACAAGGGTCTGGATCATCGTGTGCACCACTTGTTGTGGCACCGGAGTGCCCGCGGCTTCGAGCAAGGCGGTGATGCGGGATGAGAGGTCCCGTTTGGTTACGGTGGCCATGGGTTCGGAGATTGGGGTGTGGAGTTCGGAGGAGGGTGTTGCAGCGGCGATGCGGCAGATTCCGTGCCGGATTTCCCAGAGGATCTGTTCATGCGGGTGTTTCGAGCACCGAAGCCGTGGTTTTGAAATGGAGTTTGGCGGCCTTGCCGAGCGCATCCACACCGCGTGAGGCCACCAGTTCGCGGCCGGCCTTGATGACTGCGTCAGAGGCACCGGGCGGCAGGCGCACTCCGCAGGCTGCGGAGGTGCGGTCCATCCAGTCGAGGAAGCGTTCACGGGCGAGGATCGATGCCGCAGCCACCGCCGGATCGCTTTCGGCCTTGGTGCGCTGGTCGAGCGCGATCGAGGTTCCGCTGGCGCGCAGGGCGCGTTCAAGCACCTCGGGGCGGGCGAACTGGTCGCTGAGGGCTCTCGGGCATTCCGGTTTGCGTTCCAGCAGTTTGCCGATCACCCGGGCATGGCCCCATGCGAGCAGTCGGTTGAGGTTTCCGAAGGATGCGTGCATTTCGTTGTAGCGTTCCGGGCCGATCGAAACCACTTCATGAAGGGCGCCAGGGGTGTTGCGGATGATCTCCGCGAGTTGGCGGATTCTTGCCGGGCCCGAGATGCGTTTGGAGTCCATTACTCCGGCATCGAGAAGTTGGCGCGCGATTCCCGCATCGGTGTAAACCCCGGCGATCACAAGCGGACCGAAGAAGTCCCCCTTGCCGCTTTCGTCGACACCGAAGTGGGGGAGGAACTTTTCAGGGTCGGCCACCTCCTCATAACCCAGACGCGCCTCGCCGAGAATTTCCGGTTCCAGGGAAAAGCGGATGAAATCCTCCGTGCCTCGGCCCTGGATGAGGACCTTCGGTCCCTTGCGGTAGACCGTCACCCTCAAGTGGTCCTTGCGCGCGCTGAACAGGGCGTGAGGTGCGTCCGAAAGGTCGAAGCCCGACCGCACCAGAAGTGCGCGCAGGGCCTCCGCCTGCCGGCTTGTGAGCGCTGCCGTGTGGGAGGTCATCGGGTTGGGCGGCGTCAGGGTCGGTTGGCGACATCCACCGTGAGGCCGAAGACCTGCTCGAAAAGGTCGGCCTTCGCGGCCATCGCGAGGCGTTCCACGGTTGGGTCGTTCACGCCGGGAAGTTCCAGCACGAGGCGTCCGGGTTCATGGCGGATCCCGATGGATGAGACCCGTTGGGCGTGGGTTCGTTCGAGCGCGTCGGCCACGCGGAGGAGAGCGGCGAGTTTCGAGACGCGGATCCGGTTTTCGGGGGAAAGAGCGGCATATCCCGGATGGTTGAGCGAGGGACACGCGTGGCGGTGGTAGCGGGCCACGAGCGCGACGATGGTCACATCCATGCGATCGAGTCCGAACACCTCGGAATTGAGAATCAGGTACTCCGAGTGCTTGTGGTGGGCGCGCGGGCTCACATAGGTGCCCACCTCGTGAAGGATCGCCGCGACCTTGAGCAGCAGGAAATCATGATCGGACAACCCGTGGAGGTCCTGCAGGCCCGTGAAGAGCCGGGATGCGAGGTTGGCGACATGCTCGCCGTGGCCGGGAGCCGACTGGTAGCGCTCGGCGAGGATGTGCGCCGAGCGGAGCACCTCTTCGGCGAAGGCCCCGGTCATTTCGCGGGATACAAGGAGGTCCTGCAGCAGGCCTTGTTCGTAGGGACTGTTCGGGATGTGCACCTCCTTGCAGCGAAAGGCTTCCGCGACCGCGAGATTGATCTCCAGCGCGGGCAAAAGCGCCTCGGCCGTCTGGTAGTCGAGCTGGAACCGCTTCACGAGTTCCACATCGCTCATCGCCGCGGCCCGGTTCGTGAACTGGCGCAGCGAAGCTGTTGGGCAGGGCCCGCCAGTGCCGGACAGAGCGGCGGCCACCGACTGGATTTCGTAGCCGATGAACACGAGGCCGTTCAAGGGCACATCCGAGTAGTCGAAGCGCATTTGTGCGAGGTTTCCCGAGGCGTGTTCGCGGATCAGGCGGGTGAGTGCCTGTCCCTCAGCATGTGAGCCCTCCACCGCCTCGCGGGTGCGGTGGGTGCCCATTCGGTAGCTCGTGTAGCGGGTGATCAGGCCGTTCTGGAACAGGAGCACGCGGGTGTTGCCCGGGCCCACATGGACGACCAGTGTGTTGTCCTTTCGCATCGCGGGCAGTCCCTGAAGCCGGCGGCGGGTCTTCAGGTAAATCAAGCGGGTCATTTCCCCGTCATCGATTGTTTCGAGTCGCAGTCCGCAGGCGATGCGGATGCGGTTGATGACGGTTTCGTGGTTGGACGCCTCCGCGAGGATGTTGGTGGCGGCGGCCCGCTTCACGGCTTTCGGGTCGAGCCCCGATTCCGCGAGGCTCATCTGGCAGCCTTTGATGATTTGCACGAGCCGTTCGGTGGTTGCGAGGCTCACGGATCCGTGGCGGAAAATGTCGCGTGCGACCGGTGCCGGTTGTTCGAGGAAGTCGACCGGGACGAGGGAGCCATCGGGATTGCGTTGGGCGACAAGCATCGAGACCGAACTGGCACCCACATGGACCGCCACCGCTACCCCGGCATCGGCGGCGGGCGGGGCCGGGCGGGGCCGGGTGTTGCGGGTCTTCCGTGGCATCCCGGCAAGGGAACCGCCCGGTCGGCGCATTTTCAATCCGAATGTTGGGAAAGCGGCGATGACGGAATTGTCACCGAGATACGCCTCTCCGCCGGACTCGGTGCTTGTCAGGGGCGGGTCGGCCGTGTTTCACCAGAACATGCCTGTGAGAGGAGCCACGGAACGGTATCGGGTCGTGCCCGGGAGCCGTCCGGACCTTGGCCTGATTGATCCCGGGGAGAAGGAATTGTTCTCGGGAAAGGGCAGGGAGGAGTCGGAGAAGCAGTTTCGCGAATTGCAGGACATTCTGCAGTCCATGCAGAAGATGCTCTTCGCACAGAACAGGCACCGGGTGCTTGTGGTCATGCAGGCGATGGACACCGGAGGAAAGGACGGTTGCATCAAGCATGTCTTCTCCCACATCGATCCCCAGGGCGTGCATGTCCGGTCGTTCAAAAAACCCACGGAGGAGGAGCTTGCCCACGATTTCCTGTGGCGGGTGCATCAGCGGGTTCCCCGGCGGGGCGAGCTTGTCATTTTCAACCGCAGCCACTACGAGGACATCATCGCGGTGCGGGTGAAGCGCTTGTTTCCCGACGAAGTCTGGCAGAGGAGGCAGCGGCATGTGATCGATTTCGAGAGGATGCTCGCTGAAGAAGGAACCACCATCGTCAAGATTTTCCTGCACATCTCCAAAGCGGAGCAGAAACGGAGGCTGGAGTCGCGTCTCACCAATCCCGCGAAGCACTGGAAGTTCAATCCGGACGATCTCGACGACCGCAGGAAGTGGGACGAGTTCATGGCTGCCTATGAGGATGTGATGTCCGCAACCAGTACGGATCACGCACCGTGGTATGTGGTCCCTGCCGACCGGAAATGGTACCGGAACCTCTGTGTCGCCCGGATCGTTGCCGACACGATGGGTGGGCTCGGGCTCGAGCTTCCGAAGGTCGATTGGGATCCCTCCGGGATCGTGATCGAGGATTGAGGGACATCCCCGAATTTCCCGCGGCCTACAGCACTTGTGCCCAGATCAGCTTCAGGTAGCGCGATTCCGGGTAATTCGACAGTGTCGGGTGATCGGGGCCGGCGCCGGTGCGGTCGATGATCCGCAGGCGACGTCCGAGGCGGTGTGCGCTCTGGATCACGATTCTCTCGAATTCCGCCGCATCAAGCAGGCCCGAACAGGAGCAGGTCACGAACAAGCCTCCCGGTTCCACCAATTGAAGCGCCAATTTGTTGAGATCGGCGTATTTCCCGCGGCCTTGTTCATCGTCGCGGCCGTGGATGAATTTCGGGGGGTCGGCCACGACCAAGTCCCAAGTGCGTCCGTTGCCGATCATCGTCCGCAGCCAGGTGAAGCAGTCCGCGTGGGTGAAGCGGATTTTCGCCTGGTTCAGGTTGGCATTGTGTTTCGCCGCCTCTACCGCCTTTTCATCGAGGTCGACCGCTGTCACCTCATTCGCACCCGCGAGTGCGGCATGGATCGAGAATCCCCCGGTGTAGCAGCACAAGTCGAGGACCGATCTTCCGGTTGCGAGGCGGGAAAACCGGATCCGGTTGTCGCGCTGGTCGCAGAAAAACCCGGTTTTGTGGCCGGAGGCGAAGCCGACCTCGAAGCGTGCGCCGTGTTCCCGGATGCGAACCGAGCGCACATCATCCGAGGAAGCGCCTCCCGTGGAGGGAATGCCCTCGATTTTCGCAAGCGCGGGGTCGGTGGCCACAACCGCGCGGGAGGTGCCGAAACACTCGTGAAGGAGCGGAAGCCAGCGCGGAAGCCGTTGCCAGGCCGCGAGATTGGTGACCTCGACCGAAAGGATATCCGCGAACACATCCGCCACCAGTCCCGGCAGGAAGTCCGCGTCGCCGTGGATGGCGCGCCATGCGTCCGTATCCTTGTTGACCCCCAGCACATTCCGGCGGAGAGCGGCAGCGTCGCGGATCGCTGTTTCAAAGAAGGACTCGTCGAGGTCGCCATCGCCATGGCGAACCACGCGGAGAGGCATCCGCGACCGGGGGTTCCAAAGGCCCCAGCCGAAGGGATTTCCGTCGGCATCCAGCACGCGTACCAGATCGCCCGGCCTCGCGTCGGGTGAGGCCTCGGCGATCATCTTCGGCCAGATCGAGGGATGATAGGTGAGGCTGCGGATCCGGACCGTGGGCATGGGCGGGAGGGATGGCGCGGATCAGATTCCGGCAGCGGGGGGAGGCCCGTGCTTGGGGCGTGCACGGAGATTGAGCATCTCCACCACCAGCGAGAAGGCCATCGCGAAGTAGATGTACCCCTTCGGGAAATGGAAATGCAGACCCTCGGCCATCAGGGTGGTGCCGATCAGGATGAGGAACGAAAGCGCGAGCATTTTCACGGATGGATGCCTTGTGACGAATGAGCTGACGGATCCCGATGCGACCATCATGACTGCCACCGAAATGACGACCGCCACCATCATCAATGAAACGCGGGACGGGTCATTGACCATGCCAACTGCGGTGATCACCGAATCGAGGGAGAAAATCACATCGATCATGATGATCTGGATCAGTACCGAGCGCAGGGTGGACGCTGCCTTTGTCACATGGCCACCCTCGGCGGCACCTTCGAGTTTGTGATGGATTTCCTTGGTGGCTTTCCAGATCAGGAATCCGCCGCCGACGAACAGGATCAGGTCTTTCACCGAGATGCCAATCGCACCGTTTTTCGCATGGACAAGGTCCTCGAGGAAAGCCGGCACGGAGAATTCGAACAACGGGCGGGTAAGGCCCATGATCCAGCTGATCGAAAACAGCAGGGCGATTCGCGCGCCCATTGCGAGGCCGAGACCGAAGAGTCGCGCCTTGCGGCGCTGGTTTTCGGGGAGGCGGTCGACCAGGATCGAGATGAAGACCACATTGTCGATGCCGAGAACGATCTCGAGCAGGGTGAGGGTGACGAGCGCACCCCAAGCCTGGGGATCGGCAAGCCATTCGAAGGTGATGACGGGCATGGCAGGGGAGGTTTCAGGGCGGGGAAAGTTGCAAGGCGAGTTGTTTCATCCGGGCGGCCATCAGGCCGAGTGCGTTGGCACGGGTCGGGGCAAGGTGCTCCCGCAGACCCGTGCGGTTGATGAATTCCGTATCCGAGGAAAGCACCGCGTCCGGACTCTCTCCGTCGAGAACCCGGATGAAGAGGGCGATCATTCCCTTGGTGATGAGCGAATCCGAATCGGCGTGGAAGCGGATTTTGCCTTCATCGAGCGAGGCCGTAAGCCAGACCCGGGATTGGCAGCCTTGGATGAGGTTGCCGGCTGTCTTCTCCGCCTCGGGCATCGGGGCGAGCTGGCGGCCCAGTCCGATCACATACTCGTAGCGCTCCGTCCAGTCCTGGAAGAGATCCAGTTCCGAGAGCACCTGTTCCTGTTTTTCGGCCACCGTCACGGCGGCGCGGATTGGAACGGCACGGAAATGGCTTGGCAAGGAGGAACCCCGCCGGGGAACCACGGTGGGGAGAAATCCGGTGCCGAAAGCGAGGTCGGAAGATCAGGATGCCGGAGC